>JAUWOS010000040.1 GCA_030611985.1 Desulfobacterales bacterium | reverse complement strand
GTTGCTTGTGCTTTGGAGTGGCGGGCAGATCTATTTGTCACCTCTGACAGAAGACAATTTGAAGCGGCCAAGAACGCAGGACTTCAAACCGAATACATCGGCTAACCAGCCACTGGAGATGGACTGGGCAAAGCCGTGCCGCATTTGAAAAGCAGTATTTGACCGATAGTTTTTACCTTTATCATAGTTTTTCGGTTATCGTTGTCCGGCCACTCAGCTTTACGTTCACAGCCCGGAAAGCGGGACAATCCTCGAATCTGAAGATATAAGGAAAATTGTAAAAGACCATTATAACAGATTCAAAGCCTGAGAATGCTGCGGCAAAGAGGATGAAGCAAATTTAGATCTTGTTTTTATGAAAATTTGTCAAATTCAGATATGCTTTCCTGTATTTTTCCAGACGATTAGAATCTTCTTTGCAGGGATTCGATAATCTGCCGATATCCATATTATCTTCAAGGTCAGCCAGTTTTACATGTATTGCAACAGTGTTGGTTTTAATCCTTTCAATATAGTTCTTATAATTTTCCGAATCTCTTTTCGTCAAACAATCCAGCGTGGTAATGATTTCATCTGAAAACCTTGTTTTTTTTAAATCTGCCAGTGAATAGCAGGAATCTTCCACCACATCATGCAAAACTCCGGTGATCATTTCCGTTTCTGTATCAAGCGCCAGCATTACTCTGAGTACATGCAGAATATAGGGCTTTCCAGCTTTGTCAACCCGACCGTCGTGCGCCTTGATGGCCAAGGCTATTGCGTTTTCTATTGATGGCATAGAATTATTCAAATTCTAAAAAATTAATGATTTGGCAATAATTATTAGTAACCGTTCACGGGAGAACCGGTAGCACAACAAGGCTACTCCCCAATATGTAAGCTTTTACAGGCGCTGTAGATGTGCGTTTTCAGGGTAATCAACTATAGTGTTGCTATGTTGGTTGCCCTGAAAACGTGCATATGCAGTGCCTGTGAACGCTTACAATTATTAAAATATAATAACAGTCAATATAATCAATATACAATAATTATTGTAAAAAGACTGAAGTTGTTTTATAAAATTTATTCTTTGGGCTGTTATAAATTTGAAAAAGTGTAAACTACTTTTCGATGTTTTTGAAGGATACCGTAAATTCAGTTGTTTTGTTCCCAAATTACTTGATAGATTTATTAATCCTGTTCATCAGAGGAGCCAGTTCTATTTTTACCTGCCGGTAATTAGCGGCGTTATATGCATAATGATTATCAAATTCATTTACAAGCCTGGTTCTCGGCAGTGGATAGAAATTTATTCAAATATTCCGGTATGTTAAAAAATGCAAATTTTGTAAAAAATCGCCATGGAACATAGAATGCCATCCACTTGTAAGTAAGAATTATGCCGAAGATGTATTGGAATGGCTTATAATTGCATACCCAAAGGCTCTGCCCTATGCTTCGAGAACTTTCCATTAAAAATTTTACTATAATTGATAATCTGCATATATCTTTTTCAGATGGGCTGACCATATTAAGCGGAGAAACCGGAGCCGGCAAGTCCATCATGATAAATGCGATTAATCTTCTGCTTGGCAGCAGGGCAACCGATAGATTTATTCGCACCGGCGCTGAAACTGCCGAGCTTGAAGCATTGTTTCAGATTACGCCGGAAAGTAGAGTTTCCGGAATCATGCAAGAACATGGCTATGATCCATCTGAAGGACTTCTGGTAAGAA
This sequence comes from Desulfobacterales bacterium, assembly GCA_030611985.1. Taxonomy (GTDB): domain Bacteria; phylum Desulfobacterota; class Desulfobacteria; order Desulfobacterales; family ETH-SRB1; genus DAOVDN01. Next base: position 14,263 of record JAUWOS010000040.1, on the reverse strand, counting down.
GAATTATCTCCCGCAGCAACAGACACAAAATTTACATCAACGGACGACTTGCCACTATACAGCTTTTAAATTCAATAACCGAAAATCTGGCCAGCATATCAGGACAGCATGCTCATCAGGGTCTTTTAAAAGAAGAACAGCAGCTTGTGATGCTTGATCAGTTTGGCGGTTTAATGTCTCTGCGCACTAAGGTTTACAAATGTTTCCATGAAATAGTTCCATTAATCCGGAAGATGCGCAACCTTAATGTCATGAGAAATCAACAGACTGAACATATCAGCCTGCTTGAATTCCAGAAAAAAGAAATCGTGGCGGCTTCTATAACTCCTGGAGAAGATAAAGCTCTTGAGCAGGAAAAGATACGTCTTAAAAACGGAGAAGCTCTTTATCGGGCAATTCATGAGAGCATTGAAGATCTCTACAGCGCACAGGGCGCAATAGCAGAGCGGCTTATGGAAGTGAAAAAGAATCTTGACAAAGCATGTCAAATTGACCCTGAACTTTTCCCAAACGCAGAAAGCGTAGCTGAAATCACATTTCGCTTAGAGGATATTGTTGAAGAACTTAGAACTTATCTGAAAAATATACAGATAGATGAAAAGCGGCTCGAAGAAGTTGAAAAGCGGCTCGATACTCTTGCTAAGCTAAAGCGAAAATATGACGGATCCATTGAAAATGTAATCTCTTATCTTGAATCAATCAACCATGAGCTTTCGGGAATCGAAAATATATCCGAAAAGATAGCTGAAACTGAAGCAAAACTCTCTGATTTACACGGTAAACTATCAAAACATGTTCTGCGGCTTTCCACAAAAAGAAAAGAAACGGCAAAAATTCTTGGCGGAAAAGTAGAAAAGGAATTATCCGCACTTGAGATGTCAGGCACAAAATTTCAGATATCCATTCAAACGATATCGACAGATCAGAATACGGATTCAAACCTTACAACCGAAGACAAGGATATATCTGAAACCGGAATCGACCGGGCGGTCTTCATGATTGCCCCGAATGTAGGAGAATCTCTAAAACCACTGGCAAATATTGCATCAGGAGGTGAACTTTCAAGAGTAGTGCTGGCGCTAAAGGCTATATTGGCGGAAACAGAATCGGTGGAACTGATAGTTTTTGATGAAGTTGATGCAGGGATCGGCGGAGGTGTAGCTGAGATTGTAGGCAGAAAACTCTCTCTTCTTGCCGACCATCACCAGATAATCTGCATAACTCATCTGCCCCAGATTGCAAAATTCGGAAATAATCATTTCAGGATATCAAAAAATGTTTCAGATGGCAGAACTAGAACCGGTATTGATCTGCTGAGTGAAGAAGAGCGAATAAAAGAAATAGCCCGAATGCTGGGCGGGGTAGAAATTACCAGAGCAACCATTGATCATGCACGCGAGATGCTTCAAAGCAAATGATGAATCAGGGAACGAGGTTTAAATCAAAAAAATTTTAAAGGAGTAATACATGAAAGACGAAACAACAGAAAACATACCTCTTCGAATTGAGGTCATCAAGAACTACCTTGAAGAACGTTTTGGTAAACCTGTGGAACTGATCGGAACCGACAAGCTGGGTGGATTTGACGATACCATAAAGAAGTTGGGGTATGGCGAGACCTTTTTAATTAAATTTCGCAAAGACGGCAAAGACAGGTCTGTGATTTTTTCTACAATGCGAAACGATAAATACGGGCATCAGTATCTGTGGGACAGGGCGCATGTGTTGATGTTTCAGTATGATGCCGGTCAACGGCTCCCTAAACACGCTCGCCCTCTTGATATAGGTTATTTTACGGCACAAGGGGCAGCAAGTTCTGTTCGAGATGCAAAGGCTTATTTTTTGTTAACGGAAAAGGTAGAAGGAGACGATTATTTTTTAGACTTAAAGCGCCTTCAAGAGGAATCTCTTATTGATCAGGATATCGAAAGAGCAAAGGCTCTTGCCATCTATCTGGCAGATGTTCACAAAGAAAAGAAAGATGAACCGGAACTTTATACCAGGAAAGTAAGAGATCTTGTCGGTCACGGAGAATGTATAATGGGAATTGTCGACGGATATCCCAGACACTATGAATATTTTTCTGATAATGACTTTTGCGAGATCGAAAAGCTCTGCGTAAAGTGGCGCTGGAAGCTCAAAGAATATACCCATCGCCTCTGCCGTGAACATGGGGATTTTCATCCATGGAATATAAAATTTCGGAAAGGCACTGATTTTTCCACCTTTGATCGAAGCCGTGGAGAATACGGAGAAGCAGCCGACGATATAGCAGGAATGGGTATTAATTATATTCTCTATTCCCTCTTAAAATATGGTAAACTGGATGGTCCTTATAAAAAGCTGCATGACACTTTTATGGCAACTTACCTTGATAAAACAAATGACAGTGAAATTTTCGAAGTTATTCAGCCATTTTATGCGTTTCGCGGTCTGGTAGTCGCCTCTCCGGAATGGTATCCGAATCATCCTAAGGATATACGAAGAAAGCTTTTTAACTTTATCAAAAATATTCTTGCAGCAGAGAGAGTGGAAATAGATGAAATCAACCGATACTTTGAATAAAGGATGGACGGTCTGGTTCACAGGGCTTCCCGGTTCCGGAAAAAGCAATATTTCAAAGATTGTTTGTAAGATGTTGACGGATAATGAAATATCATGCGAACGGATTGAGATGGATGCCATACGAAGGCAGTATGTTCAGAATCCTGAATATACGGAACTGGAACGTGATTTTGTTTATAAAAAGCTAGTCGATTTTGCGGCAGAACGTGTGCAAAACGGAATCAATATAATCATAGATGCAACCGCTCACAAACTGTTGTACAGGGAAATGGCAAGAAAAAAGATCAACCGGTTTATAGAGGTGGTGGTCAGATGTCCTCTTTCAGTTTGTATTGAAAGGGAATCTAAGCGTGAAAAAGGTCTGGTAACAGCACAAATGTACAGGAAAGCACTGGAACGAAAAGAAAAAGGGACTCAATTTGAAGATCTGGGAGCTGTAATCGGAGTGGATGTGGAGTATGAAGAAAGTCCTGACGCTGAAATTGTTGTAGATAACAGCACAGGAACGGCTATGAATAATGCTCTGAAAGTTAAAACAGAAATTATACGATTTATTGATAAATGGAAAAAATAAATCTCAGGAGGTGCAGGATGGGTAGTGTAAAAGACCTTAAAATTTTAAAAGAGGCAATTCCCGGCAACTTTGGACAGGCAAGATTCATCTTTTCAGATAGATATTCTATATTCGACTGGGGGAGAAATGCCCGACCATATTAATTATAAAGGAGCAGCCATAGCGCTCCTTGGCGCATATTTTTTTGAAAAACTTGAAAAAATCGGTGTTCCCACTCACTATGCAGGGCTTGTGGAGGATAATACCGTTAAAAAACTTTCTGAGATTAAAAATCCCGTAAATATAATGGAAGTTAAATTGTTACAAGTTATAAGTCCTGAACTTCAAGGGGATCAATATGATTATTCAATGTACCGGAGTGAAAAAAAAGGTTTTTTGATTCCTCTTGAGGTGATTTACAGGAATTCTCTGCCGCCCGGCAGCAGTATTTTTAAACGCCTGAAAGATAGAGAGATAATGCCTGGGGATCTGGGTCTGGATAAAGAGCCTGTTCCCAACCAGAAATTAGATAAACCGATTCTGGATGTTTCCACCAAATTAGAAGTAACGGACAGATACTTAACCTGGGCGGAAGCCCAACAAATTTCGTGTCTAAGCAATGACGAAATAATCAAATTGAAAAATCTCACAAACAGAGTCAATGATCTCATAACCAGAGAGTTTTCAAAAATAGGCATGATAAATGAAGACGGAAAAATAGAAGTCGGCTTTGATGACAAACGTCGTCTGATGGTGGTTGATGTTCTTGGTACGCTTGATGAGTGCCGTTTTACATTAGATGGATTCCCTGTAAGCAAGGAAATAACACGGATATACTATCGTAATACAGCATGGCGTGAAGCTGTTGAAGATGCAAAGAAAAAGGACAGGCAGCAATGGAAAAATATATGCGAATTAAAGCCCGAACCACTGCCTTCCGGATTAAACATGTTGATTTCACAGATTTATTGTGCCTGCACTAATGAAATTACTGAAAAAGAGTGGTTCAAAGATGTGCCTCCGATAAAAGAAATATTGAAAGATATAAAGGAAATTCTTCCGTCATAAAACTTTTCAGCACACATTCACCTGTAGAGAGATATAAAATTCAGTTTCGGGTTTTCTTAATCACAGGAGTCAATAAAAGGCATGAATAAACAGAGTTGGTCATTTCGAGTGATGGTTAGATATGCCGTTTTCCAGGTACCGGAAATTTTTCTCCTGGTTCTGGTGCTGATCCTGATTAAACAGTGGGTGGACGTTCCTGTCTGGTTTGCCTGGGGGCTGACAGGTCTCTGGGTGATCAAGGACATGATCTTGTTCCCATTCGTCTGGCGCGCTTACGATATGGATAGCGCTGAAGTTGGAAACTGTATGGTCGGCACACAAGGTGTCACGAAGGATCGATTGGCTCCTTCAGGCTATATCCGAATACGCGGCGAGCTGTGGAAAGCCGAAGTGACAGGAAATGATCCGCCGATTGACAGCGGACAACTTGTGCGGGTTCAAGGAATTTCCGGACTCAAGTTATTTGTGCAGGCCGACGACGCATGAGAAGTATAACTGCAATCATTTTATGTAAGCGTGCATATGCAGTGCCTGTAAAATCTTACATGTTGGGAAATAGCCTTGTTATGGGTTCTTCCGTGAACGGTTACCATTTTATTAATAAAAGTTTCCCAAATGAATCGTTATCTATAACAGGATGAGCGGGACGCTCCTTGATATGTTGAGGATGAGCGGGACGTTCCTTGAAATATTGATTGCTTAAACGTCCCTGTGCTCGTTCAAGATTTAATCGACATATCAATTTATCAAGGAGCGTCCCGCGTTCCCACGGACAACTTATGCTGTAATTGCCAATGGCTCTATCTCATCGAAATTTACAGTTTGCTTGACATGCCAAAGGTTGTAACTATCCTGCATCGCCAGCCAACTTTCAGGAGAGCGCCCCAACCCTTTAGAAAGCCTCAATGCCATTTCAGGGCTTACGTTGCTCTGACCTTTAATCAAGCGCAAAAAGGTGGATGGCGATACCTTGAGTTTTAAGGCAACTCTACGATAGCTTATGTTAAATGGCTCCAGATATACTTCCCGGATAAACTCACCAGGATGAGGTGGATTATGCATACCCATTAGTGATAATCCTCATAATCGACAACATATACATTGCCGTCTTTAAATTTAAAAATGATACGCCAGTTTTTGCTTATGTCAATTGCCCACAAACCTTTTCTATCACCTTTCAAGGGATGCAAACGAAAGCCTGGTAAATTCATATCTTCAATGCTGGTTGCGGTATCCAGAGCGCTCAGGCGCATTCGGAGCTTTTGCTTGTGATAAGGCTGAATCCCTGCAAGACTGCCCGTATCGATAAACTTTTGCAGGCCTTTGTGTTTGAATGTTTTGATCACACTATATATTATACTGCATATTGCGCAATACGCAACAACTTTTAGTAGACACTTATTTAGAGACACTTATGGGACGCTCCTTGAAATATTGATTGCTTAAACGTCCCTGCGCTCGTTCAAGATTTAATCGACATATCAATTTATCAAGGAGCGTCCCGAAACTACCCCAAAAAACAACTAACTTTTATCGTTTAACAAGGAAAAATGAAGAAAAGAAATTTAATTCTAAAAGCAATGCTGCTTTTAATAGCAATTTTACTGACTTATGGGGTTGCGCCTGGTGAAGATAAAATTATTAAAATGGCTACTACAACAAGCACTCAAGCATCCGGCCTGCTTGATGTTCTTTTGCCTGAGTTTGAAAAGGATACGGGAATCCGCGTAAAAGTATTTGCCAAGGGTACAGGCGCAGCTATTCGGGACGGAATAGATGGCAATGTTGATGTAATTTTTGTTCATGCAAAAGAAAGAGAAGAAAAATTTGTAAAACAAGGTTATGGCACAAAACGCTATCCGGTAATGCATAATGATTTTGTAATACTCGGGCCTTCGGATGACCCTGCAGGTGTACGTGGGGGAACTAATGCAGCCGCTGCATTGGCAGGAATAGCCAAAGTCAAAGCTTTGTTTATATCCCGTGGTGACGACAGCGGTACTCATACCAAAGAACAGGCTCTTTGGAAAATATCGGGGATTCCTTTAGAAGTGAGAAAAACCGGGATATTAAAAAAAGGAAAAAAAACAAAAATCAGCTTTATATTTCCTGAAAATTCAATGGCCTGGTATGTTTCAATAGGCCAGGGTATGGGAAAAACAATAATGTATGCTGACGAGAAACATGCATATACCCTTTCTGACAGAGGTACTTATATAAAATATAAATATGGCAGGAAAGAAAGCATTGATCCGGAGATCATGTGTGAGGGCGATTCTTTTTTAAATAATCCCTATGGTGTGATTCCTGTCAATCCTGCCAGGCATCCGCATGTGAAACATGAACTGGCTGAAAAGTTTGCAACCTGGATTATTTCACCTGAAGCGCAATCCCTGATAGCAAATTACAGGCTTATGGGAAATCAGCTTTTTTATCCATGGAACTTCTAACTGACAGCTTTATATCTGCAATTCTTCTTATTGCCTCCCTGAATCCTGAAGTGCTTTCAATTGTATGGGTATCTCTTAAGGTAAGCGGTGTTTCCACTTTATTCGCAAGCCTGATAGGTGTGCCTCTGGGTTTTTTAATAGCTTACGGATCTTTTAAGGGTAAGTCTTTTCTTATAATATGTTTAAATACAATGCTCGCCTTTCCCACCGTGGTTATAGGTCTTTTTGTATATTCATTTATCTCAAGAAGAAGTATTCTTGGTTCTTTAGATCTGCTTTACACTCAGAAAGCCATAATTATCGGTCAGATCATACTAATTCTGCCCGTAGTAGCAACTCTGACAATAGCTGCTATAAGCAGGATTGATGAAAGATACCGTAAAACCGCCATGACTCTGGGAGCTAATCGCCGGCAGACAGCTTGTGTAATATTCAGAGAAGCCAGGTTTGGAATAGTTGCTGCAGTGATAGCCGCATTTGGTAGAGTTATCGCTGAAGTGGGTATAAGTATGATGCTTGGAGGAAATGCGAAAGGTTTCACGCGTACCATAACTACTGCTATGGCATTGGAATACGACAAGGGAGAATTCGTCCTGGCTGTAGCTTTGGGTATTATATTGCTGGTATTAAGCTTTGGTATTAATCTCGTTTTTCATTTTTTCCAGGGGAGAACCGGAACCTGATGCTTTATGTATTATCCAGGATAACCAGGAAATATGGTTCAAGGACAGTTTTAGACATTCCTTTAATGGAAATTGAAAAAGGGAAAATTTATGCTTTGCTTGGCCCAAACGGCGCCGGCAAAACAACCTTGTTGAACATCCTGGGCTTCCTTGAGGTTCCTGCTGCAGGCAACATCCTTTATCGTTCAAAAACTGTTAATTTTTCAGAATCATCCCTGCAAAATCTTCGCAAAGAAGTAGTTGTAATAAGCCAGCGCCCCATTTTATTTACGGGCACGGTTTATAAAAATGTGGAATTTGGCTTAAAAATCAGACGCATTTCTCAAAAAAAGAGAAGAATTATTATTGAAGAAACTCTTGACCTTGTTGGAATGAGTGATTTCATCCAGGCTCAGGCGCACCGGCTTTCAGGTGGTGAAACTCAGCGAGTAGCGTTTGCCAGAGCAATAGCTGTGTCTCCTGAAGTGCTTTTGTGTGACGAACCCACTTCGAATTTAGATGTGGAAAATCAGGCTGCTGTTATAAATATTTTAAAGCAGATAAATGAACAAAGAAAGATAACCATTATGTTTACAACGCACTACATGCGCCAGACTTCTTCATTAGCCCACCATACTTTTTTTCTTGACTACGGCAAACTTGTTGCTACCCCATAGGCAGAGTGTTTCAAGTTGTGTCAATAATCATTAAGAAACGTGGACGAAATAACTTGATAGTATAGGAATTTCCATTTTATGCTTCATGAATTCAATATGATAGGATAAATTAGTGTTTACTGTTGCGTTATTAACAAGTTGCACCAGGGTTAGGTTTCACAGGCACTTTAAAAGCCCGCACCGAAGGTGCGCTAATTTAATTTGCTTTCAATACCTGTAACCGTTCACGGAAGAACCGGTAGCATAAGGCTATCTCTCAGCACGTAAGCGTTCACAGGCTGGCGCAGGAGGAAACAGCCCAAATTCCATTACGGCAGCAATGACAGCCAGTGATCTGCGCTGATTATCATTATTTTCAAATCATTGTTGGAAACAAGTTTGCAGATACCGCTTTTATTGACAAGCTGAACTGCTGGGATATTGAGAATTTTTTGAAATTTAATCAGACTCTTTGCTGCATGATCATCAGATAGCTTGGCTTCAATGAGCAGGAAAGGATTGTGATTATTTGAAAGTAGAAAATCTACCTCCTCCTTTTCACTCTTTCTTAGATAATGCAAGGAAAAATCCCCAAGCCCGAGATCATTCCAGTTTGATATAGCCCTGAGAAGTTCCAGGGCAACCATGTTTTCAAATTTTGCTGCCGGGGATTCAATTCCGGCATAATCAAAAAGATACAGTTTTTTCTCTTTGGTTATGGCCCTGGATATCTTTTGGCTCCATGGAGGTATTCTGAAAACCATAAAAAAGTTTTCAAAAATTTCAATCCAGTTCCTGATGCTGTCAAATGACACATGGATATCTCTGGCAAGGCTTGCCATTGACAGAGGGCTGCCGATCCTGGAAGGCAGCAGAGAAAAAAGTATCTCCATATTTTCAATGCTGCGAAGCAATATAAAATCACGGATATCTTCGCGTAAGAGCTGTTTTTTGTAAGTGTTTGACCAAATTCGGTAAAATTGGTCCGTTTTGTTAATGTATGGATCAGGGAATCCGCTGAATTGACTTAATCTATTCCAGACAGGTTGCGTTTTGTTTGGACAGACACGAACTTTAATGGGATTGGACATGAATTGCTCAAATGGGAGATTATTTCCTGCAAGCTCGGCAAGGGTAAACGGCCACAAATAAAAAATAAAATATCTTCCGGCTAATGAATCTCCTCCCTTTTGATACATATCCAGCCTGCCACTGCCGGAGACTATAAATTTATAATTGCCTTTGTCTCTGTCATATACACCTTTAAGATAATTTTTCCAGTTTGAATATTTATGCAGCTCATCAAATATTATAAGCGGCATGGAACTATCTTTGCGATGAACTTCTTCATAAAAAAACGGGTTTTCAATCAGTTTTCGTTTTTCGTCAAGAATATCCCAGTTAAAATAAAGTGAATTGTTGAAATCTTCGGCCAGAATCTGCGCAAATGTGGTTTTGCCTGCCTGCCTCGGCCTGGCAATAAAAACCATTTGCTTATGCGCAGAAAGCATTTCCCAGATATTTTCGTATAATATTCTCTTCATGGTTTGACAATATAAGGTCGTAACCGAATATTGTCAAGACAAAATTTGGTTATAGCGCAATATTGTCAAAGCAATCTCTACTCACATCGAAGTCAACCAAAGACTGCGACCGCGGCGGAAAATTTGAGTTGAGCTGCATGATAGAATCCTTGGTCAAATATACGTAGTGCAAGACAAGCTGAAGCTATCTCACATCTATCTCACATTCTCACACGATCTCACATCAAACAGAATATCTCACACGAGACCCGCTTCCATGTTTATAAATCAACCCTTTTTCCTCAAGCTGTTTCAGTCTTTTCAGAGCTGTATTCTGATGGACATTCATTTTTTTTGCTATCTCTTTGCTACCCAAAGGCGACCCTTTTTTGATTAGAGCATAAATAGTTTCAAGATCAGGCGAAAGAATCAATTGTGCCCTGAAGATAGTTGCTTTGAAAAAATTACTTGTCTCTTCGAATTTTGGTTCGGGAAGCGCCATTTTTTTGCACGCCTCCTTTATCCTCAAGATGCCTGTTCCGAGTTGCTCAATATATCCTGCTTCACGTAATATCTTTACGATAAGTCTGTTCCTGATTTCGGATATTCCTTCTCCCAAATCCCGAACGGTTATTCCTATGGGAAGAGTACCCGGGCTTGTAATTTCAATCCTGTCTGAAAAAATATCCAGTTTATTGTCGGACCCGGTAATGGAATAGTCTCTATGACAGATTGCATTTAAAATCCCCTCGCGAATAGCAGGCAGAGGAATATCATATTCTTCCTTCCTTCGCAATGCAGATAAATTCACCTTTTTTTCCATATAAAGATGAACAAAATCCATAATTTTTTCCGGCGCCGCCAATAAACCATCATCAATAGTGGTCGAGTTTATCAGATCAGCCCTGCTTTCGGCTTTGAAACGAGAAACCCTGAACTTTGCATAAGAATATTTATCCGGCAGAGTAGAACAAAATAAAAGTAATCCGCCAATGGTTGGATGACACGTATGATCATAACGCTGTGCGGCCTTGATTTTGATAAAATAGTCAAGGGTTGCTCTGGTTTTTAACCCACGTAATTCAATAAACTTTTCAAGCAGCCGCATATCTAAAATATCACAGTCAAAGGATGAATCAATTTCCTGGTCAAGGCTGATATTTCTGGCCTGTCTCTTCAGTTCAGCCATAATCTGAGAATCCGCCTTCCTGTTTGTTGAACCGACTCTCACAAAGATACCATCTTCAGGACCAAGTTTTTTCAAATAATATGGTTTGTTAGCTCCGGGAAGAATTCTTATGATAAAAATAACTTTATTTTCAAAGGTGGTTGTTTGGAAAAAGAGATTGGGGATGGGCGAAATTGAATCATATATGATGCTCGACAGCTTTTCTTCCAGGTCAAAAGGCTCCTCTTTTATACCTGTTACAGTACGGTCATCATTTACACCAACATAGATATGTCCTCCGGAACCATTTGCAAAGCCAATCACTGTTTTCAGCAAATTTAGCCTGTTTTTTGGAATTTCCTTTTTAAATTCCAGAGACTTGTTTTCAGGTTGTTTCAGGATTTCCTGTATTTTCATTTCAGCTTTTTAGTTTGTTTTTTCAGCTATACGTGGTAAGGTTGCGAATTGTGCATTCTTAATGCCTACAGATTATCACGAAAAAGCACTCAATACTTATAGCAAAGTTAGGAACGTAGACAAAATAACTTCCCCAACTATGCATCACAGCTTCAGGCCGCCTTTGTTCGATCTCAAATCCCAAAAGTATCAAAATAGCTCGCTATTCCTTCAACTTTTGTGATTCAAGATCGAACAAATCCGACCCAAATCTGTGCGCCTACTTGGGGAAGTTAATTCGTCCACATTCCTTATTGAGCTTGCTCTTGGCAGTTTGCTCACCAGTAAAACTGAAAAAAATTGAAGCGGTGCTATTCTGCAATAACCTTTCGCAACAAAGCCATATCTGGACTAATGCGGCATTCGTTCAGTAACCTAAGCCGCAGGTACCATTATCCACCATCGTTTCAGTGCAAAGAAGCACGGTTTCGTAAAAATTTGAGACTCCGCTTGCTTCCGCGGTCAGTCTTATCTTTATATTTGCCGCATGGGATTGGAGATAGGTGAGGGTTGAGGAAGCCACACCATTTACTGTTCCAATATCACTTTTAACTATACAACTGTTGGCTGGATCAATAACACCATTGCCATTTATATCTTCACCTATATCAAGTATATCATTTTTATTTACATCTTCAGTTGTTGCCATAGGGGCAATTTTTTCACCAGGCATTTCTTCTTTATACATAAATTCATCTAAATTTACATCATCGGTAAACCATGTCTCACCAAGACCGGGTTTGAGGATTGAGCCAGCCTTATAATAATCAGAACAAATTATCGAATCGCCGTTAGTCTCCCAGCATTCAATGATTCCATCATCATCTCTATCTTCATCAAATTCTATGGCATCGACTGAAAAATTGACCAAAGTCCCATCAGGTACGGGACTGCCGCCAGCATCAGTGACCAGTGCGCTTACATTAACAGTTAAATGTCCGCCATCTGGGATTAATTCGTGCAAGTCAATACCTACGCCGATATTTGCAACGGGTCCTGCAATTGTCAACGATGTGAGACCGGAGCTTCCCATGAAATCGGATGCGGTGTTTGCTTCTATAATGACACCTTCAAGTGTGCTGGACAGAGAGCCTGCATATAGTTTTATGGTGGCAATGCCAAGATCATCAGTTGTTTTAAAAGCATTGCTCAAGTATTCATTACTGCCTGGACCTTTGTTTATTCGAAACCAAATACCTTGGTTAACTGCAGGTTGATCGTAGGCATCATAAACTCCAGCTATAATAGTAGCAACTCCAGTTTCTGTAGAAATGACACCGGGGCTTGAACTTAGGACAATTTTCATAGCATCCCCTCCAACCACAACTACTTGAGTGGATGCGGAAAGCTCGGTAGGTGGTTCGTCAGAAACTATAGTAACGTTGTCATCAATGGTGGCAATGCCTGCTTGTGTATCCGCGGTTAAAGTTGTTTCAGCCAAACCTGAAATGTCTGTCTCATCTTTCATTGGATCCAAATCTCCCCGACTGGTACTGAAAGAAACTTCTTTGCTGCCCATATTGCCGCCTCCAGCCTCAATAATTTCTGCAATAACATCTGCTTGCTCATTGACCCTTATGGTATTTATATCATCAGCAGGGTTTGTGCCCTGTTTATAAGCTTTCAGCGTAAACAAATAGCGAGTAAATATAACCTGGACAGGTTGATCTGCATCCTTGCCCCTTCCAATAGCCGTCACTTTGACCGTTGATGATTGAGAAGAATTAAGCTTTACATCTGCTTCGCCGAACACATCAGTCTCTTGTGAAGACTCGTCCAATACACCGCTTCCCTCCACAATAGAAAATTCTATGATTGCATCAGGAATCGGGTTGCCAGCCGCATCTTTGAGAGTTGCCGTAATTGTAGAAGGGTCCCCACCTGCCAGAAGATTGTCAGGATCAGCTTCAAGACTTAAGTCTATGCCGATAAAAGCGACAGTTGTGCTTTTTTCTACGGAGTTAACTTTTGCGGTAATCTTTACTTCGAGGTCATTATATTGATCACTGGTAAGTTCTGATACTGCCTGGCCACTATAATCTGTTGTAATAGGTGATATAATGGTGCCTCGTCCCGTTTCAAACGTTACATCAACATCCGGCACAGCCTGATTGGTGGCAGATTTAACCGTAGCCGTAATCATTATTGTACTGTAACCATCTGCAGGAACAGATGTATCACTTACCCTAATGTCTATTTTGTTGGCAGTTATACCAATTCCGATAGTATCGTCGGTTCCGTTCGTATCGGATACGCCAGAGGTTGACTCTGATTCCGAACCACCTCCTGACGATCCGCAGCTTGTTGAGAGAAAAAACATAAAAAGTATCACAATAGCAATACTGGTACATTTAGATTTCATAATAACCTCTTAAATTAGCGTCTTTTGGGCAGACTTTACACAACCTATTGATTTAATAATCCATAAAATGGAAATTCCTATACTATTTATTTAATTATAGATGATTCATTCAATCAATCATCTATATATCTATCAGATCATATCTCCTTGAATTTACAAGGTGTGCTGGAACGTATCTACAAGTTGAAAAAGCGCTGAATAATTCTGAATTTTTTGCCACGAATTTCACGAATTTACCTTCGTTTCTTCGTGTAATTCGTGGTTGATTTGTGGTACTCTCCCAAGTTCTGTATACGCTCAGTGTACCGCCTTAAGCCAGCAACTCAACTTTATCACAGACTTCGGTGAGCATCAGATTGCAGGCAATGAACGTCAGTTTAATTGTGTCTTCCATTGACTTGTTAGATTGGTTGACTTTCTTCATAGAGGGTTTCTGGTGAAATATCTGCTCCATTTGGCCATGAAATACTCCAGCCATCTACAAAAAATTTTTGAAAATAACTTTTAGCCTTAAGTGGTTCAAATATTTCACCTTCTAACCAATTGATAAAATTTGCTATCTTTTCTTCTCCATTATCAAATGTTATTTTGATTTTGTAATCTGCAACATAGGTTGCATCAATTACAACAGGCATATATCCCATATTTTTTTCCTTCAATCAAGTGGCGCTATTCTGTCAATTTGTTTTTTCTGCTCCGCTGCTCAAATTTTTTTTGCCGCAATTGTTATTCATATCACCTATTCTTTTTCAATTTCCTTTTCTTTCAGGCGGTTTTTCCAGTATCCCGGTTTACGTTTA
>JAUWOS010000165.1 GCA_030611985.1 Desulfobacterales bacterium | reverse complement strand
ACTGCATATGCACGTTTTCAGGGCAACCAACATAGCAAATCTATAGTTGATTGTCTAAGAAAACGCACATCTACAGCACCTGTAAAAGCTTACATGTTGGGAAGTAGCCTTGTTGTGCTACCGATTCTCCCGTGAACGGTTACGAAAGAAGGGACATCTTTCCTGACTGTCAAGACCGGTCGAAGTGACTCAAAAATAGCGTTTTTAAAACAATTGATTTTACAAAAACCGCTAATTTTGTTAAATTTATTTGACAAAAATACCGAAGAGTGTTAATAGATTTTTTATGAAACGGCAAATCCATGACAGATTACAAGATCTTATTACAGATCGGGCTGACAATGATGTGATTATCATCGAAGGCGCCAGGCAGGTTGGTAAATCCTATCTTGTGAACAGCGTTTTAAAAACCATAGGCAGGCCGTATCTGGCTTATGACCTGGAAAAAAATCCGAAAATACGCCATGAGATCTCAAAAACAGAAGATTTTTTCGATTTTAGCGCCCTGATGACTGATAGATATAATCTTCAGCCCAGGTCAATTCTGTTTTTTGATGAAGCTCAGGAATGCAGGAAACTGGCAGAATATGTCAAATCGTTTAAAGAAGACTGGCATGATATTAAAGTGATTCTGACAGGTTCTTCGATGAACAGATTTTTTCCTGCAGGTGCGCGAATACCTGTCGGCAGAATGAAAAGCATGTGTATCTTCAGTTTTTCCTTTTCCGAATTCGTCAAATTCGTAAAAGGAAAGCCTTTATATGAATATATTCTCTCTGCGCCGGAAAAAATACCAGAGTCAAGGCACAGACTTCTGTTGGAGCTTTTTGATGATTATATGGTGACAGGAGGCTATCCTGAAGCTGTTAAAGCATTTAAATCAGGCAAGCCTTCGGGTGATATTATTGAGGAAATTATTGCATCTCTTGAAGAGGATTTTGAAAGAAAAGAAGCATACCAGCCTGGTTTGTTCATAAATACGCTTCGCTCTGTAGCCAATCATATTGGAAGTCCGTCAAAATATACCCATATTGATGCAACCAAATATTGTGCAAAACAGATTTTGGAAGCAATGAAATCCTGGCATATTGTACTTGAAGTCTCTCAGTATTCTTTAGATCCCAATCACAGCGATTTCCTTCCAAAAAGATATCTTCATGATCTCGGTGTTGTAAATATGTTTAGAAGTTTGGCTGTTCCTGCGATTTCCTTGCTGAATACCATTGATCCGATGTTGAGAACACCACTTGGCGGTGTATTTGAAAATGCTGTTTTATTAAATCTTCTTCAAGGGGCTTCGGCTTTTAAATCTGTCGCCACATGGAAAAAAGGCAAGCCCGCCGGCATTGAAGTCGATTTTACTGTAGATGTTATAGATGCAAGAACCCGAATACCTGTTGAATGCAAGGCCACGACGTCAATACAAAAAAGACATTATAAAAATATTATACATTACTTGGATTTAACCGGACAAAAATTTGGCATACTGATTTCCGCCGCTCCTTATGAAAAAATAGTAAATAAAGGACGGATCATTCTCAACCTGCCAATCTACCTGACCAATAGACCGAATATTATAGAATATTTCAAGAGAAATAATTGACAAGTTGTTGGGAATTCGGGGACTTAACTTATAAACTTATTTGCCGGCAACTTCCCAAAGCAAATAATTTTATCAAAAAAATCACTTTTCACAACCGACTCGCTTAGTTCACCTTCATAAATCAATACCGGGCGAATGGAAATGTTTTTAGGCTTTTTCAGGGTTGCAATTTTCTTGTCAATTTCATTGATTACATTGCGATTTATTTTTTTCTGAAATTTATTGCAAACTAATTAACCAACATATCAAGGAGCGTCCCGCATAACGGCCGTGAAACAGCGCTAAGGGGAACGTTGGAACGAGGTGCTTGCTGAGGTTGAGGCGATGCTCCACCGAGATCGCTACCGGATAAACTTCTCAATTTTAGGAACGTGAACGAAATAACTTACTCTCTCTTTGTTTCTAACATGTTTTAGCTTGAGCCCTTAAACTTCTCCACCTGTCAAGTCTTTGCTTTATAGTCTTTTCATAGCCTCTGTCCGTGGGAAAGTAGTAAAGTTGCCCCTGAAGTTTTTCAGGCAAATACTCCTGGGGAATATATGCTTCTTTATAATCATGAGCATATTTGTAGTCCTTTCCATATCCGATATTTTTCATCAGTCTTGTCGGAGCATTTCGTATGTGCAAAGGAGTGGGAAGCGCTCCTGAAGTTTTAACAACTTCTTTAATTTCTTTATAAGCCTTATATATGCTGTTGCTCTTGGGGGCTGCGGCAAGATAAACAGCGGCATGGGCAAGAGACAGATCGCCTTCCGGATGTCCGAGAAACTTAAATGCCTCCATAGCATTCAATGAAACTCCAAGCGCATACGGGTCTGCATTACCTACGTCTTCGGATGCAAATCTGACCATTCTGCGAGCAACATATAAAGGATCCTCTCCGGCAGCCAGCATACGTTCAAGCCAATACAAAGCTGCATCAGGATCACTTCCGCGCAGGCTTTTGTGAAAGGCTGATATAAGATTGTAGTGTTCTTCACCGGACTTGTCATACAAAAGGGCTTTCTTTTGCAAAACCTTTTCTAAATTCTGCACGGTTATTTGTTTTGGTTTTGCTTTATTCGGTTTTAGCTCATCCGGTTTTGACTCATTTGGAAGATCATCTCTTGATGTTGACAGAGAGGCCGCTATTTCAAGGTTGTTTAAGGCAGTCCGACCATCACCTTCCGAGATGTGTATAAGATAAGAAAGAGCATCTCCGGTAAAAACAAGGCTCATCTTTCCAAGGCCATTTTCTTTATCTTTCAAGGCACGATCAAGTATAGCGGCAATATCATCCGGTAAAAGGGATTTTAAAGTTATTACACGGCATCTGGACAAAAGAGGGGGTATCACCTCAAAAGAAGGATTTTCAGTAGTAGCCCCGATCAAAGTGATAAGACCGCTTTCAACATGATGAAGAAATGCATCCTGCTGACTTTTGTTGAACCTGTGTATTTCGTCTACAAAGAGAATAGTCTTTTTCCGGTAAAGCTTTTGTTGATCTTCTGCATCTTTTACAACAGATCTGATCTCTTTAACGCCTGACAGCACAGCGGAAAAATGGACAAAATGAGAACTTGTTTCACCTGCAACAAGCCTGGCAAGAGTTGTTTTGCCACATCCCGGAGGACCCCAGAGAATCATGGAAAAAATCCGGTCCTTTTCAACAGCATTGCGAATCAAGGTTCCATCGCCAACAACATGCTTTTGCCCTATAAACCCATCCAGGCTCTTCGGACGCATCTTTTCAGCAAGAGGCCTTGATGCATCCGCAGCTTTTTGAGCTTGATATTCAAAAATGTCCAATAATTATTCCTTCTCCATCCACAGATTTCGCAGATTTCCGCAGATTATTCAAACAGCCAACACACACACACCGACCATATCATCCAGTCCCCAATACCCAGTCCCCAATTATTGGTTTATCGGTTTTTTTCGTTTCTTCTTGCCGAATTCGGTCCGTTTCTTATTTCCGAATTCGATCCGGCCTGTTCGCTGACGCAAGATTATCCGAAGAGGGGTTTTGTCAAGTCCTGCCTCTGCTCTTATCTGGTTGGTCAAGTACCTCTTGTAGGAAAAATGGACTGCATCAGGATAGTTTACAAAGCAGACAAAAGCAGGCGGTTTTGCAGAGGTCTGGGTGGCGTAATAAAATTTGAGACATTTCCCTTTATGAAGTGATGGTTCATTTTTTTCAATTGCTCGTTTTAATATCCTGTTTAACTTTCCTGTTCCGATACGCATGGCATACTGGCTGTAAACTTCATTTACAAGCTTGAATATTTTTGAAACCCTGAGACCGGTCAGAGCTGAAATTGTTATAACCGGAGCAAAGTTTAAAAATTTTGCGGCAAATCTTAACTGTTCATAGTATTTTTTGGCTGTTTTGGTGTCTTTTTCAACAAGATCCCATTTATTCAGCAGGAAAATGCAGCCGCAGCCGCGCTCAAAAGCATATCCTGCAATGCTTATATCCTGCTCGGTTATTCCCTCATGAGCATCAATAACGATAAGAGCCACATCGCACCTGTCAAGACTCCTTAATGCCTTGATAATGGAAAACTTTTCAAGTTTTTTTGTCACTTTTCCCTTGCGCCTGATACCGGCGGTATCTATAAGAAGATATGATTTTCCACTGATCTTGCAAACAGAATCAATTGCATCGCGTGTTGTGCCTGGAATATCGCTTACAAGCAAACGCTTTTCGCCCAGAATAGAGTTTATAAGCGATGATTTTCCGACGTTTGGTCTGCCGACTACTGCAAGTCCGATTGTATCAGGGAATTGATCTGGAACGTATTTCGGAAGAGCAATTATCAGATCATCGAGAAAATCAGAGATGCCGTAGTTGTGTTCGGCTGAAACAGAATACAATTGTTTTATGCCGAGAGTGTAAAAATCGTAAAGGGCTACCTCCTTTTCAATCCCGTCTATTTTGTTTACCACATAAAAGACCGGTTTTCTTGTTGTTCGAAGGATATTGATAATATCCGTATCAAACGGAGAGACTCCGCACTTGCCATCCAGCAAAAAAATAACGACATCCGCATCTTCTATGGCTTGAAGAACCTGAAAGTGGATTTGATGCGCAAAACCATCATTCTCTTTTTCTATAAATCCACCGGTATCAACCAGAGTAAATTCCACATCATTCCAGCTCGCATCACCATAATTCCGATCCCTTGTAACGCCCGGAAAATTATCCACAATAGCATCTCTTGATCTTGTGATACGATTAAAAAGGGTAGATTTGCCTACATTGGGTCTGCCTGCAATAGCAACAATTGGTTTCATTGATAAACTCGACAATTATTTTGAATTTGAATTGGTTTGGCTTGAATCTTTTTTTTAAAAGTGTATGATATGCGACTTGATCGTATCTTTCAACAATAAAGATTGATGATCTGGTAAAAAGCGGGGTAACTGTTCACGGGAGAACTGATAGCAAACAAGGCTACCTCCCAACACGTAAGCTTTTACAGGTGCTGTAGATGTGCGTTTTCAGGGCAATCAACTATAGATTTGCTATGTTGGTTGCCCTGAAAACGTGCATATGCAGTGCCTGTGAACGCTTACAAAGCGGGCAATTATGTTCGCATCGAAAGGAACGTGGACGAAATAACTTTTTATGATAATACTCGGTATTGAAACATCCTGTGATGAAACTGCTGCGGCAGTAGTAATTGACGGC
>JAUWOS010000140.1 GCA_030611985.1 Desulfobacterales bacterium | reverse complement strand
ATTGGATCCCATAATTTCAAAGGCAGCTACTCGACCTCCACCTATCTTGGGAAGAAGTCTCTGACATGCGATCCAGCGGACTGTATCGGCAAGCCGGATACGAATCTGGTTCTCTTCTTCAGTATTGAACATGCCAAGAATTCGGTTAATGGTTTGGCCGGCATCCACTGTGTGGAGAGTACTTACAACCAGATGACCTGTTTCTGCTGCGCTGAGACCTATCTCAACAGTTTCTCTGTCACGCATTTCGCCCACCAGTATCACTTTGGGACCCTGACGGAGAGCAGCTCTCAAGCCACTGGCGAAAGTGTCAAAATCAGTTCCCATCTCCCTTTGGTTAAAGGTAGCCTTTTTGTGCGGATGTTGGTATTCTACAGGGTCTTCGAGAGTTACTACGTGAACTGATTTGCTTTCGTTAATGTCATTAAGCACTGCGGCCAGAGAAGTTGATTTTCCGCTTCCCGTAGAACCGGTGACAAAGATAATTCCGTTTTTTTCCTGGGCCATTTTGTAGAATGCCTCAGGAAGCGCCAGTTGTTTGCAGGTTGGGATTTCGGTTTCGAGTTTTCGGAGAACAATGGAGTAATTGCTCTGCTGGGAAAAGATATTCACCCTGAAACGTGCTTTACCGGGAAGCTCGTATGACGAATCGCACGACCCCTCTGCCAGAAGGATATTAATAAGACGTTTGTCCTGGTTGATCAGATTTAAGGCGAAAATTTCAGTCTGAAACGGTGTGAGTTTGTAAAAAGGGGGCTCTATTTCTACCGCGGTAAGTTCACCCGAAGTCTCCACCTGAAACGGCTTACCCACGGTAATGTTTAAATCTGAAACATTACCGAATGCATCAAGCATCTTTGTCAGTATATGATCAATTTCTTGTTTTTTCATCCTGAACGAAAACTCCGAAATATAGTTTTTTTAACTCAAAATTCAAAATCAAAAATTCAAAATCGTGTTTGAATTATGGTAACCGTTCACGGAAGAACCGGTAGCATAACAAGGCTACTTCCCAACATGTAAGCTTTTACAGGTACTGTAGATGTGCGTTTTCAGGGCAATCAACTATAGTTTGAGCTATGTTGATTGCCCTGAAAACGTGCATATGCAGTGCTTGTGAACGCTTACGAATTATATTTCGGTGAAATCTGTAGGCGGAGTCTTCAAAAACTGCCTGAATCTTGCTTTGTCATTAGCCTTTGCATATGATTCTTCAGCGCTTATCCACCTTTTAGTATACAGATCCATAATAGCATCATCCAGAAGTTGCATGCCATATTTCTTTCCTGTCTGGATCATTGAAGGAATTTGGTAGGTTTTTGCTTCTCTTATCAGATTCCTGACTGCAGGATTTGCAATCAATATTTCAAGAGCAGCACAACGCCCCTTCTTGTCAATTCTTTTAAACAATACCTGTGCTATAACAGCTCTGAGCCCGTCAGAAAGCGTGGAACGTATCTGTGACTGTTCGCTTGCAGGAAAGACCTCAATAATACGATCAACTGTTTTAGCGGCGCTGGAAGTATGCAATGTACCGAAAACAAGATGTCCTGTAGATGCGGCTTCTATGGCAAGCGATATGGTTTCAAGATCTCTCATTTCACCAACCAGAATAATGTCAGGATCTTCACGCAGAGCGCCGCGCAGGGCTGAGCTGAATGACTTGGTATGAAGACCGACATCACGGTGGTTTACAATACAACCCTTGCTTTCATGAACAAATTCGACCGGGTCTTCGACAGTAATAATATGATCCTTGCGGCTACGATTTGCCACATCAATTATTGCGGCCAGGGTGGTCGATTTGCCGCTGCCTGTAGGACCTGTTACTACAATGAGACCTCTTGGAAGTAATGCCAGCTTAGATATTACAGGAGGAAGGCCAAGTTGTTCAGCGGTCAATATTGTAGCCGGAATTTCCCTGAAAACTGCGGCAGCGCCATTTTTCTGCATAAAGAAATTTGCCCTGTATCTGGCAAGACCAGGTATTTCATATCCAAAGTCAACATCTCCTGTTTCTTCAAATACCTTAACCTTGTCTTCGGGCGCAATCTCATAGAGCATGCTTTTCAGCTCATCAGTATCCAGTACTTTGTATTTGACCCTTTCTATATCTCCCCTTATTCTGAGCGCCGGTGGTTGCCCTGCAACAAGATGAAGATCTGAAGCTCCCTGTTCATTCATTAATTTGAAAAAAGCATCTATTTTTGCCATTGATTTTTCACAAGATGTAACTATTGCCTGAACAAAACCCCGTTCAGATACGATTTTGAGTTTTTGGTTTTGAATTTTGAATTAAAAGCGTTCACAGGTACTGCATATGCACGCTTACGATTGTTTTAATAACTTTAACTTTGTATCTTCCTCATCCATTGCTTCAGACCCTTCTTTTCCTATTTCAAGAAGTTTGGCATGAGCTTCAATTATTGAACGAATCTGAAGTTCGATCTGCATGCGCTGCCGTTTCAGTTCCGTTATATCTTCATGCAATTGCGCCAGTCTGTTGTGCGCTCTGTTTAAGATTTTTTCTGCTCTAACTTCTGCCTCAGCAATAATTAATTCAGCCGATTTTTGAGCATTTTTATTTATCTGATCTATGATTTTTTGGGAATTGAGCATTACTCGCTTGAAAGTTTCTTCGCGCTCTTTGTATCCCCGGCTTTCAAACTTGAGTCTGCGAATTTCTTCATGCAAATTTTCATTCTTACGCTGCAATAATTCAAAAGTATCTGCTATCTGTTCAAGAAATGTATCAACTTCCTGAACATCAAAGCCTCTGAATCTTGTTTTAAACTGCTGCTGTCGAATATCAATAGATGTTGTTTTCATGATATTTTTCATAAGGTCTCGTGTTAGAACTTTCAGATAATTCATTTTAGGAACGTGGACGAATTAACTTCATCAAGTAGGCACACAAATTTGGGTCGGATTTGCCCAATCTCAAATCCGACCTTGAATCACAAAAGTTGAAGGCATAGCTTAGCTATTTTGATGCTTTTGGGATTTGAGCCCTGTTTTGAGCCCTGATTTGAGATAGGGGCAAAGGCGGCTAAGAAGCTGTGATGCATAGTTGAGGAAGTTATTTCGTCCACGTTCCTTATTGGGCGGTTAAAATTTGCGCCTTCCTTAAACTTGAAAAAATTCCAGTTTTCGTTCGGACACTATCTATCTGAAAAGTCTGTATTATTATAATAAAGTTGTTGATAATCTGAGAAGACTTTCTACAAGGAAAATTCGTAGAAAAACAATTCCTAAAAAAACAATGATCGGAGAAAAATCAATACCGCCAAAGTTAACCGGTATCAACGCTCGTATGCGGTATAGAACCGGTTCCGTAACATTATGGATAAAACGGACTATCGGATTAGAAGGATCCGGACTTACCCAGGAAAGTATGGCTCGCGCCACAATAATCCACATGAATAAGATTAAAACAAAGTCAAGAACCTTTGCGACAGCCATAAAAAAATAGCCGACTATAAACATGATAAAAATAAACCCTTTCGTGTAAGCGTTCACAGGCACTGCATATGTGCGTTTTCAGGGCAACCAACATAGCAATACTATAGTTGGTTGCCCTTAAAACGCACATCTACAGTATCTGTAAAAGCTTACATGTTGGGAAGCAGCCTTGTTTGTTACCAGTTCTCCCCGTGAACGATTACCCTTTTGTTTTATGGATTTTTTGAGGCAAAAAATTATTTTCTAAAATTTAAATAGTATCCGAAAAATAACTTCACATTTCAAGCGCCGATGCATTTTGCCAGACTGCGTTGTAAAAGCTTGCAAACCTATTCTTGTGCTGAAATAAGAGTCAAACTTTATTGAGAAGTTACAAATAAGTCAAGATATTTCGCAAAATCATTGACATTATCAGCATACAACCTTAAGAATAGGCGATATTTAAAGCAGGAGGCGAAAAACAAAAAACAGGAAATAGGAAATAGGTGAGCAGTGTGTCAGAACTTAACAAGAAAATAGGTTTTGTTGGTGCGGGCAACATGGGAGAGGCTTTTGTGGGGGCTATTATCAAGGCCAACATCTTTTCTCCTTCAATGATATATGTAAGTGATATCAACAACCGGCGCCTTGATATTTTTCGTTCTAATTATGGTGTATCTGTTATGAATGATAACATCAAACTCTTTTCAGAATGCGATGTTGTCATATTTGCGGTTAAACCGCAGCAGATAGATCAGGTGCTTTCACAAATTGCAAAGCAGGAAGGCTGCAACATACCGGATAGAAAGGTGATTGTCTCAATTGCAGCAGGAATTCCTCTGCGAAAAATTGAAGATTTACTTTACACCTCTCTTGACGAAAAATCCAGAGAAAAACTGCCGATTATACGGGTAATGCCGAACACGCCGGCCCTCGTTTTAGCCGGTATGTCAGGAATGAGCGCAAACAGGTATGCCGTAGCAGAAGATGTCAGGAATATCAGGACAATTCTGGAAGCAATGGGAAGGGTGATTGAGTTTAAAGAAGAGGAGTTGGATGCGGTAACCGCTCTTTCCGGTTCCGGACCTGCATATGTTTTTTACCTGATTGAATCTATGATAGAAGGAGGGATTGACGCTGGTCTTGATCCGGGCGATGCTGCCGTCCTGACCATTACAACTTTGAAAGGCGCTCTTGCACTCATAGAACAGCAGAATGAATCACCGGAACTCCTGCGCCGGAGAGTGACTTCTCCCGGAGGTACTACTGAAGCGGCTTTTAAGGTGCTGGAAAATAACAGGGTTAAGGAAAATATAATCAAGGCAATAGCGGCAGCAGCCAAACGTTCAAAGGAGCTAAGGAGCTAAGGAACATGGACGAAATAACTTCCCCAACTATGCATCACAGCTTCTTAGCCGCCTTTGCCAAATCTCAACTCAGGGCTCAAATCCTAAAAGTATTAAAATAGCTCGCTATTCCTTCAACTTTTGTGCCCGCCTTGGCGCTATGCGAAAACTGACTTGTCCGCTATATTTTTTGTTGGAACTGGAAAGTCAGTTCACCAAAGCCTATAGATCGGTCTTGGCCAGGGATCTGAGATCGAACAAATCCGACCTAAATCTATGCGCCTGCTTGTGGAAGTTAATTCGTCCAAGTTCCTTAGCCGGTAGTTTCCATATATCTTTTTATAAGACGTATTGTTATTGAAACTACTGTCCATCCGCTCATTAAAGCTGTAAGAACAGGCACCCAAATGTACTCATGATATTCCAGCTTTTCATGTGCTTCAAATATACCGGCAATGCTGAACAGAAATACAAGAAACATGAATATGATTGCGATGATACATACCGTATTAGAATCATACCAGGGTGCAATCGCTTTTCTAAATACAGGATTTTGATTAAAAGGCATAGATTTCAAAGTAAGGGTTTAAGAGCGATGAAGATTGAACGTTTTCCTGAATCCGTAGCACGGTTTTTGATACATATTGAAATTACTATGAATTCAGTAAAATCGTCTTCACCTTATGGGTGAAGACGATTTTCAAATATCTTGTGTAATTTCAGTTTATGTCAAAAAACCGTGGCACGAATTCTAAATAAAGACCATACCCATATCTCACTTAAATGGGCGGAGCAAGGCAAAATATCATTGCCCGAACATCTTTCCGGTCAACTTGTTTTTTGAGCATCTTACTTCTTTTATAGCAAATCTATAGTTGATTGTCTGAGAAAACGCACATCTACAGCACCTGTAAAAGCTTACATGTTGGGAAGTAGTCTTGTTGTGCTACCGATTCTCCCGTGAACGGTTACCCTTTATCATAGTTTTTCGGTTATTGTTGCCTATCCACTCAGCTTTACGTTCTCGGCGCTACGCCGCCGAGAATCGCGGTGCCGGTCAGCACCGCGATTATGTCTCAGGAACTTAATTATAAACAAATAAATCAAAAGGATAAGTTTATAATACTACTAAAATATACGTATTGGCAAGATGGTGAAATGTGGCTTGGGTACCTTGAAGAATATCCTGACTATATGACTCAAGGAGAAAATATGAAAGAACTTCTGAAGAATCTTAAAGATATTTACCAAGAACTTAGTCGTATAACGGATGCGAAAGTACGTATTATTTGACAAAATAGTACATATAAATTATACGGGTATAATATAAAATATAGAACGTAAGGAGCGTGGACGAATTGACTTCCCCAATCAGGCGCATAGATTTAGGTCGGATTTGTTCGATCTCAGATCCCTGGCCAAGACCGATCTATAGGCTTTGGTGAACTGACTTTCCAGTTCCAACAAAAAATATAGCGGACAAGTCAGTTTTCGCATAGCATCAGGGCGGGCACAAAAGTTGAAGGAATAGCGAGCTATTTCAATATTTTTGTGATTTGAGATCGGATTTGAGATTTGGCAAAGGCGGCCTGAAGCTGTGATGCATAGTTGGGGAAGTTATTTTGTTCACGTTCCTAATGGTTTACGCAGTTAGTGCTTTTGTGTCTGGACTATTACAGTTTTGAGTATAATTATTTAAGGAGGGGGTAAATGAGCGGAACTACCTGGGTTTATATAATGTTGGGGATTTATATTACCTATTGCTTTTACTGGGGATTAAAAGGATATTTTACCGAAAAGACTTCTGCCGGCTATGCCATTGCGGGCAGATCTATACCATTTTTTGCTTTTTTACTTGCGGCTACGGCGGCTTCCTTCAGCGGATGGACA
>JAUWOS010000042.1 GCA_030611985.1 Desulfobacterales bacterium | reverse complement strand
TACTTGAAGGAACCAAAAAAGCATCCAGGCGTAATTATACTTCATTGGATCCGGCAACAGGTTTCAATGAAAAAGGATATGTGATTGAACCTGATCGCAAAAATGCCATATACCTTGGTATTGCCGTATCCAGCCAGGGTGACATCGTTCTTGTTGCCGGCAAGGGGCATGAGACTTGTCAGATAGTCGGAAATAAAAACATCCCTTTTGATGATAGGCGAGAAGTGATAAGGGCGTTTGAAGATTTAAGATTTAAGATTTAAGATTGGTGGTACGCCTTCGGCGTGCTAATTGATAAACCAAAGTTTTTCAAGATTATCCTCTTATATATTAATGTTTTAAGGAGTTATAAACATATAAAAATGGTAGCATTCCCTGAACTTAAATCTTAAAACTTAAAACTTAAAACTTAAAACCATACGCCTTCTGTGATTAATTCAAATAATTACAAAATGTTAAGTCATTTTAGGAAACTTTTATTTTTAATTAAAAACTCAAAATCATGTCCGAACGGGGTTTTTGTTCAGGTGCTGAATAATCTGCGAAGATCTGCGGATAGAATTCAGGAATTCAGGGATTCATGTTTTATCACTTATTGTATTCGTTCCATACAACTATTTCGGCTTTTAATGTATTTAAATATATTACATTCCGGACTATTTATGCCAGCCTGACTGCTCTTTTAATCTGTTTTTTTCTGGGACCGTGGGTTATCAGAAAACTCAACAGTATGCAGATTAAACAGTATATTAGAGAAGACGGACCTAAAACACATCTTAAAAAGGCCGGAACACCTACTATGGGTGGAATTCTGATAGTTTTCTCAATTACACTATCCACACTCCTCTGGGCAAATCTAACGAATTATTATATATGGATAGCTCTTCTGGTTACAGTTGGCTACGGTATTATCGGCTTTATAGATGACTATTTCATGCAGGTCAAAAAGCAGAGCAAGGGATTAAGCGCTCGAAACAAATTTTTCATACAGACTGCACTCGCAGTTGTTGCGGGAATTCTTGTCTATTTGTGCCCTGATTTC
Organism: Desulfobacterales bacterium; assembly: GCA_030611985.1. Lineage (GTDB taxonomy): Bacteria > Desulfobacterota > Desulfobacteria > Desulfobacterales > ETH-SRB1 > DAOVDN01. The sequence goes on along the minus strand of JAUWOS010000042.1, from coordinate 14,434 downwards.
AACACTTGCGTGACTATTCCGTTTTTTAAAAATATTTCACCGGATCTTGGCTTGGGATATATATTTTTTGCCGCTTTTGTAATTGTCGGAACATCAAATGCTGTTAATCTTACGGACGGTCTCGACGGTCTTGCAATCGGATCTGTGATTATAGCTGCGGTTACATATATGATTTTTGCTTATGTGGCAGGACATGTCAAAATTGCTGATTATCTTCAAATCAATTACGTTGCAGGAAGCGGAGAAATAACCGTCTTCTGCGGGGCTCTGGCAGGAGCCGGTCTTGGTTTTTTGTGGTTTAACGCTTATCCTGCACAAATTTTCATGGGAGACGTCGGCTCACTTTCTATAGGTTCCGCGCTTGGCATAGTGGCTGTCATTACTAAACAGGAAATACTGCTGATACTCGTCGGCGGTCTCTTTGTGATAGAAACGCTGTCAGTTATTTTTCAGGTAGGATTTTTCAAGATAACATGTGGTCACAAATTTTTCAAAATGGCGCCGCTTCACCACCATTTTGAATTAAAGGGCTGGCCTGAACCAAAGATTATAGTCCGATTCTGGATAATTGCAATAACGCTCGCCCTTATTTCCATAAGTACGCTGAAACTTAGATAAAAAAAGAATTTAGGAATTGAAGAATTTAGGGATTTAGGGATTGGATAGATGATTAGGATGATTGATTTAGGAATTGATACTTAACACTTAACACTTATATACTTAACACTTAACACTTTAACCAATGGAACTTGCAAATAAAAATATTCTCATAGTCGGTCTTAGAGTGTCAGGTGTTGCAACTGCTTGTTTTTTGAAGAATAAAGGGGCGTTTGTTACGGTAACGGATATTGCGAGAGAAGAGGATCTGGGCTCTTGTGTACAAACTGTGCGTGAAATGGGTGTTGAGACCGAACTTGGAAAGCACAGGATTGAAACATTTGAAAGTGCGGATCTTATCGTGCTGAGCCCGGGGGTTCCCCATACCATCCTGCCGATAAAAAGAGCTGAAGAAAAAGGGATTGCCGTCATAGGTGAGGTTGAACTTGCGTACAGATTTATTCGGGAGCCTATAGTTGCAGTAACCGGAACAAACGGCAAGACCACGACAACAGTCCTTTTGGGCAAAATGCTTGAGAATTCCGGTTTTACGGTATTTGTGGGTGGAAATATAGGCAATCCTCTGATCAACTATGTAAATGAAGAAAAAAAGGCTGAGATAGTTGTGGCTGAGATAAGCAGTTTTCAGCTCGATACCATAGATACATTCAGACCGAAAGTCGGAGTTTTGCTAAACATCAGCGAAGATCATCTGGATCGTTATCCTGATTTTGCAGCTTATGCGAGAGCCAAAGCTCGAATCTTTGAAAACCAGCAAAATACTGATACAGCCGTATTGAATGCTTCCGATCCGCTTATCAGTTCAATAGCCAGGAATATTTTGAGCCTGAAATTATTTTTCAATTCGAGTGCAAAAACCAAAGAGGGGATAAGAATAAACGACAAAAGAATAGCTTTTCGCAATCTTTTGAACCTTTCCTGTGCAAACCTCACAGGCAGGCATAACATTGAGAATGCCTCTGCGGCAGCGCTGGCAGCGCTGGCAGCCGGAGGGACAGTAGAAGGAATACAACTTGCTCTTAATAATTTTCATGGCCTTCCCCACAGGCTTGAGCATGTGGCTACTATAAATAACGTTGGATATTTTAACGATTCAAAGGCAACAAACGTGAATGCAACGGCAAGGGCTCTTGAAACTTTCAGCGAGTCGATAATCCTTATTATGGGGGGAAGGGACAAAGGCGGTGACTATTATCCGCTAAACAATCTTGTGCAAAAACATGTAAAAGAACTCATTCTTATGGGAGAAGCAAAGGAAGAAATAAAATCAGCTCTCGGACATATTAAACCGACAAAAATAGTATCTACGATGGAGGATGCGGTTTTTCAAGCATATCATACTGCAGTGCCTGGAGATGTTGTGCTGTTATCTCCGGCCTGTTCGAGCTTTGACATGTACGACAGTTATGCAGAGCGTGGAGAAGTTTTCCGCAAGGCAGTCAGGAACTTGGGCGAGTAGGGAAATGAAAAAACAACCATCAAACAAAAAGTCGCAATCAGGATATAATATCAGCCTTCTCTTTTCTGTACTCTTTCTGACAGGCATAGGGATTGTGATGATTTATAGCGCAAGCTTTGCTCTTGCTTTGAAGAAATTTGGATCCGAGTATTATTTTCTAAAAAAACAGGCGCTTTCTGCCATGATTGGCATTGTTGTCCTGGTTGGGTTCAGGTATATTCCGTATAAATCTTTTCGTTTTGCCGCATATCCTGTTCTTATTCTTGCGCTTGTTTTCCTTATTGCAATCGAAATTTCCGGGTTTGGATATTCTGCGGGTGGCTCGGCACGATGGCTTCGGTTCGGAAGTTTTGGTTTTCAGCCTTCTGAATTTGTGCGTTTTGCTCTGGTAATTTATCTGGCATACTCCATGAGCAAAAAAATAGATAAGCTCAGGGAGTTCAATATCGGCTTCCTGCCCCATATTCTGGTACTCATTGTATTTGCTGCGCTGTTAATTCGTCAACCTGATTTTGGTTCAGTAGTTATTCTTGGAGCCATTGCATGGATTATGCTTTTTGTCGGTGGAGTACCCATTTTACACCTGTTGTCACCACTGCTTATTATACTGCCTGTTGCATACTATCTTATTGTCAATGCGCCATATCGTATCAGACGTATCATGAGTTTCTGGGATCCGTGGAAGTATCCGACAGATGAAGGCTATCAGATAATCCATTCTCTTATGGCTTTTGGCACAGGAGGAATCAAGGGAACCGGAATCGGACATAGTTATCAGAAGTTGTTTTATCTTCCCGAACCGCATACTGATTTTATCTTTTCGGTCATCGGAGAAGAACTCGGGCTTTTTGGTATTTTTTCTATCCTGGGGCTTTATTCTATTATTTTGTGGAGAGGAATCAGCATCGCCGGAAATGCGAAAGATACTTTTGGATCATTTCTGGCAATAGGGCTTACAACGGCAATAGGTCTTCAGGTTTGCATTAATATGGGTGTTACCCTTGGACTTCTGCCGACCAAGGGTCTCGTCCTGCCGTTTCTCAGCTATGGTGGAACGTCTCTTTTGTTTAATATGGCATCAATAGGGATTTTGATGAACATAGGGCTCGCACGAAAATGAAAGCAATACCCTTGAAAATTGTAATAGCAGGCGGTGGCACAGGCGGCCATCTTTTTCCTGGAATTGCTATCGCAGAAGCTTTTTTGGAGAAAAATCCAAAGAGCAGGGTATTATTTGTGAGCGCAGGTAATCCGTTTGAACTTTCTATTCTTTCAAAAAAAGGTTTTGAACATAAATCTATTACAGTAGAGGGAATCAAGGGGCGCGGATTATTAAATCAGGCCGTTTCAATTTTAAAAATACCAAAAGGTGTGTTTGAATCTTTCCTGATTCTAAAAGAATTCAAGCCGGATCTTGTTGTCTGTATTGGTAGTTATTCTTCAGGGCCGGTAGCTGTGGGAGCATGGCTTCTGGGTATCAAAATTGTTCTTCATGAACAAAATATTCTGCCGGGAATTACAAACCGTATTCTATCCGGTATTGCTGAAAGAATATATGTTTCGTTCAAAACTACCAAAGCAAACAAAACTATCAAAGTGATCAGCCAAAAAAAGGTCTATTTTACAGGAAATCCAGTGCGAAAAGAGATTTTGCAATATGCAAAAGAGCAATCCGGTGAGCATGGGACGGCATCTATGCAAAATCTTCCATTTACGGTTCTGATCATAGGGGGAAGCCAGGGCGCTCACAGCATAAACACGGCTGTTATGGATGCTTTGAAGCATATAAAAGAAAAAGCCGGATTTTTTTTTGTGCATCAAACAGGAACTGCTGATGAAAAAAGCGTAAAAAACAATTACATGAGTCATGGCTTTTCATGCATGGTCAAAGCATTTTTCAATGATATGGCAGAGCAATACCAAAAGTGTAATCTTGTTATATGCAGAGCAGGCGCAACCACGCTGGCAGAAGTTACGGCTGTCGGAAAAGGAGTTATTTTCATTCCGTATCCTTTTGCTGCTGATAATCACCAGGTTTTAAATGCGCGCGCACTTGCAAATACCGGAGCTGCCGAAATGATCCTTCAAAAAGATCTGAGCGGAAAAGCCCTTGCCGAAAAAATCGAATATTATTCATCAAATCCGGATGCTCTTTATCTTATGGCATCCAGGGCAAAGAATCTTGGTAGACCCGATGCGGCAAAAACAATTGTAGATGACTGCTATGACTTGATTTAGGGATTAAAACAAATTTAGGGATTTAGGGATTTTTTTCGTTGTATCTTAAAAAATATCACATACATTTTATCGGAATCGGCGGTATCGGAATGAGCGGTATTGCCGAACTCCTTTTAAATCTTGGCTACAAGGTATCAGGATCCGACATAAAATCTTCAGGCATTACCGAACGTCTGAAAGGTCTTGGCGGTATTATATTTAAAGGACATTTTGGGAATCAAATGCAAGGAGCTGATGTTGTTGTAACATCATCTGCAGTCGGCTCTGAGAATGTGGAAGTTACTGCGGCCAGGCACGCGTCAATCCCTGTAATACCAAGGGCTGAAATGCTTGCAGAACTTATGCGTTTAAAGTACAGCGTGGCGGTTGCCGGCGCTCACGGTAAAACTTCTACCACATCAATAATCGCATCTGTTCTGAGCAAAGGCGGCCTTGATCCCACAGTGGTTATTGGAGGAAAACTCAAAAGCACAGGCTCCAATGCGCTTCTTGGCAGGGGAGATTTTATCGTAGCTGAAGCAGATGAAAGCGACGGTTCTTTTCTGAAAATGTCTCCCACCATAGCAGTGGTCACTAATATAGATAGAGAACATCTTGATTTTTATCGGGACTTAAACTCTATAAAAGAAACTTTTCTAAGTTTTATAGATCGCATACCTTTTTACGGTCTTGCCGTGCTTTGCCTTGATAGCGAGCCGATACAGGATATTATCTCTAAAATAAAGAAACGTTTTACCACCTACGGCATGAGCGATCAGGTCGATTTTCAGGCAAGAGATGTGGTGTTTGAGGGGCAAAAGAGCAGATTTCGCCTCTATCACATGGGAAAAATGCTAGGAGAAATTACGCTGAATCTTCCCGGTATTCATAATGTTTACAACTCCATGGCGAGCATTGCTGTAGGGATTGAGCTTGATATACCATTTGATACAATTAAATATGCTCTGGAGTCTGTCGAAGGAGTTCAGCGCAGACTGGAGATCAAGGGAGAGATGAACGGCATTACAGTTGTAGACGACTATGGTCATCATCCAACTGAGATTAAAACTACGTTATCTGCTGTAAAGTCAAGCTGGCCGGGCAGACGTAAAGTTGTGGTCTTTCAACCTCATCGCTATACCAGAACCAAAGCGCTATTTGATGATTTTACGCATGCATTCTATCAGTCGGATCTGCTCGTAGTTCTTCCTGTCTATGCGGCCGGAGAAACAAAAATAGAAGGGATAACCAGTCAGGTTTTATGCGATAAAATCAGGACGCATGGTCACAAAAAAGTTGTCTTTAAGAAAGATTTTAAAGAAACTGTTTTTTATTTGAAAGAAGTGCTGAAAGAAGGAGATATTTTGCTTACCATGGGCGCAGGAGATGTGTGGAAAGTTGGGGAAGAGATACTAGAAGGGATAGGAGGATAGGAGGATGGGAGGATGGGAGGATGGGAGGATGGGAAGAAAGCTCAAAGATGGAAGCTGGAAGACGAAAGCTGGAAACTGAAAGTAATGAGTAATGCTTGATTCTGATTCAAAAAAATGGCTTGCAGGACTTTTTGGCGATGGCGTCAAATTTGATGAGCCTATGTCTCGGCACACATCTTTGCGTGTCGGCGGGCCGGCAGAAGCGTATGTTACGATTAAAAGACCTGAGGATCTGGTAAAGCTTATCAACTGGTCTCGCGAAAAAGGTCTTCCATGTTTGGTATTTGGCGACGGCACAAACCTTCTTGTAAAAGATGAAGGCATAAACGGAATTGTAATTACTCTGACAAGGGCCTTTAAAAAAATTATTCAAACAAGCACGGAAAAAGATGACGTTATCGTCACTGCTATGGCTGGTGTTAGAATGCAAACACTTTGCAGGTTTGCCGTGGAGAGAGGTCTTGAAGGAATGAACTTTGCTCTTGGTATTCCCGGTACTGTTGGAGGAGGCATTATGATGAATGCCGGAACCGCCTGTGGTTCGATGGAAAATGTCATTGATTCAATAAATGTTTTACTGCCGACCGGTCTGACTAAAAAAATTAAAAGAAAAGATATGGTTTTCGATTACAGAAAGCTTTCATGGGGCAAGAAAAAAAATGAGGCAGGCGGGCTGGAAGGAAAACCAATTATACTGGAAGGCTGCTTTTGCCTGCATCCTTCAGATCCGCAAAGATTGAAAAAAGAAGCCAAAGCAATTCTGAAACTTAGAAAAAAAACACAGCCGGCAGGCTCTCCGACCGCGGGATGTTTTTTTAAAAATCCTTCAGCAGGAAAAACAGCGGGAGAACTTATTGAGCTGGCCGGACTTAAAGGAGAGCAGAAAGGCGGAGCAAAAGTTTCATGCAAACACGCCAATTTTATCATAAACACAGGCAAAGCATCGACCGCTGATATACTTGCCCTGATGGAACTTGTTCAGGAAAGAGTATTAAAAATATTCAGTATAGATCTGAAAGCAGAGGTTAAAGTTGTTGGAACATAAGCCTATTCGAAAAAATTATTACAAGAACAGCAACACAAAAAAACATGCTAAAATTATAAAACGTTTTGCTTTCTGTTCAAAAATGATAGCCAGGATTGCCGCGCTTTCTGTTATAAGCTTGTGTTTTATTTTTGGTTACGATTTTTTTACACAGTTGGACTATTTCATGGCTGAAAGCTTAATTGTTACAGGCAATAACAGACTTTCCGAAAAACAGGTAATAAAGCAGGCGCAAATAAACAAAAAAGTAAATATTCTTTCCGTCAATCTTTCAACGACAAGAAAGAGACTGCTGGCACACCCATGGATATCCGAGGCGGAAGTTGCCAGACAATTGCCGAATCAAATAACTATCAGAATAAAAGAACATAAACCACTTGCCATTTTAGATATTGGTCGCAAATTTATAATAAATATTGATGGAGAGATATTTAAAGAAAAATCTGAATCAGACACTGAGAATCTTCCAGTCATAAGTGGTTTGAAATTTTCAGACTTAAATATTCCGGGCGAGGCCCATCCGTCTTACTCGAAAGTCAGTGCCGGCGAATATGCTCACGACACTCCTTTTGATGCAGTCATGGTTGTTTTGCAACTCGGGCAAGAAGCTGAAAGCATTCTTCCCAACAGATTAATAAAAAAAATCCGTGTAGACAGAGAAATGGGTCTTACTCTTTATATGTTTAATTATGAATCTGGAAGAGTCAAAGCAATAAATCTGGGATATAATGACTACACGAACAAGTATGACAGACTTAAAAATATGCTTTTCTATCTGGATAAAAGAAAACGTTTTTCAGATTTTGATTCAATCGACCTGAACAACTTAAATCGTATTGTAGTAGGAGTTGAATCTAAGGAGGTTTAAGATGCAGGCGGAGGAAAATATTGTTGTTGGCCTTGATATAGGAACCACTAAAATATGTGCCGTTGTTGGTGAAGTATCGGGAGGTGAAATAAATATTATAGGTATCGGCACTCACCCCTCAATTGGGCTTCGAAAAGGTGTAGTGGTAAATATTGAATCGACTGTATCATCGATAAAAAAAGCTGTTGAAGAAGCGGAGCTTATGGCCGGTTGTGAAATTTCGTCCGTATACGCCGGAATTGCCGGAGGGCATATAACCGGCTTCAATAGTCGCGGAATTGTGGCAATAAAGGGATCAGAAGTTACACAACATGATGTGGAGCGTGTAATTGGAGCAGCGCGCGCTGTAGCAATTCCCATGGACCGTGAAGTAATACATGTGCTTCCTCAGGAGTTTATTGTAGATGATCAGGCAGGCATACAGAACCCTGCAGGTATGGCCGGTGTAAGGCTTGAGGCAAAAATTCATATTGTAACCGGCGCTGTGACGTCTGCTCACAATATTATAAAATGCGCAAACCGGTCAGGTCTTGATGTTTGCGATATTGTCCTGGAATCGCTCGCTTCCGGAGAAGCTGTGTTGACCGATGAAGAAAAGGAACTGGGCGCAGCTCTTATTGATCTTGGCGGAGGAACCACTGATCTGGCAATCTTTTCAGAGAAAAACATCAAGCATACATTCGTACTCGCTCTTGGAGGGAATAACCTCACAAACGATGTGGCAGTCGGGCTGCGAGCGCCACTTGCTGAAGCTGAAAAAATCAAGCAAAAATACGGAACCTGTATTATCGGAAATATAAGCAGCGAAGAAACAATCGAAGTACCCGGCATGGGTGGACGTAAATCCAGAAAGCTTCCGAGACAGATACTTGGTGAGATTTTAGAGCCTCGCGTAGAAGAGATCTTCACTCTGATCAACAGGGAAATCTACAAAGCTGGAATGGAAAATGTAATTACATCAGGAGCTGTTGTAACGGGCGGATCAGCTCTTTTGGATGGAACGGCGGAGATTGCAGAATCGATCTTTAATCTTCCGACCCGCCTGGGCAAACCGAGGGGAATCAAGGGTCTTGTTGATGTAGTAAATAATCCAATGTATGCTACATCGGTCGGACTGGTCTTGTATGGAGCCAAAAATCGGCCGACAAGAAAATTCAGGATTCGTGACGGAAATATCTTTAACCGTATCATGTCCAGAATGAAAAGGTGGTTCAAAGATGTAATTTAGCCAAACGATCGAAATTGGCTACTCGACAACTCGACTAATTTTTAAGGGGTGCGAAAATGTTATTTACCTATGTAGAAAATGAAAAAAGTGCAAAAATCAAGGTAATTGGTGTCGGAGGAGCGGGTGGAAATGCGATCAACAATATGATCGATTCCAATCTCCAGGGCGTAAAATTCATCGTGGCAAATACAGATTCCCAGGCGCTTGATATCTCCAAGGCTACGGACAAACTTCAGATAGGAGAAGAACTTACAGAGGGGCTTGGCGCCGGCGCTAATCCTCAAATCGGACGGGATGCAGCTCTCGAAAATTCGGAAGCAATCAAAAATGCTCTTGAGGGAAGCCACATGGTATTTATCACTGCAGGACTTGGCGGTGGCACCGGCACAGGAGCTGCGCCCGTTATAGCCGGCATCTGCAAAGAAATGGGTATCTTGACGGTTGCTGTTGTGACAAAGCCTTTTTCTTTTGAAGGCAAGAAGCGGGCCAAGCAGGCAGAAGAAGGAATTGATGCGTTAAAGGAAGTTGCTGATACCGTAATTATCATACCGAATGACAGATTAAGAGGTCTTGCATCCAAAAATGCAAAAATGATAGAAATGTTTAAGAAAGCGGATGAGGTTTTATTGCATTCCGTTAAGGGAATTACAGATCTTATCATAATACCCGGTCTGGTCAACCTTGACTTTGCCGATGTAAAAACAATTATGTCAAAAGCCGGCATGGCCATCATGGGCATAGGCATAGCAAGCGGAGAAAACAGAGCAATAGAAGCGGCTGAACGGGCCATATCTCATCCTCTGCTGGAAGATGTCTCTGTTTCCGGCGCCAAGGCCGTTTTGATGAATATCACGTCCACCAGTGATTTGACGATGGAGGAGATGACCGAAGCTTCTGAGCGCATATATAGCGAAGTTGGCGATGATGCGGAAATAATCTGGGGTCAGGCTATTGATGAAAATCTTGGCGACGAGATGAGGATAACTGTAATTGCCACAGGAATAGGTTCCGGTCCGGAGTTAGCAACGCCGGAAAGTCAGAAAGATTATAAACTCAGAGGCAAGATAAGAGATATTACTCTCGATGACCTGGACAATAGGCCGGACAACCTGGAAAGGCCGACATTTATACGCCGGAAGGAAAAAGTGGCTGGTGAGTCTATCGACGATACTTGCAGGGAGTACAGGGGAACTGCATTTGATAACAACGATCTTGATATTCCAACATTCTTGAGAAGAAAGGCAAGCTGAGCCCGCGACATGCGATATGCGCATGAAAATTTTGCTGAATCAGAAACCGGCATAATACGAAAAGACTGGAGAGGACGTATCAGGGTAGCTCTTGTTTATCCCAACAGATATTATGTCGGGATGTCCAATCTCGGCTTTCAAACAGTATATCATCTGCTCAACATGATTGAACATGTGGTATGTGAAAGGTCTTTTCTTCCCGAAGAAAACGGACGCGCAAGAGGCGCTGCAACCACTATAGAATCAGGAAGACCGATTTCCGATTTTGACATAATCGCTTTTTCAATTTCATTTGAAAATGACTACCTGAACATTCCGGCAATTCTCGAAAAAGCAGGGTTACCCCTGCAATCCTGCGATAGAGGAGACTCGCACCCCCTCATTATGGCAGGAGGAGTTGCCTGCTTCTTAAATCCTGAACCCATTGCGCGGTTTATTGATTGTTTTTTGATCGGAGAAGCAGAAGAAATCCTTCCTGAATTTTTTGACAACTCTTTATTTGATTTATTAAGCAGCGGCAAAAAATCGTGTTTGAAAACTCTTGCCAAAACTATTCCGGGCGTCTATGTTCCGGCATTTTACAAGACTACCTGCAACACAGATGGAACCATCAGTTCTTTTGAGCCTTTATGCGATATTCCAGCCAAAATCAAGCGTGTTTTCGTTAAAGATCTTTCCAGTCTCCTTACTTGCAGCACAATATTAACCCCTTATACTACATTCAAACGCACATTCTTGATCGAAACAGGAAGGGGATGTCCCCATGGATGCCGGTTTTGCAGTGCAGGATATATCTACAGGCCTCCAAGATTCAGACCTGTTTCACTTATTGAAAAGGGTATAAAGCAAGGAGCTTTGCTTACAAATAGAATCGGCCTTGTCGGAGCCGCTGTTTCAGATTTTCCCGGAATCAGTGAATTGTGCAACCAAAATAAGCTTAACAAAAATATCAGAATGTCTTTCAGCTCATTAAGAGCCGACTCTCTTACCCCTGAACTCATATCTGCGCTTAAACAGAGCAGAGTCAAAACAGCAACTATTGCGCCGGATGCAGGATCTGAGCGTATGCGCAAAGTCATCAACAAAGGTATCACTGAAGAAGATATATTCAATGCTGCTGAAAATCTTGTTTCAAACGACATTCCGAACTTAAAGCTATACTTTATGATAGGTCTCCCTACAGAAACCATGGATGATGTTGAAGCTATCGTAACTTTGTGCAAAGAGATAAAGAAGTTATTTCTCAAGTCAAGCAGGGCAAAAAAACGTATAGGAAGAATAACTGTCAGCCTTAACTCATTTGTTCCAAAGCCGGTTACCCCTTTTCAATGGGTTGCAATGGATGATGTGCCTGTATTAAAAAAGAAGATAAATAGAATAAAAAATGGTTTAAAAGCAGTGGCAAACCTTCGTGTTTATACAGATACCCCGCGACGGGCCTACATTCAGGCTTTGCTTTCACGGGGAGACCGGAGGGTTGCTGAAATTTTATCTCTGGCTCACTATAACAAAGGAAACTGGGCTAAAACACTTAAAGCAACGCCACTTGACACTGATTTTTATGTGCAAAGAGAGCGTTTTACAGACGAATTGCTTCCATGGGACTTTATAGATCATGGAATCAACAAGTCTTTTCTCAAGCGGGAGTACGAAAGGGCAAAACAGGGCAAAATATCCTTGTCTTGCGGAGTTGAATCTTGCGGGATTTGCGGGGTTTGTGGGGATTAAGTATTAGGTATTAAGTATTAAGTATTAGGGATTAAGTATTAGGGATTAAGTATTAAGTATTAGGGATTTTGGGATTTTGGGATTAGAAATTATTGAAAGATATGATAACGAACGATAGAATAAAAATTGCTTTTGAAAAGTTTATTGATCCTTTGTGCTATCCTTTGAAAAAATATGATATTTCGCCAAATTCTATAACGCTAACGGGATTTTTGCTTCTGGTCTTATGCGCTGTTGTTTTAGGCGCCGGTTATCCTCGTATGGCATTAATTCCTGGTATTACAGGTGGAATGTTAGATGCTGTCGATGGTAAGATTGCGCGAGATAAAAATAAATACTCTCTATTTGGGGCATTTTTAGATTCATTTCTTGATCGGATGGCAGAGATAGTTATTGCTTTTGGATATATTGCTTATTATTATAATATTGATAAGTTATCTATTGCGCTCACTTTTTGGATCTTGATGTGTATTACAGCATCACTTATGGTGAGTTACACACGCGGTCGCGCCGAAGGACTGGGGCTTGAATGTAAAGGCGGCTTTTTACAGAGGCAGCAAAGAGGTGTCATTATAGCATTAGGATTGCTTTTAGGGCCACATGCCATGTATGCAAGTATCGTAATTATTGCTCTGTTGGGATATTTGACGGTTTTTCAAAGAGTTTTAATAGTATACAGGACAAGTGAAATAAAGAGCGAGTAAAATATTTACCATTTTTTGGCATCCTTTTTTTGGCAGCCTTCATTTCTCAGTTAACATATTTGGGGGAATGTATCACAGGTTGGGTTGAGCGAATATTATTATGAAAGATGCCCATTTTTTGGTAATTTTGTCAGGAAAAATGGAAAAATGTCTTGATATGATATAAATGGTGCGGGGGTTGTTTTTTATGAATAAGATCAGGATCGGATTTGTAGGGGTCGGGAATTGCGCAAGTTCATTATTGCAGGGAATAGAATATTATAAAAATAAGAGCGGTGAAGATGCAATTGGATTGATGCATTGGGACATCGGCGGCTACAAACCGTATGATATTGAAGTGGCTTGCGCCTTTGATATTGATAAGCGCAAAGTAAACAAAAGCCTTGGAGAAGCTATTTTTGCTCCACCAAATTGCACCACTGTCTTTTTTGAAAATATTCCATATGATCATATTTTTGTCAGCATGGGAAGAGTATTGGATGGTGTTTCCGAGCATATGAAAAATTATGAAAAAGAATGTACTTTTGTAACCGCCAAAGAGACTCAACCTGAAAAAGATGAAGTGGTAAAAATCTTAAAAGAATCAAAAACAGAAATATTGATAAACTATCTTCCGGTAGGTTCTGAAGATGCCGCCTGCTTTTATGCTGAATGTGCGCTGGAGGCAGGTGTAGCTTTTATTAATTGTATCCCTGTTTTTATTGCCAGCGATCCAAAATGGGCAGAGCGATTTAAAGCAAAAAATATTCCGATTATCGGAGATGACATAAAGTCCCAATTAGGAGCCACTATTGTTCATAGAGTCCTGGCTGACTTATTCAACAAAAGAGGCGTTAAATTAGAGAAAACCTACCAGCTTAATACAGGCGGAAATACCGATTTTTTAAATATGCTGAGTCGTAAACGTCTTTATTTCAAGAAAATATCAAAAACTGAAGCTGTTCAATCTGTTTTGGCTACGCCTTTGAAGCAAGAAAATATCCATGTCGGACCCAGCGATTATGTGCAGTGGCAAAAAGATAACAAAGTCTGTTTCATCAGAATGGAAGGAAAACTTTTTGGGGATATCCCCATGAATCTGGAACTCCGTCTTTCGGTTGAGGATTCTCCTAATTCAGCCGGAGTAACCATTGATGCAATTCGCTGTTGCAAATTGGCTCTCCAAAGAGGCCATGGAGGCGTTCTGCATAATCCTTCCGCTTTTTTTATGAAGCATCCTCCAAAACAGTTCACTGATGAAAAGGCCTATCGTTTGACGGAAGATTTTATCAAAGGCGATGTATGATACATCTGTAAAAAATATCAACAAGTTAAGGTAAACTTTAATTCCTTTGAATGATCCCGACAAATTTACCGACGATTCTAATCCGGCTTCGTTGCCGTCCGCTAAAGACCGTGGGTGGATAAGCGCTGTTTGCGGAATGTAATTCCGTAGCACCTTTTGTTTTCCGCAGAATTTTGAGAGTTGCTTCATGCAGAATGTCTTTAATTATAACAGCAGCTATCTGTCCACTTTTAGCTTGATTTTGGGGTTGGCAGGAGGTTGATTACTTTTCATAATACTCACTTTAATATTGCAATAAGTGTAAAATTTCGTTAAAATATGTAATATATGTACACTTGATACAGATTTTACTATTCAATATAATAATAGACGGAAAAAAGTGCAACCTATATGCAAAAATAATATGCTTATTTTACACTTATTGCTCTGTTCTACATTGTAATAATTATGAACTATCATACGATCTAAAACTATCGTTTATCGTCTTGACACAAAATATACAAAGACGTTATTTCAAATAGAGCAGCAATTTTTCGTAGAGTTGCGCTGTGCAAAGCTACTCTGCCGAGAAGAAAGCACGCTTAAAAACACGATTTTCA
>JAUWOS010000146.1 GCA_030611985.1 Desulfobacterales bacterium | reverse complement strand
TGTCCCTCTCAACTAATCCTTTCGAGGCTCAATCCCTTCAACCTTATGGCTTACGGCCTGCCGTCTCGCTGTCCTACGCTTAATCTCGTGGATTACTCCAGTCGATCCAAGGACTCGCTACCCGGTGGCTGGCCAGCCTTCCGGGGCGGGCATCGCACCCGCTAAAATATGCGCCCTTGCCCGGCCGTCCCACTGATTGAATTTATAGCCTGTCCCGCCTTACGTTGGTAGCCAAAATGTACAAAACATTAGACGGGAAAACTGAGAGTCTCTACCTGAACAAAAGTCCGGATTTCAAAAAGGCCAGGCGCAAAATAGCGAAAAAGGAAAGGGGATAAGCGGTAAAGTTATTTCCGGAATGGGTGGCAGTTTTCGCCGGAATCCACAGATAGGTGTTTGCTTGTTTTCTATTGGTGTTTCATATAGAAAAACATTGCTGATTCAGGGAGAACTATTTTTCAAAAACTCAAGAAACTATTAAACTTGATTTATACCTGAAGGTGTGTTACTTGCACTGAACACTAAGAAAATCATGAATTCGTTATAAATGGGTGCAATTCAATAATTTAGATTTTGACCTGTAGTCCAAAAAAGCGACAAAAGGAGGTCGCGCCAACCATTTCGTGAGTTCCGATAAAACCGATAACAACCATACAAAACACCAATCGGGTACTGTGGTGTGAAAAAACACAACACAACGAAATGAATATAATGCTTTATAAAAATATGCGAGCATTTTAAATCATTGTGGGCTACCAACTTAAAGCTATGATGCATAGTCAGGGAAGTTGTTTTGTTCATGTTCCCAAGTTCTACATGCGCGCCTGTAGCTCAGATGGATAGAGCAACGGACTTCTAATCCGTAGGTCGCAGGTTCGAATCCTGCCAGGCGTACCAGTTCTTATTTATATTCCAGGGAAAAAAGTAAACCCCGCTACCTTGCCCACAGCAATTCTCATTGTAATCTCAATCTTAGCTGATGATAGCCGTATATTGATGCTCGGAAATTCCATCATTTTTAGCGCAAATTCTACCCCTAAATTCTCCAAAGTTTCTGCACTATAATCCGATAACCCCATTGAAATCATTGGTTTCGAGAGTCTTGTTTTGATTTTGTCGCTATTGCGGAAGTTAATTCGTCCACGTTCCTTAGGAACGTGGACAAACTGCTCATTACCACGAAATTTGAATAAAATACGTAAAAACATCGCATTTCCAATGCGTTGAGTTTGATCATTTTTTGAGATTATATGAAAGATACTAATAAAATTAAAGATAAAAACTCTGGTAAAATGAAGAAAAATATTAAGAAGTCCGCAAGCCGATCTTCTGATAAAGCTGTTGTAAAGCTTGATCCTCTTCAATCTTACTTGATGGAAATAAGCAATTACAAGCTTCTCACCAGAGAGGAAGAAAAAAAGCTCGGCGCAAGAGTTTTAGAGCATGACGACAGAGATGCCGCATACAGACTGGTAACCTCCAATCTGAGACTTGTCGTAAAAATCGCTCTGGACTTTCAGAGAGTATGGATGCAAAATCTTCTAGATCTCATTCAGGAAGGAAATATCGGGCTCATGCAAGCCGTCAAAAAATTTAATCCATACAAAAATGTTAAATTTTCATATTATGCTTCATTTTGGATAAAGGCATATATTCTCAAATTTATCATGGATAACTGGCGTCTTGTGAAAATTGGAACTACCCAAGTTCAACGAAAACTCTTTTTTAAGTTAAAAAAAGAAAAACAGAAACTGATTGACCAGGGTTTTGATCCCAAGCCGAAGCTTCTTTCTGAAAGGCTTGGTGTGTCTGAGCGTGAAATCGTTAATATGGACCAGCGACTTGATGGCTGGGATGTCTCTTTGGACGCTCCTTTAAAGGATGATTCAAATACGGAAAGGATTGAGCTTTTAGATGTAGAAACAGAATCCGCAGAAGACAGGATTGCAAAGAAAGAAATCGAATCACTTCTTCATGATAAGATTGCAGAGTTTAGAAAAAAAATGACCCAAAGAGAACTTGAAATATTTGATACACGTATTTTTTCAAATACTCCTGCTACCTTGCAAGAGATCGGTGATCGTTATGGTATATCAAGAGAGCGTGTTCGGCAGGTAGAAAAGAGTATAATTAATAAGATGAGAGAATTTTTTAAGGAGAAGTTGCCTGATTTTAGTTCATTTGCATAGCAAGGAACGTGGATGAAATAACTTTACCAATATATGCATCACAGCTTCAGGCCGCTTTGTTCGACCTGCTCGCAACGCAACGCATTTTGCATCAGTTAGATATGCCTATTTTAATGCATGGCAGGTGAGTCTCAAATCTCAAAAGCATCAAAATAGTTCGCTATTCCATCAACTTTTATTATTCAAGATAGAACAAATCCGACCCAAATCTGTGCGCCTGCTTGGGGAAGCTATTTCGTCGTTTATTTACTCAGGATATTATACAATATGAAAGCCAATTTTTTAAAGCCGGTCATCTTTATTCCGGTCATCTTTATTCTGATCATTTTGTTTTTTTCAGGTTGCACTGTCGGTAAAAAAACAACTCCGATTGATAAAAAGCCGATTGTCTCTTTGAAATCCGGTGGCTGCTATTATTACTTCACAGAGGCGCAACTGCAAAAGAAGAAGGGAAATTTGGTCGAAGCTGTTGAGTGGATTAAGAGAGCGATTGAATGTGACCCTGAGTCGATATATTTGCAAAAAGAGCTTGCAACCATTTATTTGCAGAAGAAAGAGAATATAAAAGCATTAAGCATTGTTGAAAGAGTTGTGGAAAAATATCCGGATGACATAGAAGCTCTCATTTTATATGGTGGCATAAAGCAGAGTTTAAAATATATTGATGATGCCAAAAAAGCATATAAAAAAATTATAACCAATGATCCAAAACAAAAGAATATATATCTGATTCTTGGCGAAATTTACATGGAAGAAGGGAATATTCATAAAGCTTTGCAGGTATATGACCAGCTTGTTAAAAATTTTCCCGCTTCGTATGCAGGGCATTTTTTTATTGGAAAAATTTATGCAAAGCAAGGCAATATAATTGATGCTGAAAGGGAGTTTCAAAAGACGCTAGAGCTGGAGCCTGCTCTTGAAGAGCCTCGGTTTGAGCTGCTGAAATTATATGAAAACCTTGGAAAAGAAAATAAAATTCCTGAAATTTACAAGGATATACTTGAAAGAAACCCAAAAAATATCCGCGCTGCCACAGGGCTTGCTTGTTTTTATCATAAAAATGAGATGCCGGATGATGCCGCAAAACTTCTAAAGGAACTGGGCGCACAAAGTTTGTTTAATCCGGAAATAATAAGAAAAGTTGCGCAACTATATTTAAACCAGAAGAAATATGATGATGATGCTTTGATAATCCTCAAGGGTATGTTGCAAGGAGCGCCTGATAGTTCGGATATTCATTACCTTGCAGGTATGATTTTTAATGAAAAGAATGATCAAAACATGGCAATAATGCATTTTAAAAAGGTAATACCGGATTCAGGATTCTATCAAAATGCTGTTGTTCATATTTCCTTTATATATCAAAAACAGGGAAAAATCGAAGAAGCAATCAATTTTTTAAAAGATGTAATTAAAAAATTGCCCGATAAACCGGAGTTCATGCTCTATCTTGGAACATTTTATGAAGAGGCGGAAAAATTTGAAAAAGCCGCTGAAGTTTTTAAACAAGGACTTGAAATTGATCCTGATAATATTGAACTTCATTTTCGTTTGGGCATTGTTTACGACAAGCTGGACAGAAAAGAAGCTTCAATAAAAGCAATGAAGACCGTGATAGGCCTTGACCCTGAAAATGCCAATGCACTGAATTATCTTGGTTATACTTATGCAGATATGGGAGAAAATCTGGATGAAGCCGAACACCTCATCAAGGAAGCATTAAAACACAAACCCGATGACGGTTATATTACAGACAGCCTGGGATGGGTGTACTTCAAAAAGGGACTTTTTAAAAAGGCAATAAGATTGCTTAAAAAAGCAGTCAGCCTGACTTCTGATGACTCTATTATATTGGAACACTTAGGTGATGCATATATGAAAGTAAACAATAAGAAGAAAGCTCTTGAGTTTTATGAGCGCTCTTTTTTGAAAAGAAAAGATGATATGAAAGAGGACGATAAAAAAAAGGACGATAAAAAAGATCTCGAAAAAAAGATTCAGAAGCTGAAAAATGAGAATTAAATACGCAATACGCAATACGCAATACGCTATTATTCTTTTGATTGTTGCTTTTTTTTTCTCCGCATGCAGCGGTCTTACCGGAAGAATCTCGGAAACACCTTTTGATTCAAAGATATCTGATGACTTGCTTGAAGCCCGGAACCTGCTTTTAATGATGGAAAATAAGAATTATAAGCTTAAAACCTTCAAAGGTATCGGAAAGATAACGTTTTGGAAAAAAAACAAAAAAGGTCTTATTGCCGGTGTTGCATGGGTTGGCTCAGAACCTGACAGTCTCAGGATTGCAATACGCAATGCTTCAGGGCAACCCATAGCAAGCTTTGCAAGTGACGGCAAATGGCTCTATCTTGTTTCTCATGCAAAACAGAGCTTCTATAAAAAAAGATCTGCAAATTCCACCTTGAAAAAATTTATTTCGATACCTGTCAAACCTTATGATATTGTTTCTATTCTATCCGGTCGTATTCCGATCAATAAACATAATTTTGCCACCATAATAAAGAATAAATTTGAAGATGGATATGTGCTTGTTCTAAAAAAAAGGCAGGGAAATATTATTGAGAAGATATACCTTGATGAAAACAAAAAAGATGTTTGTAAAATCGAGGTATTTGACACGTACGGTTCACTGTTATATCGCACAGTATTTGACGGAATGCAGAATATAAATGGTTACAAGGTTCCATTGCGGCTGATATTTTCAAATAGCGACGGCAATAGCTTTCAGCTTGATATACACAAATACTGGTCGGATATTTCTGTCTCACCATCAATGTTTGTGCTGACTCCACCATAAATCTTAAATGCCATACTCCTTCTGTGATTAATTTAAATAATTACAAGATGTTAAGTCGTTTGGGAAACTTTTATGATAAATAACCAAAATATTGCTATTGAGGCGCGTCTCAGGGGTTGCAGGAATGTTATAACTTTAGGGGTTCGTCCTAATTTTTCAGATTACAGCCATAAGGATGCAGATCTGATAAGAAATGCAAAGAAGATATATTATCCAACGACATTTTATGCTGATCTTTTTGATGCAATGGGCAAAAAAACATTTCCAGGCTACCATACATATAAGTGTGTTCAAGACAAAATCAAACAGACTGCTCTTTTTGAGCTGCTTGAAATACCGCATCCTAGAACAAGGGTTTTTTATGGAAAGCGTCAGAAAAATGGTATTTCCGATTATTTTGAATTTCCATTTATCGGCAAGATTCCAAGAGGATCAGCCATGGGGCGGGGGGTTTTTCTTATCAAGAACCCCGATGATCTTCTATCTTACCTGGACTTGACGACCGTAGCCTATATTCAGGAGTACCTGCCGTCGGATCGAGATATGCGAGTAGTTGTTATTGGAAATAAAATAGTTCATGCTTACTGGCGCATTGCTCCTAATGGCGAATTTCGAAGCAATGTTGCAGTTGGAGCAAAAGTCAGTCTTGATCCTGTTCCGCAAAAAGCCCTTGATCTTGCCCTTTGTACTGCGCAGCAATGCCGGTGGGACGATGTGGGTATTGATATCATAAAACATAACGGTAAATTTTATGTTCTTGAAGCTAATATGAAATACGGCAAAGAAGGCTTTCGTCTGGCAGGAATAGATTACACTATGCTCATGGAGACCTTGATCCAAAATGGAGAAATATAGAAACAATAGCATGACTATTGACAGGGCGGCTTTGAATAAGCGGGAAGCCGAGATGTTTTCTCCGATTGCTGCGTTAAGCACACATGGTGTGCGCCGTTTGCATGAAGAACATTTAAACTCGGGATATCGTCAGGCATTTTCCGTTGATGCCGACAGGATTCTGCATTCTCTTGCATATACTCGATATATTGATAAAACCCAGGTTTTTTATCTTATCGAAAATGATCACATTACTCACAGAGTTCTTCATGTGCAGATAGTGTCGAAGATAGCTAGAACAATAGGTCGATTTTTAGCATTAAATGAGGATCTTATTGAGGCTATTGCGCTTGGTCACGATATAGGTCACGCTCCTTTCGGACATGATGGCGAAAGGATTTTGTCTGAACTTTGCAAGTCTGTCGGGATAGGATACTTTCAGCACAATATTCAAAGCGTTCAGTTTCTG
>JAUWOS010000057.1 GCA_030611985.1 Desulfobacterales bacterium | reverse complement strand
AAAGGTTAAAAAACATTTTTATTATAAGGTAGTACGGACAATCAAAAATGTCAACAGATAATATAACTTTTTTTAAGACTGTAAAATTAAATAGTTAGGCTTTGTAAAAAAGATTTAAAAAAAACTCCGAATGACATTGAGCCGGAGGTAGCCACTAACATAGCAACAAAGCTTGTATCGCAGGGCGTTCATATGGTTTTGGGACACATTTGCAGCGGCGCCACAAAAGCTGCTCTTGGTATTTACAATGATTCAAAGATGATTGTAATGTCTCCTTCGGCAACCAATCCTGCTCTTACTCAAAGTGGCAACTATCCCAATTTTTTTCGCACCATTGCTTCTGATGATACCCAGGCAAGGCTCGAAGTAGATTTTGCGCTCAATGTTCTGAAGTTAAAAAAGATTGCAGTGCTTCATGACAAGGGTGACTATGGCAAAGGACTGGCTGAGTTTGCAAAGAAGTTTCTTGAAGAATCAGGCAGGGCTGAAGTGGTGTTGTTTGAAGGAGTTACTCCTGGCGCTGTTGACTATTCTGCTGTTGTTCACAAAGTAAAACGTTCAAAGGCACAAGCGGTTATATTTGGAGGCTACCATCCTGAAGCATCGAAGATTGTCAGCCGGATGCGCAAGAAAAAGATGAAAACCATATTTATTTCTGATGATGGCATAAAAGATGATACATTTATCAAGGTTGCCGGCAAGTATGCCGAAGGCGTCTATGCCACCGGTCCGAAGGATACATCAACAAATCCGATGGCTATTGCTGCAGTTGAGGCTCACAAAAAAGTATATGGTTCGGATCACGGAGCTTTTTTTCTTAATGCCTATACCGCTGTACTGGCTATGCTCAATGCGGTTGAAAAGACCGGTACGACAAATTACGATACTGTAGCAAAGGCGCTTAGAACCGAATATGTCGACACCCCGCTTGGGAAAATCCGTTTTGATGAACACGGAGATGCAATCGGTATTGGGTTCTCCATGTATCAGGTGCAAAACGGTATTTATGTGGAAATCGAATAGATTATGGAATATTTCCTTGAGCTTTTCCTGGGGGGTCTTACTCGTGGGAGTATCTATGCTCTTATCGCTCTTGGCTATACAATGGTTTATGGCATCATAGGGTTGATCAATTTTGCTCATGGTGAAATCTATATGATCGGAGCGTTTACCGCTCTTATTGCAGCCAGCGTCTTTAGCCTGATGGGTTTTAGCCAGATTTCCATTCTTGTGTTAGCATCAACAGTTGCTGTAATATATTCATCCGCATACGGTTTTACCGTGGAAAAGATAGCCTATAAACCATTGCGCAATGCGCCGCGTCTTTCACCTCTTATCAGCGCTATTGGTATGTCAATTTTCCTTCAAAACTATGTACACCTGGCGCAGACATCCGATTTTCTTCCTTTTCCAAGTCTTATTCCCGAATTTGAATTTATGGAATCGTATGCGCATATAATAAGCTCTGCAGAGATAGTCATCATCACAACAACCGCAGTTATCACAATGCTTCTGACTTTTTTAATAAAGTTTACAAAAATCGGCAAGGCTATGCGCGCAACGGCTCAGGACAAGAAGATGGCTATGCTGGTGGGAATAAATGTGAATCGTGTTATTTCCGTTACATTTGTCATCGGATCCGCATTAGCCGCGGCAGGGGGAATCCTCATCGCCTCACACATAGGTCAAATTAATTTTTATATCGGTTTTATTGCAGGAATCAAGGCATTTACCGCTGCTGTTCTTGGTGGAATCGGCAGTATTTCCGGCGCTGTTCTTGGCTCGGTTATTCTTGGCATGACGGAAAGTTTTGCAACAGGTTATGTTTCAAGTGATTATGAGGATGTTTTTGCATTTGCACTCCTTGTGTTGATTCTGATATTCAAACCGTCAGGAATTCTGGGACGGTCACAAATACATAAAGTGTGAAATCTGATAGAATTGTTCAGGAATGTGGACTTGCTTTTTTCCAACTTGCTTTTTTCCAACTTTACAGTTAAGGAAAGTGAAAAATGAATATTAAATTTAAAAGAGCACTTGTTACCGGTGGAGCCGGATTTATCGGCTCCCATCTTGTTGATGCCTTGGTGGCTGAAGGATGCAAGGTGACTGTGTTTGACAACCTCTCAACAGGCAGTCTTTCCAACCTGAAACATGTAAAAGATAATATTACTTTTTGCAAAGGTGATGTACGAGACCGGGAAATTTTAATAAACGCAGCTAAAGGCTGCGATGTAATTTTTCACCAGGCGGCTGTTGTTTCTGTATCACAAAGTGTGAATGATCCGGTTGAATCTGCCATGGTAAATGATATTGGAACACTTTTCGTCCTTGAGGCTGCACGCAAAAACAATGTAAGGCGAACTATTCTTGCAAGCTCAAGCGCTATTTACGGCGACGATCCGCAACTTCCAAAGCATGAAAATATGAGTCCAAAACCGCTCAGTCCTTATGCTGTTCAGAAACTTACCGGAGAATTTTACGCCCGTCTTTACCATGACCTTTATGGACTTGAGACCGTTTGTCTTCGCTATTTTAATGTTTACGGTCCAAGGCAGGACCCATCATCACCTTATTCCGGTGTTATATCAATTTTCATGACTAAAGCCGCCTCAAAAGAGCCTCCTGTTATATATGGCGATGGAAATCAATCCAGAGATTTTGTATTTGTAGAGAATGTTGTTAAGGCTAACTTGCTTGCCGCAAATGCAGATAATGTAAGCGGAAAAGTATTCAATGTGGGTACAGGGCAATTTGTTCGTATAAACCGGCTTTGGGAAATGATCTGCCTTTTGTCCGATTTAAATATCAAACCGGAATACGCACCGCCAAGAAAGGGCGATATTATTGAATCACTATCAAGTATTAACAATGCAAAATCAGCGTTAGGATTTGAGGCTCAACATTCATTTGAAAAAGGTCTTGAGATTACGTTTGAATGGTATAATAGAGAACGGAGATAAAATATGAATTTTAAATTTAAAAGAGTATTTATTACTGGAGCTGCCGGATTTATCGGTTTTCACCTTTCAAGACGGCTTTTAGAAGAAGGATGTCATGTTACAGGAATTGACAATCTGAATCCTTACTATGATGTAAAGCTGAAAGAAGCTCGCCTTGAAAAACTGATGCCTTTTGAGAATTTTTCCTTTTTCAAAACAGACATTTCCGACAGAGAAGGCATGAAGAAAGTTTTTGAAAATAGCGAATTTGATGTTGTGGTAAACCTTGCTGCGCAGGCAGGCGTCAGATATTCAATTGAAAATCCTCATGCTTACATAGATTCAAATGTTGTTGGTTTTGTCAACCTGCTTGAATGCTGCAGGCATAACAATGTTAAACATTTTGTGTTTGCCTCATCCAGCTCTGTGTACGGAGCAAACACAAAAATGCCATTTTCAGTTCATCGCAATGTTGACCATCCTGTATCCCTTTATGCTGCTACAAAAAAGTCAAATGAGCTGATGGCGCATACATATAGTCACTTGTATGGACTCTGTTGCACAGGTCTCAGGTTTTTCACGGTCTACGGCCCTTGGGGACGTCCCGACATGGCTCTTTTTCTCTTTACAAGAGCTATTCTGGAAGAAAAACCAATCAAGGTATTTAATCACGGCAAAATGCAACGGGATTTTACCTATATTGATGATATTGTAGAAGGTGTTACAAGAATAATGGGAAGACTCCCGGAACCGGATCCAACATGGAACGGAGATGATCCGGATCCCGGGACATCATACACCAAGTACAAAATTTACAATATAGGAAATAATAACCCAATTGAGCTTATGGAATTTATAAATGTCATAGAAAAGGTTTTGGGCAAAAAGGCTAAAAAGGAATTTCTTGACCTTCAACCTGGTGATGTTCCTGCAACATATGCCGAGATTGACGATCTGATAAAAGATGTGGGTTTTAAACCGGCAACTCCCATTGAGACAGGAATTAAACGTTTTATTTCATGGTATAAGGAGTATTATGGATCTAACTGAGGAATGAAGGACGAAATAATTGTGCTGGTTTCGGGCAGATTGAGCAAAGAGCTGTGAACGCTTACGTGTTGGGAGGTAGCCTTATTATGCTAATGGTCTTCCGTGAACGATTACGAGCTGTGATACATGGTTGTTATTCTGTTCCTAATGCACAGAACACGAAATACAGGGATCATATGCTCTGACCAGCATTTGGGCAAGGCGGGTGATCTCTTTTTCATCCTTGTTTTGCTCTATCAACTCTTCTACCAACGCATGCAGATCATAATGGATGTTGGCGTGATTCTGACCGGTGGGAATCACGCAATCCGCTTTTTCAATCTTTCCTGCTTCGTCAATCCTGTAATAGTGATAAAGTATTCCCCTTGGCGCCTCAACCACTCCTACTCCCTCACATTTTTTTACGTTATAAGAACTTGCACACTCAGAGGTGTCTGAGTCAATCAATTCTGCAATAATTTCCCTGAATTCGTATATAACATGCATACACTCTACCAGTTGCGCATGGTTGCACAAAAATGGATTGTGTATTCCAGGTTTTAAGTTCAGATTTTCCGCCACCTCTTTTGCCATGGGATGCAACAGGTCGTAATTGTTGTTA
Organism: Desulfobacterales bacterium; assembly: GCA_030611985.1. Lineage (GTDB taxonomy): Bacteria > Desulfobacterota > Desulfobacteria > Desulfobacterales > ETH-SRB1 > DAOVDN01. The sequence continues at coordinate 8,112 of JAUWOS010000057.1, read as the reverse complement.
AATCTTGCCAGAGCGCCTACGGCAAACGATTCCCTGCTAAGGGAGCTGAACTTTGAGGTAGAGAAGTCAACGATATACTCGTTCGTCATAGCGCGGTAGTCGTCTTCTTTTTTGCAAACACCGTCGCTTGAAACAAGGTCTCCACCAATGAATGGGTATTTATCAACGCCCTTGAGTGAGACAAATTCAGTCTCTCTTGCAAAATCCGGCATTTTAAATGGCTTAAAAAAGTCAATGGCCTTTTGTAAATATGGAATGGTCGCATCAAGATCTTTGACTAATTCTCTCAACTGTCGTTTGCGCGGAATCTGTGTTAAACCACCAACCTTGATTACTATTGGATGTGTGGTTCTTCCGGCAAAGAGATCGGATGCCCTGTTTGCAAATCCCTTGATCCGGATTGTGGTTTCCGCTACTTGAGGGTGAGTTTCCATAATCGGAATCACGCTGTCTGTATTGAGGAAATCCGGCGCAACCAAAAAAAACAGATGAAGAGCATGGCTCTGCAATGTCTCAGCGTGCTTTGCAAGAAGCCTTGCTTTTTGTGCAGGTTTCGGAATCTCAATCTTCAAGGCCCGCTCTATGGCCCTGGCGCTCGCCAAAGCATGTGAAATAGAACAGATTCCGCAGATTCTGGCTGTAAGAAGCGGCGTCATTTCAATGGAGAGACCCTTGAGCATAACCTCAAAAAATCTTGGGGTCTCCACCACTTCCCAGGCACATTCAGCGAGTTTTCCGTTTTCAATACGTATTTTGATATTCCCGTGTCCTTCAACCCGGGCCAGATGATCAATCTTTATGTTGACCGGTATATCCATTTTCGCCTTTATTCCCTGTAATTTTTAGCCTTAGGAACGAGGTTTAAATTCAAAATCGTGTCTGAACGAGGTTTTTGTTCAGACACTAATTTCCACTAAACGCATTAAAAAATTGTATCCTCTCTGCAATATGTTCTTCGCTAAACCCTTTTTCTCTCAGTATCTCCATAAGCGATTCAAAATTTGCCTCTTCCGAAGAACCACGGCAGCCCCAGCAGCCTAATCGGTTCCTGGGACAGACAGCATCGCATCCTGCGCGAGTGACAGGACCTAAGCAGATCATTCCCATATCAAAAACACAGGAATTAAGCCGCTGCTTGCATTCAACACAGACCGGATATTTGGGAAATTGGGGTTCTATTCCAAGTACCAGATGACGCACCAGCCACTCAAATTCAGGTTTTGAAATAGGACACCCCGGCAGTTCTACATCAACAGAAACTATTTCCCTGACCTTTCTGACCGGACCGGTATCTATGGAATGTGCGCCATATACTTCTTTTACCACATCCTGCAGAGGAAAACGACTCTTCATGTTGTTTACACCACCAAGGCAAGCGCATGCCCCAATTGCTACAAGAATGCCGGCCTGCTCACGAATATTTTTGAGATTCTTCGCCTCTTTTTCTGTAGTAATGCTCCCCTCAATAAAGGCAATTTCATAATCGCCCCGCTTTTCTGAAGAAATCTCCCGAAAGTTTACTACCTCTATCAGACCAAAGAGATCCTTGAGGTTCTCTTCATTGTTGGCTATCTGGAGCTGACACCCCTCGCAGCCGGTAAACCCGAAGACCCCAATTTTTGGTTTTGCAAGTGTAATACCCAGATATTTCATATATTCTTACGGCATCCTTACCAAAAACTCATAACTATATCGCTTCTTTGAGATTCATTACAGTCCAGTAGTCAAACACGGGGCCGTCAAGACAGGTAAATGTGGAACCGACATTGCAGCGACAGCACTTTCCCATACCGCAATGCATCCTTCGCTCCAGAGAAACAAACATCCGCTGTCGCGGAAGCCCTGACTTGCTAAGATGAGCGCATACAAATTTAAACATCACAGGAGGTCCGCATACAACAGCAAAGGTATTGTCGGAATCTATATCAATATCATCAAAGAGGTCGGTAATTATCCCCTCTTTTCCCTGCCGGCCTTTTCCGGCATTTTGGACAATAGTCAGTATATTCAACCCGTAGATCCTGCGCCATTCTTCAAACTGGTAACCGAACAAAATCTGCCCCGGTTCCTTTGCGCCATACATAACAGTGATATCCCCGTAATCCGACCGGTGTTCATTTACCCAGTATATGGGAGAACGAAGCGGGACAATACCGAGCCCTCCCGCTATCAAAAGAATATTATGCCCTACCATCTTTTCCATGGGAAAATGTGTTCCAAATGGACCTCTGATCCCTACGATAGTACCGGGTTTCAGTCTGTGGAGCATCCCTGTAACCTTGCCAACCTTTCGTATGCAAAGTGCAATAAACTCTTTGTTTGAACTAGAACTCGAAATCGATATTGGAACCTCTCCGCATCCCGGCAATTCCAGCATTACGAATTGACCCGGAAGAAAGGCGAAATTTTCTCTTTCACAAGGGTCGCATATCCTTATGTGAAAGAGTTTCTCATGAGCCGTCAATGGAACAATAGCGATAATCTCTGATTTGAATCCACTTTGCGTATGCATCAGGATGGATTTCCGGTTAAAATCCGGATGCTTTGACATGGAGGGTTCCAGGTTGATATCATACCGGGGAATTTTCAGGCTCATCTTTTCTCCGTCTCGATTAAATCATCAATCACTACTTTTGGACTGATTCCCGCCAGACATGCTTTGCCGCATCGATTACATCCAACACAAAGAGATTGATTGAAAGCTTCCACAAACCCCCTGAACTGATGATAATATCGATATTTTAATCTGACATCCGCCCTCGGGCGAAAATTATGTCCTCCGGCCACTGTAGCAAAATCAAGAAGATTGCACGAGTACAAAAATTTTCTTTTAACGGCCATGGAAAAATCAAGATCAATATCTTCTTCTATGCCATAGCAATAGCAGGTGGGACAGACCATGGCGCAGCTCCCGCAGCTCAGGCACTTATCTCCCCACTTCTTCCAGACTTCTGATTCAAATTCCAGATCCATCAGTTCCGGCAGGATAGTTATGGTAACCTGGGTTTTAAACTTTGATTCAATCCGGCTTTTTACTTTCTTGTAAAGAAACTGATCTTCTTTTGTGACATCTTTTGCATCAAACCGGTTTAAAATCATATAGGCGGTATCAGAATTAATGGCTGCAAAATAGTCTTTCCCGATATCGGTCAAAAAGAGATCAAAACCATGAAAAGCCGTATCAGCATTCATAGATCGGCAAAAACAATCTTCCAGAGGCTCATGATCGAGCCCTATAATTAAGGTATTACGTCTTCTTGCAAAATAGTACGGGTCCGGATAAACACTCTTTGCCATTACCTGATCAAGTTTTAACAGGGCATTGATATCGCACGCCCGCATCCCGATAATTACCCGGGGGTGAATCGTATAATGGATATCCTGATCCCATCCCTTGTCGTGCAAATCATAGACGGCAAGATCTTCCTTAAAAGGCAAAAAATAGTTCTTTGGCGATGAATATGACCGGGTATAGTCCATCTCAAGTTCTTCAAAAGAATTAAGCTTCAAAAACCTGTAAATCTTCTTTCCTTCAGTGTCCAGATCCCTTGCTTTGGGGCCGATCACCTCATTTTCTTCCATGAGGGCCTCGACCATTTTTTTGAAGTTTTCCCTGGTAATTGTTTTAAAAAGCATATAGATGCTCCTCAGAAATAAGGGATCAAAAATTATCGCCCTCGTTTGTCAGTGAAGAAAGAATTTGCTCAAAACTCTTTAACCGCTTTATCTGGTCGTGATCCGTCATATCGCATTGTACAGGAGTTATTGAAATCAGGTTCTTGCCAAGAACATGTCCGTCTGTTGTTTTGTCGTAATCAATGAATTGCGTCTGGCTCCCCTGTCGGAAATAAGTCCGGTTTTTCGGGTCTGTATGTCTGGAAAAAGATTCCGACAGACCGGATATACCCTGTTTGGTGATGCGAACTTCCTCTATCCGCTCGACATCAGGAACGTTTACATTCAAAAAAGTCCCTTTCGGAAGCCCCTCTTTAAAAACAAAACCTGCCAGATTACAAACAAAACGCGCTGCTGTCTCAAAATATCCTTCTCTGCTGTTTACTGAAACCGCTATAGCAGGAATCCCCAAAAGAGCCGCTTCCTTAGCTGCCGATACAGTTCCTGAGTAGTGTAAATTTATTCCCACATTCGGGCCCGGATTAATTCCTGAAATCACCATATCAGGCCGATCCGGCAATAACTCATGGACAGCCAGTTTTACACAATCCGCGGGCGTCCCGCTTACACTATACCCAATTTTCTTTCCATTTCTGTATATCTTGTCAAGCAAGAGCGGAAGATTAAGTGTAATGGCATGGCCTGTCGCACTCTTTTCACTATCGGGCGCAACCACAGTAACGGCATACCGGTCATCCAGAGCTTTTTTTAATACCCAGAGCCCTCTGGCTTGTATCCCATCGTCATTGGTCAATAAGATATTCATAATAAAAGTTTATGATAAAAAAATAAGTAAGCGTTCACAGGCACTGCATATGCACATTTTCAGGGCAACCAACATAGCAACACTATAGTTGATTACCCTGAAAACGCACATCTACAGCACCTGTGAGCGCTTACGTGCTGGGAGATAGCCTTATGCTACCGGTTCTTCCGTGAACGGTTACAAAAATAAAGCGTTTTTTGGCATCCTTCATTTTGAGGCTTTTCAGCCTCTTGAATCAGCGGCAGGATGCTACTGCCGTTTTTCATTCAAGCACTATTATAGATGATAGATAGTGTTAAATTATGTAAGGAAAAAAGAGCCAAAAAAAGAGCCCTGGTTTGAGACAAAGGCCGAGGATTCGCGTAGTCAAATAACAAGGGAGTGTAGGAAACTTCAGGGTTGAGTCAGGTTATGACGACTATCCTGTTGTAAACGTATCATGGTATGGCGCTGATGCCTTTGCAAAATGGCTTTCCAAAAAGACCGGCCATACGTTTCGACTTCCCACTGAGGCCGAGTGGAGAATATACATGCCGAGCGGGGAGTACGACAAGGTTTTGTTTTAGAGATAGAGAGAGCAGGCTTGGTGACTATGCTATGACCTGAAGCTGTGATGCATAGTTGCGGAAGTTATTTCGTCTACGTTCCTTGCCTGGGAAAGTTATTTCGTCTACGTTCCTTATCATAAAGAGTATTTAAGATTTTGTTGCTCTCTTCGAGACCGGTTTGACAATAATCTCCAAGAAAGGTTTTGATATCTTCCAGAAAAGATATCTTGTCTTCATTCCGATCGGATAAAAGAGATTCCTTTACTTCATCCATGGCAGACAAGAAAGTTTTCAGAGCCTCTTTAGTATGTCTGTTCTTATTAATCAGACTTGCATAAAGGTCAAGATCTTGTCCAAAAAGACGCGCTATAAGATCGAGATTTATTCTGAAAATCGGCGTTGAAGATAAAAGAGCCTCATCGGGAGACATGTTCATTTTCTGAAGAGTCTTTCCCATACTGATGGTTAAAAAATGGGTAAGCCCCTGAACAACAGCCATGTGCCTGTCGTGTGTAACCGGATCCATGCGCGTTACAACGGCCTCTCCTTCCCGAAATTCATTTTCAAGCCATTTGAGCCGATCGGTTCCCCTGCCGGGGCATACTATTATATTCTGTCCCTTGAGCGAATCGGTAAAAGGTCCAAACAGAGGATGTGTGCCGATTACTTCGGCTGAAGTAAAAGAAAGCATGCTTTTTAGAATACTCTCTTTCAGGGAGCAAAAATCCATAAGAAGCTGCTCCCGGCTTAGAACAGGACCAATCTCCTTAGAAATCCTTACAGCAGCATCAAGCGGTGTACTCAAAATAACAACATCGCAATTTTTAGCAAGATCGTTATACGTCAGTTCTGTTTTTCGACCCGAAATTAAAACCTTATGCCCGGATTGAGAAAAAAATCTTTCAAACCAGCGGCCCATATTTCCTGTTCCGCCTATTATACCTATGGTAACGCTACTCATATGATATTGCTCTCTGCCTTAACAAATGATCAGCAAGAACAAGGCTCACCATGGCCTCGCATACAACATTTATGCGAGGTATGGCCGAGATGTCGTGACGCCCTTTTGTTGAAATAGTTCTCGGTTTTCCTGACGAGTCAATTGTATTTTGCTCAATCATGATGGAAGGAATCGGTTTTACGGCCAAGCGTATCACGATATCATCTCCGCTTGATATACCCGCAAGAATGCCGCCCGCATTGTTTGTGGAAAAACCCTGGGGAGTTATAGAATCATTATTTTCAGAGCCGAGCTTTATTGCGGCTTCAAAACCTGCGCCGATCTCAACTCCCTTTACCGCTCCGATGCTCATAAGCGCCTTTGCCAGATCTGCATCGAGCTTGTCAAATACCGGATCACCCAATCCCCGCGGGACCCCTTTTGCCAGTATCTCAACTACGCCTCCTATTGAATCGCCTTTTTTTCTGACACTCATGACACGTTCTTCCATCTTTTTTGCAGCATCCATATCAGGACAAAGAAACATGTTCTTATTTATTGCGCTTATATCACGCCTTTCAGCTCTAATACCACCAAGCTCTGGAGTATACGCAAAAAGTTCAATTTTTTCCTTCTCAAGAAGAGCCTTTGCAACAGCGCCTGCCGCAACCCTCGCTGCGGTTTCCCGCGCAGATGCCCGCCCTCCACCGCGCCAGTCTCGTATGCCGTATTTGGCCATATATGTTATATCGCCATGACCTGGCCGAAAAAGATCTGCATACGGCTCATAAGCTCCGGGATCCGCATCCTTGTTGTAAACCATAATCATGATGGGAGTGCCGGTTGTCATGCCTTCAAAAACGCCTGACATGATAATAGCCTTGTCCGGCTCCTTCCGGCTGGTGCTTGCCATTGATTTGCCGGGTCGCCTGCGGTCCATCATAGACTGGATGATATCCTCATCCATGGGTATCCTTGGGGGGCAGCCGTCGATGATGACTCCAATCCCTTTTCCATGAGACTCACCCCATGTTGTTATTTTGAATAATTTTCCGAAACTGTTGCCGGGCATATCTTCAGTTCTCCGATAATCCTGTCGCATATATAATCTATGCTGCGATCATCTGTATCAACAGAAAAATTCATTGCACTTTCATAAAGGGGTTTTCGGTCCGAAAGAGTTTCTTTAATCTCTTTGATCAGACCCTTTGATGTTAAAGAAGGACGCAGATCTTCCGTATTTTGATCCTGCGCAATCCTTTCTTTGATGGTTTCAGTTGTTGCTTTCAACCAGATAATCGTTCCGCTCTTTTTCATCCGCTCTACGTTCTCAATATCAAGGATTACGCCGCCTCCTGTTGCTATCACATGTTTATCAAGAACGCTCAACCCCTTTAAGATAGATTTTTCTTTTTCGCGGAATGATTTCCATCCCTCTTTGGATACGATTTCAGAGATCGTCATACCATATCTGTCAACCAGTTCCAGATCGGCATCAACAAATGACCATCCAAGAGTCTGGGCAAGAGATTTTCCCACGGAAGTTTTACCTGTACATCTATATCCTGTTAAAAATATGTTCATTCATACAACCTTTCAAAAACATTCCAGAAATCAGGAAAGGACTTTTCAACACATCTTTCGTCTTCGATGAAAATGCCTGGAACCTTAAGCCCCGCCAGCGCAAAACTCATGGCTATTCGATGATCGCCATACGTATCAATTACAGCGCCGCAAGGCATGCCCCCCTTGATGACTAAACCGGTATCAGTGCAACTTGCTTCAATATTCATCTTTGAAAGCTCATTGACCACAGCGGTCAGGCGATCACTCTCCTTTGCCTTCAAATGAGCAACATTCTTTATAATAGTTGTTCCTTCAGCAAAAGCCGCAACAACTGCCAGGGTCGGAACTATATCGGGCATATCAGCCATATCAACCTCAATAGCAGAAAGCGACCCGCCGGAAACGGCAATTCCGTCTTTTTCATGAAATACCTTACATCCCATTGCTTCAAGTACTTCCGTAAAACGGACATCGCCCTGCCGTGATGCCTTTGCAATTCCTTTAACCTTGATTTTTGAGCCTGTTATGGCGGCAGCAGCCCAGAAATATCCTGCCTGTGAGCAATCCGGCTCCACCATATACGAACCTGCCCTGTATACCTGCCGACCATGAATCGT
>JAUWOS010000059.1 GCA_030611985.1 Desulfobacterales bacterium | reverse complement strand
TAACTTCCACAACTATGCATCACAGCTTCAGGCCGCCTTTGTCCGATCTCAAATCCCAAAAATATTGAAATAGCTCGCTATTCCTTCAACTTTTGTGATCTGAGATCAAACAAATTCGACCCAAATCTGTGCGCCTACTTGAGGAAGTTAATTCGTCCCCGTTCCTAAGATTGTACTTGATTATGTAAAAGAATTGATGTAGAAAGCTACAAGATGCGCAGGGGTGCCCAAACAGGGCTGAGATGATACCCTCATAACCTGATCTGGATAACACCAGCGTAGGGAGCGGCTATTAAAGTTTTTATTTCCACTTTTAAAAAGCCATATCCTTAAGCAACGGGGTATTGGCTTTTTTTGTTTTATAAGGAGATGAAATATGAGTGTAAAAAGGGTCCTGACTATAGCTGGTTCGGATTCCGGCGGCGGAGCGGGAATACAGGCTGACTTAAAGACTATTACCGTTCTGGGCGGATTCGGAATGAGCGTAATAACTGCCCTGACTGCTCAGAATACCCTTGGTGTTCAGGGAATCCATGAAGTTCCTGAAGATTTTGTAGAAAAGCAGTTCGATTCCGTAGCAACAGATATAGGGATTGATGCAGCCAAGACCGGAATGCTTGCAAGCTGCCGTATATTAAAAGTGGTGGCAAAAAAGATAAGAGAATATAAAATTGATAAGCTTGTGGTTGATCCGGTTATGGTGGCAAAGGGAGGAGCGCGTCTTATCAAAAATGATGCCCGAATATCCCTGATAGAAGAGCTTCTGCCTTTGGCTCTTGTGATTACACCAAACATTCCCGAAGCCGAAGTATTATCCGAAGTCAAGATATCCTCTCCTGACGATATGAAAAGATCGGCGGAAATTATTTATAACCAGGGCGCAAAAAATGTAGTTATCAAAGGAGGTCACCTCACAGGAGATGCCATAGATATTCTTTATGACGGTGAAAATTTTCATGAATTTGTATCTGAAAGAATAAAGACAAAAAACAGGCATGGTACGGGATGTACATATTCTGCAGCTATTGCTGTCGGGCTTGCTGAAGGAAAATCTGTTTTTGAAGCAGTAAAAAGAGCAAAGAAATATATAACGGATGCTATCAGGTTTTCGCTTAATATAGGCAAAGGACATGGACCGACAAATCATTTTGCTCCTGTTCTGCAAGAGAGCCGGCGATATAGATGCATTGAAGCGCTGGCGAGCGCTCTGCAAAGATTAAAAGATAAAAAATGCGGTAATATCATTCCGGAAGTACAGTCGAACCTTGGTTATGCTTTGCCATATGCTTGCGGCAAAGATGATGTAGTTGCTATTCCAGGAAGGATTATCAGAGTCGGGGAAGATGCTCGAACTCTTTGCAATCCGGCTTTTGGCGCATCACGCCATATTGCCGCCATTATCCTGACTGCCATGAAATATGACAAGGACTACCGCTGTGCGATGAATATCAGGTTTTCCGAAGATATTATCAATATATGTCGGGAATCGGGATATGATATTGACAGCTTTAACCGGTCTGATGAACCGAAAGAGATAAAGGCAAAGGAGGGTTCTTCGCTCGAATGGGGAACGGATTCCATTCTTTCAAGGCGAAATATAATCCCTGATATTATCTTTGATTCAGGTGATATAGGAAAAGAGCCGATGATAAGAATCCTCGGAAGAGATCCTGATGATGTTGTCGAGAAAGCGCTTAATATATATAGGAGGTTGAAGTCATTCCATCCACATTCCTAAGCAATCTGAGGCAGCGGACAATTAAATTTAAATGCCTACTGCCTCAGATTGCTGACATGTTAATTTGAGTTTTCAAATTTCTGATTATAACAAATCAAATATCAAATTCAGGAGGAAAAAATTATGGAGTTAAACGAAATTACAATAACCAAAGCAATAATTGAACGCTTTTCACAGAAGTTTCTGGAATATACGGAAGTTGATGTAGCCATTGTCGGCGCAGGTCCATCCGGTCTGACGGCAGCATACTTTCTGGCAAAAGCCGGCAAAAAAGTAGCGATATTTGAGCGTAAATTGAGTGTCGGAGGAGGAATGTGGGGCGGCGGCATGATGTTTAATGAAATAGTGGTGCAAGAGGAAGGCAAAGAGATACTTGATGTATTTAATATCAATACCAAAGAATATCAACCCGGCTACTATACAGCGGATGCTGTTGAATCTGTTACTACAATTTGCTCATATGCGACCAAAGCCGGAGCAAAGGTTTTTAATTGCATGAGCGTTGAAGATGTTATGATCCGCGAGAATTGTGTTACCGGCCTTGTTATTACCTGGTCACCGGTTGAAACGGCAGGTCTTCATGTGGATCCTCTCACTATCAGAGCAGGTAATGTCGTTGACACAACCGGACATGCCAATGAGGTGCTTCGTGTGATTGAACGGAAAGCAGATATGAAGTTAAACACGGAAACCGGAAAGGTAATGGGCGAGCGTTCTCTCTGGGCCGACAAGGCTGAAAAGCTTACGATTGAGAACACAAAAAAGATCTGTCCCGGAGTTTTTGTAGCCGGAATGTCCGCCAATGCTGCTTTTGGCGGTCCGAGAATGGGACCCATCTTTGGCGGAATGCTTCTTTCCGGAAAGAAGGTGGCAGAACTTATTATCGCAGAAGACCGAAACAAATAATAAATAAGAGGTTATAAGGTATGACTCAATTAGAAACAGCGCGTAAAAATAAAATTTCCGAAGAGATGATAATATGTGCCGAGCGTGAGGGAGTGGAGCCGGAATTTATCCGCAAGGGTGTTGAGGATGGCAATATTGTAGTGGTAAGAAACATAAAGCATACATCTGTTTTACCTATTGCTATCGGCAAGGGTTTGAAAACAAAGGTTAATGCCAATATCGGAACGTCAAAAGATCGAATTGATCTTGATTTAGAACTCAAGAAAGTAAAAGTGTCTGTTTCCGCCGGAGCGGATACAATCATGGATCTTTCTACAGGCGGCGATATCAGGGCGATAAGAAAAGCTATTATCAGTCAGTCATCATTGATAATCGGAACTGTTCCAATATACCAGGCTGCCGCTGATACAATCAATTCCAAAAAAGCTATTGTGGAAATGAGCGCAGATGATATGTTCGACGTCATAGAAGAACACGGTAAAGATGGTGTAGATTTTGTTACTGTCCATTGTGGTGTCACAAGAAGAAGCGTCGGCTGCATAAAAGACGAAGGTCGTCGTCTGGGCATTGTCAGCAGAGGAGGAACTTTTTTATCAAAATGGATGGAATATAATGAAAAAGAGAATCCGCTTTATGAGCAATACGACAGACTGCTTGAAATAGTCAGACCTTATGATATGGTTCTCAGTCTGGGCGATGGTCTGAGACCGGGATGTATTGCCGATGCAACTGACAGAGGACAAGTGGAAGAACTTGTTCTGCTGGGTGAACTCACAAAAAGAGCAAGAGACTACGGCGTTCAGGTAATGATAGAAGGGCCTGGTCATGTTCCAATTAAAGACATCCAGACAAACATAAACATAGCAAAGAGTCTATGCCACGGCGCTCCATTTTATGTACTCGGTCCCATTCCTACGGATATAGCGCCCGGTTATGATCATATAACAGCAGCTATCGGTGGAGCTATTGCCGGATCAGCAGGAGCGGATTTTTTGTGTTATGTTACTCCGTCTGAGCATCTGAGGCTTCCGCTTCTGGAAGATGTAAAGGAGGGTATTATAGCATCCAGAATTGCCGCTCATATTGCAGATATTGCCAAAGGGGTTTGCGGAGCATTTGAAAAAGATCTGTTAATGGCAAAGTACAGGGATGAATTTAACTGGAAGGAACAGATAAACATATCTATTGATCCGGATAAAGCCGAAGCGCTTTTGGAAACCAGCGAAAGCGCAAGCGAGGAGGGATGCACCATGTGTGGCGAGTTCTGTGCGATCAAGCTGGGAAAAAAGAAAAAGAAATGAACGGAGGAGAGCTATGAATAGCCGTGTTGTATTAAATGATGCCTTTAAGCGCTATACTTTGGACCAGGATAAGATATTGCCGCCCGAAGAGACCATTAAGAGACTCAGGGAAAAACTGAAAAAACTGGATCTTGATATTCTGGAATATGCCGAAAGAATAGATAACGGAAGATTGGATATTCCGGTCTATTTCAGCAGTTGCGGAAAAGATGCAATCAAAGTTATCGGAACAAAAAAACAGATGGGAAAAGGCGCCACTCCACAACAGGCTGAAGCAAGCGCTATTATGGAATTGGCAGAAAGATTCAGTCTTTTTAGTTTTTTGAACAATCCCGAAAACTTTGTTGTTGAAAAGTACGGCAACATAAAAGACAAAGCTATTTCCTTTGAAATGATTGCCAAATCCGTTCACGATGATTCCGAAGAACTAAAAATAACCAAAAAAATATTTGAGAATCTTCCATTAAAATGGACATCCGCATTTAACCTTACCCAAAACAAAGAAGTTCTTATTCCCTTTGACTGGTTTTTTGCAATCAACGAGTTTAATGGAGCATCTGTCGGCAACTGCACGGAAGAAGCAATCAGCCAGGGCATATGTGAGGTTGTAGAAAGACACGTGTCGTCCATAATAAGTCAAAACAGGTTAAAAGTGCCGGCAATTAATGCAAATTCTGCAACAGAACCTCTAATTGTGGAAATGATACAAAAATATAAAAATGCCGGGATCAAATTTTATATTTCGGATTTCTCTCTTGGCATGGGAATTCCAAGTGTGGGTATTCTGGCTTACGATCCGTCAACCTTTCCGGAAAAAAGCGAAATCGTCTGGACAGCCGGCACAACTCCTGATCCGCAAAAAGCTTTGAGCCGGGCTCTTACAGAAGTAGCCCAGCTTGCCGGTGATTTTAACACCGGCTCCAACTACGTGGCAAGCGGTCTTCCAAAATTTACAAAAATCAAGAAAGCTGATTTTATAATCAACTCGGAAAAAAAAGTAAATATAACGGATCTTCCCGATCTTTCGGATAATAATATAAAAGTCGAAGTTCAAAACAGCATATCCGCCCTTGCGGAAAAAGGCATGGAAGTAATTGTGGTAAACACGATGCATCCTTTGCTTGGAATACCTGCTTTTTACACAATCATACCTGGAACCCATTTCAGAGAACGGGCTTTGGGGACAGGCGTAGGGATGTTTTCAGCCAGGATTCTGTCTGAAAACAAAAATCCGAAAGATGCAATCTGTGAACTTGAAAAAATAGAGAACATGCTTCCGGGAAAATATTATATTAAATTCTATCTTGGATTATGTCATCTTAAAATGTATGATCCGGAAACAGCTCTCAAGTATTTTAAACGCTCACTTGATCTTGATCCTGTAAAGCAGGACGTTGCCGGAATTTATTCCTATATGGGTATTTGCCTGAAAGATATGAAGCAATATCACAAAGCGCTTGCCGTATTAAGCGAAGGAGAAAAATTCGACAACAAAAGAACAGATATTTATAATTTAATGGGTTTTTGTTATTTCAAACTAAAAGAGCATGAAAAAGCTATAAAATATTTCAAGAAGGTACTGCAACTTGATCCGAGTTCGGCCATTGATTATGCAAATATAGCCTCAAATTATCGTGACATGAATAAAAGAGAAGAAGCCATTCAATATTACAAAATGGCACTGGCAATAGATCCTTCAATAGAGTTTGCAAGAGACAGCTTGGCAAAATTGCAACAAAAGGATTAAAATCTCTTGACATATGTTTATCAGTTTTATAAAAAAGTTATCTTTATAAAAAATTGATTTTTTTCGCAAAAAAACCTTTTGCAAGTTTTAAAATTAATTGAAAGGAGTTAATAGTTGAGTAATCATAAATCCGCATTAAAACGTGCGCGCCAAAATGAAGTCAGGCGTATGCGCAACAAGGTTTCAAAAACCAGAGTAAAAAGCATTGTTAAGGATATACGACTTGCTGTCAGTGAAAAATTAAACGAAGTGGCTTTAAGCAAACTTGATGCTGCAAAGTCTGTAATTGACAAGGCATCTAAAAAAGGTGTGATTCACAAGAAAAATGCATCCCGAACAATATCCCGTCTCTCCAGACTTGTAAATACGGTTGCTTAGAAACGTGAACGAATTAACTTCATCAAGCAGGCACATAGATTTAGATCGGATTTGTTCGACCTGCCCGCAACATCTGTATTTTGCATAAGTTGAAGTCGATATTTTATTCTTACAAACACAAAAGTCCTCGAAGTAGCTCGCTATTTTGAGGACTTTTGTGTTTGTAAGATCAATTAATGCACAAAATAATGGTAAGCGTTCACAGGCACTGCATATGCACGTTTTCAGGGCAACCAACATAGAAGATCAATTAATGCACAAAATAATGCAAACCATTTTGTAAACGTTTACGGAGAGAACTGGTAGCAAACAAGGCTTCTTCCCAACATGTAAGCTTTTACAGGTACTGTAGATGTGCGTTTTCAGGGCAATCAACTATAGTGTTGCTATGTTGGTTGCCCTGAAAACGTGCATATGCAGTACCTGTGAACGCTTACACCATTTTGTAAATAATTATGACTGAATCAAAGATTGAAAAAATTATTGCTATAAAGGAAAATCTGGAACGGGTTCTTGATAATCTTAAGGATGGAATCATAGCTCATGACACAAAAAGGCATATATTTTTTTTCAACCATGAAGCTGAAAGAATTACAGGTTTCAACAGAAAAGATGTCCTGGGAAGTGACTGTCACGAAGTATTTGGCGTCCCCTTTTGTGGTGAACGCTGCTCTTTCAGTAAAGATAATCCCAACCTTATGGATAACTATGATTATACTATTAACTTCTTAAACAAAAATGGCGAAATCAAGAACATTGAGATATCGTTTAACAGGATGAATGATGAAAATGGTAAGCTCTTTGGGATTATTGCTTTTCTGAGAGATGTTACTGATATTTTGAGTCTGAAAATAAGAGCCGGAAAGCTAAACAGCTTTGCAAACATCATAGGTCAAGACACAAAAATGCTCCAGGTTTTTCAACAAATCAGAGATGTCGCTGACTATAATTATCCTGTGCATGTTTCCGGAGAAACAGGCACAGGTAAAGAACTGGTTGCTGCAGCTATTCACAATGAAAGCCAAAGAAGTGGCGCTCCATTCATCGCTATAAATTGCGGAGCATTGCCGGAAAGCCTTATAGAAAGTGAACTTTTTGGGCATGTTAAAGGAGCATTTTCAGATGCTATACGTGATAAAAAGGGACGTTTTGAACTGGCCAACAGGGGCACAATATTTTTGGATGAAGTTACGGAACTTTCAAAAAATGTGCAGGTCAAGCTTCTGAGATTTTTGCAGGAAGGTACATTTGAAAAAGTTGGTGGAGAAAAAACAATCTCTGTAAATATTCGAGTCATCAGCGCAACAAACAAAGACCTTAAAAAGGAAGTAAGAAATAAAAATTTCCGCTAAGATCTTTATTACCGTTTAAATGTAATACCTGTATCTATTCCTCCTCTTCGTGAACGAAAAAACGACATACCGCTTCTCGTCGACCACTTTCTTAAACAGGCTGAGGAAGATTATAAAAAAAAACCGCCCGGAATATCCAAAAAAGCCCTATCGTTAATGATGGATTATTCCTGGCCGGGCAATGTTCGTGAACTTCAGAATGCCATTCAGTTTGCCATTGTAAAATGTAGCGGCAGTGTAATTACTCCGAATGAACTCCCTGTTGAGCTGAGAGAAAATAAACCGATATTGCAATGCTGCCCTTCCAGGAAGCTTGATTTTGATACAATAAAATCTGCTTTTGAAAAAACAGGAGGGAACAAATCAAGAGCTGCCAAGCTTCTCGGGGTGGGAAGGGCAACCTTATACAGATTTTTAAATGAACATCCCGAGATACTTAAATCTTGGGAACGTGGAAGTGGAAGTTAATTCGTCCACGTTCCTGTACAGCACCTCTAAAAGCTTACATGTTGGGAAGTAGCCTTGTTTCCAAGCATGTAAGCTTTTACAGGTGCTGTAGATGTGCGTTTTCAGGGTAATCAACTATAGTATTGCTATGTTGGTTGCCCTGAAAACGTGCATATGCAGTGCCTGTGAACGCTTACCAAAATTCAAGCATTACAGAGCGTATCTTTAAGCCAGTTTTTAACTTCACCCTCAATAGAATAAGTGCCTTTATTATGACCTACCGACTCAAGAAACCGGTTTTCCAACCTCTTGGGCATCTTTATTACAGCAAGCTCAACGCTGTCTTCAATGTTACGACGGATAAGGTATATTACCGGCTCATGCCATGTATTGATCACAAAATAAGTAGAAAAATCTCTCTTTGATCTTATATTGTGTATACCCAGTGCCGGATTATTGCCCCATTCCAGATAAAGCGTTACAGCCATTTCCGGTGTCATCTCCCAGTCTATGTCATTTAACAAATTGTTATTCTTTTTTATATCTTCTAATTTCATCATACTGCACCCCCTTTGGTTTTATGGCAAATAATAAAATAGCTGATCAAAACCTGTGTTGAGCTATTTTTTACTCAATCTACATTGAGGACTTGCAAAAAGTTTCAACATATTTATTCGAAAAAAAAACCTCTCAACTCATGTGAAACTAAAAATTGTTATTTAACTCATTTAAATGCAAGCCACGTGCCATTGAAAATAAAAACCCCAATGATGCAATAACATCTTGAATTAAAATAAAATATTGAGATACAAGCGCAAATAGCAAGATATTTGAAAATGTTTCATGATACAATTTTGTCTCTAATTTAGAGACAAAACAGAACTTATAAAGGATAAAGGTATCCTATTCATAAAACGTGGCTACCAACGTAAGGCGGGACACTTTCCTGATTGAATTTACAGTTTTTGGTGGATTCGCTTCGCTTAATCCACCCTACAAACTTACGTTGGCAGCCTGAATCGTAGGGTGGATTAAGGAGCGTAAGCGACGAATCCACCAAAGTAGCTGTCCCGTCTTACGTTGGTAGCCAAATTTTCCTATAAATTTTGTCTGGCTTGTTGTCAAGGAATTGAAAATGATGATGCATTACGTTCAGCAACGATTTCATATTTAATAATCCCTTTGTGAACTCCGCATAACCAACCGCTAAATCCGGATTTGGTTCTGATAAGATACCACGAATAGAGTGGGGTATTATTCGGCGCTTCCCGTATTATTTCAAATTTTGTATCTTTATCTAATTGACCGATAATTTTGCTATCGGTAGAATGGTCTTTTCGAATATTCATTTTGGCAATTAGAGTGTGCCATTGATTTTTCTTTTTTAAAGGTAACAATGTTGTCGGAGTGGGAGCTTCTTCGTCCGGATAAAGTTTTTTTAAAAAAACACCGGCAATTTCCTTAGAACAGTCAAGAATGTTTTCATAGACTATTAATGCCTCTTCTCTATTATTTTCTTTTAGATAAAGAATGCCTGCCTGATAATAATGATCAGCGCCTGAAATATTTTTGCCGAGTTCTTTATATGCCTGTCCGAGATTACGATGCGCTGCAGGATAATCAGGCGTAATCTCCAAAGCCTTTTTAAACACCGGAACTGCTTCTTTAAACATTTTTTTCTCAAGATAAATGACTCCTGAGATATAATATGGAGGCGCAAATTCAGAATCCAGAGCAATAGCTTTTTTGCATTGGGCAATTGCTTCATCAAGCGCTCCCTTTTTATATAATGAAAATCCAAGATCGTGATTGGTGCGGACATCGTTGGGATTTACGGCAAGGGCTTTTTTATATGTTTCGATTGCTTCATCCCATTTACCCATAATATTATAAAGATAGCCCAGGTTATTATAACTGGGTATGTGGTTGGGATGAAGATCAATAGTTTTTTTAAAGGAGTAAACAGCTTCCTTGTAATTTTCTGTTTCAATGTTTTTGATTCCTCTTTCAAACCACTCTTCTGCAGATTCCTCCGTCCATCCTGGATTTGCAGAAAAAAACAAAAAAAACAAAAACAATATTATACCAAGTTTAAATTTTCTCATAATTTAATCCATTATATAATCAAGCAGTTGAATAAGATCTGTTATAACAAGATCAGGAGACAGGTTTTTGCATCTCAGATCATCCCGCCTGAGCCTCAATGATCTTGCGTCTCCTGCAAATAGGGCTGTTTTAAATCCCGCTTTTTTTGCCGGATAGATGTCTTTTAACATGTCATTGCCAATGTAAAGCGCTGAACTTGCCGGAATATTCATATTTTTTAGTTTTTCAACAGCAATCTGAAACAGGGACATTGATGGCTTTGCACATCCGAACCTGTATGAAAAAATGACAAGATCAGAATAAAAACCAAGTTTTTCGAGGTCTAAGCCCAAAAACCAGTTGAACAGATATGGAGTGTAGAACTGAGCATTTGAAATGATCCCTGTCGGCATTTTTTTCTCTTTGCATACGGAAAGCATTTTTTTTAAATTAGGCATGGGATATACGGGGTTTACGATCAGTTCAAATAGAAGGGCAAACATCCTGACAGTATTTATGTTATTATTTTTAAGAACATTCATCCATATGCGGTCTATTTCGACTTCCGGAAAGTCTGTTCCATTTTCTTTCAGTTCTTCATGTTTTTTTTCAATGCAAGCAAAAAAATCTTTTAAAATAGCCCCGGAATTCTTGCTGATTTTGAATTTGGCCAGTAATTGATCAAGTTTTTCTGTTTCAGTCAGATTTTCTTTTGCAATGCTTATATCGCCTGATCCGCTGATAAACAAGGTGCCATAAATATCAAAGAGCAGGCATTTAATATTTTCTTTTAAATTTCCACTCTGATTTAAAGAAGTGGGAAGTGGTGAAAGCGGGGTTATGTATTTTGAGATAAGATCTCTATTCAACATAATCACTCCATTTGAGCAGGCTGAATTGTTCCAGATTCAAAAACTTTGAAAGAAGGATATTCTTGTTTATACTCTGACGCACTGAATCTTTGACTACTTTTGAATAAATCCTGAAAAGTTTCTTTCTGTAAATTGTTGTATTGTAATTATTCAGCACAGCACTCATGTTGTTTTGTATCAGCTCATTTTTATTCGGTACATATCCTGGGTATGAAAGATAAGGATTAAGAGAAATAAGCCTTTCTTTATCCTTTTTATTTGACAACATACGGAAAATTATCTGTTTTTGAAATCTTTCATCAAGCAGTCCAAAATCAATATTATCATTTTTTGCAGCTATTGCAAAAGATTTTGCTATCTTTTCTTCATTAATGCTGTAGTCGAACAGAGTGCAGAGTTTTAAAATACACAAATTCCATATCTTATATAACTTTTCTATGCCAATCCATTCAATTGGAACAAGGAGCTTTGTATAAAGATGATTAAGCTCAATTCCGTTCTTTTCAAAGTCATGGCATATGTTGCCGAGTTTTCTTCCCCAGAGGATCTTTTTTGCAGTCCATGGTTCAAGAAATGAAAAACCAAATCCTTCAGTTATGCTTGTAGTGATAAGAAATTTTGAAGACATGACAAGATCTGTAAAATCATTTTTTAAACCAACATCAAATTTTACATCAAGTTTTTTTTCTTTTACAAACTCTTTCCATCCGGTATAGCTTTTTATATCTATTGGACTGTTTGGAGGAAGAGTTATGGCAAGACTTTCTCTGTTTTTGAAAAACAGGGACAAAAGGATTGCTTCTCCAATATTTTTTCTTCTTATGGCGCGCACAGGATAGAGTACACAGTTTTCGGGAGCAACAGATTTGTGTTTGAAATGAAATGGAGTGACAGTGTTGGGAATTTGATGCACTCCTTGCGGTTTTAAGCCGGCGGACAGCAGTATATTGTAATCACGCGAGTTGATTGTTCCATAATGGCAATCTGACGGATATTCATCGGAAAAGTATGACAGAGGACGCCCGTCTTCAGCAAAATCATGTATTTGCAAAAAAAGTTTTATTTTTTTTTTCTGCAATACCTTAAGGATTTTTAAAAAATTTTTGTTTTTTGCAAGAGTAGGGTTGTGAACATGAAGAATATCGCATCCATCTTTCCATTTTGAAAAAATTGCTTTACATACAGATTCGGCCACATTCTCCGGATCCGATATATTTTTATGCGGCAGATCATAACCAAGACCGGGAATATGGACAATATCTGCCGGAAAGTCAAATGCTGCCGGTTCTCCGGTCAGAACAAGAACCTCGCCGGTTTTGCGGATAGCTTCTGCCTGCTGTTTTACAACGGATGTTACTCCGCCTGTTTTGAGATGATAATGGATAAATGCTATTTTCATTTGTTTTGCCATATAAAAAATTGGGCTACCAACTTAAAGCGAGACACTTTCCTGATTGAATTTGCAGTTTTCGGTGGATTCGCTTCGCTTAATCCACCCTACAAACTTACGTTGGCAGCCTGAATCGTAGGGTGGATTAAGGAGCGTAAGCGACGAATCCACCAGAGTAGCTGTCCCGTCTTATATTGGTAGCCAAAATGAAACATTGGTGTTGGATACTGGCCAGATGGCAGGTGTTGAAAAAACTCAAGACCTAATCTTTTCCTGCCTCCTGCCTCCTGCCTCCCGTCTCCCGTCTCCCGTCTCCTGTCTCCTGTCTCCTGAATAAACGTTCTATTTTAGTTACACTCATATCATATATAGAGTCAATGGG
>JAUWOS010000002.1 GCA_030611985.1 Desulfobacterales bacterium | reverse complement strand
GTAAGCGTTCACAGGCACTGCATATGCACGTTTTCAGGGCAACCAACATAGCAAATCTATAGTTGATTGCCCTGAAAACGCACATCTACAGCACCTGTAAAAGCTTACATGTTGGGAAGCAGCTTTGTTGTGCTACCGATTCTCCCGTGAACGGTTACAAATAAACATATCCAACTTAAATTAGCGCACCTTTGGTGCGGGCTTTTAAAGTGCCTGAAACCTAACCCTGGTGCAATTTGTTAATAATGCAACAGCAAACACTCATTTATCCTATCATATTGAATTCATTAAGCATAAAATGGAAATTCCTATACTATTAAAACAGATGTTACGTCCTCAATCTTTCTGCCGTCCCTTCGGGACTTGCGAATTTTTGTTCAACTCATCCCGACAATAAATTGTCGGGCTATTTTCAAATGTCCCGCCTTAGGAACGTGGACGAAATAACTTCCTCAACTATGCATCACAGCTTCAGGCCATATTTATCCGAGCCTCAATCGAAAAGTTCTCGAAATAGAACAGGATATTCCGAGCTTTTGCAGCGCAGCCAGGCGGGATGTATCGGCGCTTAAAATGTGAAATTATTTTTTGGGCGAGTCATTAAAAACCTCTAAAAGTATAATAATATGCAAACCGTTCATCCTCTTGGCATAGAATTGGCGTTTCAACAATTAGGCGCAGAGCCAAAAGCAGATATTCCTCAAATTATTTGGGCTCATGGCTGGATGCAATCACATGTTGCATTACTTCCTCTTGCCAAATCACTGGAAAAAATTGGGTCGCATCTTTTGATAGATTTTCCCGGTTTTGGCTATTCTCCTATGCCACCGGAAGCATGGGGAACAAAAGATTATGCTGAACATATTGCTGCCTGGCTGAAAAGTTTTTCATGTGACAAAAGAATATGGGTAGGCCACTCTTTTGGGTGCAGGGTCGGGATTCAAATAGCAGCGCTTTATCCTGACTTGATTGACGGCCTTTTTTTAATTGCGGCGCCTGGCTTGCCGAACCGGCGTTCGCTATGGAAACAACTTAAAATTAAAGCAAAGATTTATTCATATAAAGGTCTCAAGAGATTAGTTCCTTTTGGAGTTAGCGCTAATTGGCTGAAGAGTAGATTCGGCAGTCGAGACTATCGGAGTGCCGGAATACTCCGCCCGACCTTTACTAAAATAGTTTCGGAAGATCTGACCGAGATTGTAAAAAAAGTACATTGCCCTGTTCATCTGGTTTATGGGGACAGGGATAAAGAAACACCATTTTATATCGGTCAGCAATATGCAAAGTGTATGCAAAAAGCCTCGTTTTTCCTGTTACATAGATATGATCATTGCAGCATCCTTACGCAGGGTAAATATCAGGTGGCGAACCGGCTGAAAGCATTTTTGGAGAATACTGTTTCATGACGATTGTATTGATAGCAGTTTCACTTGCCCTTTTTTCAGCAAAACGCTTATTGACATATTTGCATATTTTTCAACAAGATGAATATGATAGTATTCGCTTTCTGAGATGGATAGTTGAGAAACGAGCTTTTGACAAAAGACTTTCGCTTCTTATTATTGGCGTCGCCCTTTTTCATCTCACTATTCACCAATACGTATTTTACCCCCTGCCAATAATCTTATTATTCCTGATTTTCGCGCTGAAAGAGCGAGATCCCAGACAACATGCTAAGAAGAAACTTGTTCTTACACATCGAGCATTGCGTATTTTTTTGCCGGCTCTTCTGTTGTCAATTATTGTTGGGGGTATTGGTATGTTGGTATCCTCTCCTTTTATATGGCTTGTTCCTGTCCAATTACTGCCGTTTTTACTTGTGATTGCGAAAGAGCTTCTTCAACCAATAGAAAAACGCATCCAGCGAAAATACTGGAATGAAGCTTATACTAAAGTGCAAAAATTGCGGCCGATTATAATCGGTATTACAGGTTCGTTTGGCAAAACCTCACTCAAGCATATTCTAGGACATATTCTGGAAACAACCTGCCTCACGCTTTCAACTCCAGGCAGTGTCAATACCCAGATGGGAATTACCCGTATTATTCGCGAACGCTTAACACCACACCATAAATACTTTGTGGTTGAAATGGGAGCGTATGGCAAGGGTTCGATAGCTCGTCTCTGTGACTTAACACCACCCGATATGGCTATTGTCACCAGTATCGGCTATTCGCATTACGAACGTTTCAAGTCACTGCAAACTGTCGCTGCGGCAAAATTCGAGTTGGTCGAAGCTGTTTGCAAAAAAGGCGGAAAAATTGTAACGCATGCCGACGTTTTATCGTTTCCTTATACTAGCGCTTTTGCCAATACTCATGCGGAAAAGTTTATTATATGCGACGGGGAAAAAGCGGCTCTTAGTATTAAGCAAATTAATCAACATCGAGAAGGCCTTATGGTGGATGTGGTATGGTATGGAAAAGCGTATACTCTCGAAGCGCCGCTTTACGGTAAGCACCATGGGAAAAATATGGCACTTGCTTTTGCTGCGGCATGCACACTGAATATTGCGCCCGAAACAGTTATAACAGCCTTAAAAAGCACGCCTCAAATTGCCCATCGACTTGAAGTGCGATCACAAGTTCATGGCGGTGTGCTGATAGACGATGCATTTAATTCAAATCCTGAAGGTTTTGTAGCAGCGCTTGAATTGCTGGATGTACTCAGACAACCGGGTGGCCGTCGAATTCTTGTTACACCTGGAATGGTTGAGCTTGGAAAGGTACACGATTTTGAACACGAAAAAATTGGTCTTAAAGCGGCCGAATACGCCGATATAGCGCTTGCTGTGGCGCCAGAGCGCATAAAGACCTTTACAAAATCTTTTAAAAAAAATGCCACATCTCACCAAAAACTTATCCTGTGTTCGACTTTTGCCGATGCCCAAACCTGGCTTGCTCAAAACACTCGTTCTTCAGATGTAATTCTGTTAGAAAATGATTTACCTGATTTATATGAATTGTCGCTCAAATTATGATTTAGGAACGTGGACGAAATAGCTTCCACAACTATGCATCACAGCTTCAGGCCGCCTAAGAGAAAACAAATTGGAAGCAGGAAGTCAAATAGTTGTAAAAACCTTCTTTTAGAGAAAAAATCGTAAAATTTACTTGATATATAGTAATAATTCTCCTATAAGAAAATAAAGATGGAGATTTTATCTCTTATTTTTCTTTTAAATGGGGGTCGTCGAAAATGTTAGTTCAATTTACAGTTAAAAATTTCCTTTCTTTTAAAGAAGAAAGTAGTCTGAACTTGTTAGCCACTTCTGACGCCAAACACCCGCTTCATCTTATCCCTAACAAGAAAAAGAAATCCATATTGCGGACAGCGGCTGTTTATGGAGCCAATGGCAGCGGCAAATCCAATCTGGTTAAGGCGATTGCCTTCGCTAAAAGCTTTATTGTCGATGGGACAAGGCCGGATCAGAGAATCCCTGTAACTCCTTTCAAGCTGAATGAGGAAAGCCGGAAGTCCCCAAGCAGATTTGAGTTTGTCATAAATTACCAGGACACCATATATACCTATGGCTTTGTCGTGAATGAGTCGGAAGTCAAAGAGGAGTGGCTATTTGCCATCCGCAATGTCCAGGAAGTTCGGCTTTTTGAAAGGATTGCCAGATCCAATGGTAAGGCAAGGATTGAATTTGGACCAAGTCTTGCCAAAAAGAAAACAAAAAAGCATCAGTTTTTGAGTTTTATCGCGGAAGGAACGAGGCCGAATGAACTGTTTCTCCATGAACTGTACCAGAAAAACGTGAAAGACGTCCTGCCGTTGATTAACTGGTTTAGAGCGGTTCTTGTGATAATCGACCCAGAATCTGCCTATCGCGATCTTATTTTTGATGCTTATACAAATGAAAATTTCATTCAGTTTATGGGGATTTTTCTGAAAAATGCCGATACTGGGATTGATTCAATAGTTACTGAAAAGATTGACCCTGATTTCGATAAATATTTTCCAGAAATGCCGGAAAAGCTGAAAAATGATCTTCTGAACATCAAGCCCAATGTCAGGGTCATGCTCAGCACTCCGGAAGGGCGTCGATATACTTTGATGCGCGAGGAAAATGGAGAGATTGTGCTGTTGTGGCTGAAAGCAAGGCATAAATTAAAGACAGGGGGCCATGTTGACATGGAAATTAAATATGAATCTGATGGCACAAGGCGGCTAATGGATCTGCTTCCGGCTTTATTACATTCGAAGAGTGAGGAACGGGTGTACATCATCGATGAAATTGACCGCAGTATGCACCCTCTTCTGTCGAGAATGTTTTTACAGGCATACCTTGATGATCAGAAGTGTGGCAGAGGCCAGATCATTATTACCACCCATGAAAGCAATCTGCTGGATAGAGAACTGCTCAGGAGAGACGAGATTTGGTTTACGGAAAAAGATGAAGAAGGCTCTACTCACTTGTATTCTCTTTCTGAATATAAGGTGAGGCCTGATCTCAAGCTGGGTAAAGGATACCTTGACGGTCGGTTCGGAGCTATACCCTTCCTTGGCGATTTTGAGAAATTGCAATACTGCTTAAAGGATAGATAGGGGGTGTTTTCCAATGGCATTGACAACAAGGCGGAAAAGACCCCTTGATCGTCGTACTCGGCCGGAACCGCATCGTGATGCGAGACTTTTCGTGATTGCAACGGAAGGAGAGAAAACCGAGAAGCAATATTTTTCCATGTTTCGGAACAGGCGATGCCAGGTAAAGATAATCGCTAGTTTAGAAGGAAGATCAGCCCCCAAATACGTTCTTGAGCAACTGAAAAAATTTAAGAAAGAGTATCAGCTCAAAGGGGATGATGAGCTTTGGCTGATGATTGATGTCGATCGGTGGCCGGAAGGAGAATTGTCTGCTGTGTCAAGCCAGTCCGCGCAGAACAATTTTTTTCTTGCTGTGAGCAATCCCTGCTTTGAGATATGGCTTTACCTGCATCATGCTTCGACACGGAAAAAATCAATTTCTTCAGTGGAAATGAAGCAAATGCTCAGGGACAAACTCGAAAGTTACAACTCCTCGAATCTTGACTTGAGCCGGTTTGCAGGGAAAGTTGACAAGGCTATTGCAAGAGCAAAAAAACTTGACGTAGATGCGACTGAACGATGGCCATCGTCAACTGGAACGTATGTTTACAAGGTCGTTAAAAAAGTAAAGTAAATATCATTCGAGTGTAGCCAAAATAGAACATTTATCCATTCGATTTGCAGCTTCATCATTTGCAGCTTCATCAATAAATGAAGGCTTCAGGCTAAATTATTAAAATTATAGTACAATAATTCATTTGGGAACTTTTATTAATATCAGGGATATCAAAATGAAAAAGAAAGTTGCGGTTTTTTTTGGAGGTCGTTCACCAGAACATGATGTAAGTATTGTCACAGGGTTACAAGTGTTACAGGCAATAGATTCATCACGTTATGACCCTTTTCCTGTTTACATTGCCGCAGATGGTTCGTGGCTGACAGGTGAACCGCTGTTTAAACGTGAAAATTACATTCCCGACGCCAACACCCTGAAACAACTTACATCTGTAACAATTGATCTTGGCGTAATGGGTAAAGGCATGCTTTGTTCATCTAAAAAGGGAATATTCGGTCAATCAAAACAATTCATTTTTGATGTAGCTGTACCCGCTTTCCATGGTTTGATCGGCGAGGATGGACAAATACAAGGGTTGTTCGAAACTGCCAACATACCATATGCCGGTATGCGAACGATAGCATCAAGTGTTTTTATGAACAAAGCCATCACTAAACGCATACTTTCAGGTTCAGGAATCCCGTTGTTACCTTGCAAAGTTATTGAAAAACCGTTGGAGGGCTTGCTTTTGTCTCAAGAATCGCTAATTAAAGAGACAAAAGATCTTAATTTCCCATGTTGTCTTAAACCATGTCATCTCGGCAGTAGCATAGGCGTAGCAAGGGTTAATAATCCAGAGGAATTAAACGCTGTTTTGCCCCGTATTTTCAAGTATGACACAACTGCTATTGTGGAACCCTTTGTGGAAAATGCAGTTGAGTTCAACATTGCGGTGAGAATGAATAAGGGGCAGATTGTTACATCTGCTATTGAGTGTCCAAAGCATAGTGCAGAGTTATTGGACTTCAAGCAAAAATACCTGTCAGGGAAAGACAATAAAGCAGGCTCTAAAACTCCTGGTGAAATTAGTCAAGGAATGCTTTCTCTTACGCGTGAGCTTAATCCAAAACTTAACAAAGAATTTGAACGTAATATTCGCAGATGGGCTGTGAATGCGTTTGAAGCCTTAAATGGTTCGGGTGTGCCACGTATTGATTTTTTGTACAATGAACGAACACATGAGATATGGCTCAATGAGATTAATCCAATCCCCGGATCGTTTGGATACTTCTTGTGGGAAGCAATTGAACAACCGGTATTATTTACAGAACTTCTCACAGATTTAATTGAGGAAGCGTTTCACCTTCATAAACGCGCTCAAATTCCTGTTGATCCTACGCCGGAAGAAGCTATGCTATTTAGAAGAAAATAAACTATTGCTGCAATACTTACCGCCAACAAGTCATTCACAACGAATGTCTGCTATAAAAGGGCATAAAAAAAGAGCTCACAGCTTTATATTGCTGTAAGCTCTTGATATTAATGGTAGGCGGTACTGGATTTGAACCAGTGACTTCTACCGTGTGAAGGTAGCACTCTCCCACTGAGTTAACCGCCCATTCCCTGGAAATTCAAAAAGGTGTGTTATTGTAGTGGATTATTAATTTTTAAGTCAAGCGTTTTTTCTGATGCCATGCATTTCACTCGTTCCCAGGCTCTGCCTGGGAATGCATTCCTTTGAAGCTCTGCCTTATAAAGTGACTGTACTCAGCAAGGCATTCCGTGGCAGAGTCACAGAACAAGTGAAAAGGCGGTCTGAAGCTATGATGCATAGTTGATGAAATTATTTCGTCCCCGTTCCTTACCTGTAAATCTATATCTCTTTTGGCACGGGGAGGTCTTTCAGATCTTTCAAATCAAATATCTCCAGAAATTGCTTTGTGGTTGCATAAATCAATGGTCTGCCTGGAATTTTCTTACGGCCTAGAATCCTGATGAGTTTATGTTCAAACAGCGTGCGAAGAATTCCTCCGCAATCAACTCCTCTTATGTGTTCAATATCGCTTCGCATTATTGGTTGTTTGTAGGCGACAATTGCCAGTGTTTCCATGGCCGCCTTGCTGAGACGAATTGGATTTGGCTGTATTAAGCGTTTGATCCATTTTGCATACTCAGGTTTAGTGCGGATCTGATATCCGCCGGCAACCTCGCTTAAAAAAAAACCGCATTTGCGGGCATCATATTCATCTGAAAGCACTGACAGTGCATTTTTGATATCCTTTACATCAGAAATAGCAAGTACATTCTTAATGCGATCTATTGCAAGCGGATTTTCGGCAACAAAAAGGAGGCTTTCAATAATATTTTTTATATCTTTCACTATCAGACATCACGGTAAATAGATTGATTTTTCATATTAAGGAACGTGGACGAAGTTATTTCGTCCACGTTCCTTACCTTTTATCGTTTTATGCAGCGACCTTGTCTCGCTCCTCTACCTTTTCCCTGACCTCGGCCTGCGCCATTGCCTGCTCTCTGTCCCCTGCCGGTTTCCATACCGTCGTCTAGACTCTCTATAGCGGGGTTTCCGTAGTTAGTACCACATTTTCCACGACCTTGTCCTGTCTTCGGACCTTGGCTTCTGGGACCTGTTTTATCTTTTTGTGGCATATTACTCACCTCCTTTCCATGTTTTCTTTCGCATCTCTTGTGTCGATGCCCGCCCATGCCGCACAATTCATATGCACCGCCCTTGATTTTCAAGGCTTTTCCGGCAACCAGGGCTTCTGCTGCGATACTGCGGGCATTGGCAAGAATTCGACCGTAGGTATGTCTAGATACTTTCATCATGCTTGCGGCTGTTTTTCCTGATCCAGGTGTTCAAAATCGCTCAGCCTGATAGATTCCAGTTCTTCCACGGACATAAAAATCTCGCAGGTAACAGTCACTCCACAAGGAACAAAAGCTGAGATACCTGGATAGGTGGATACAAATCTGACAAACCTCTCCCATATTGCTTCGGATAGAGCTTAATATTTAATATTCTTGTGTCAGGCTTTTAAAAGATCATTCCTTTTGATTTTTTTCATTGATGATTATTCTCTTTCATTGATGGATCGGGTAGGGAAGAGGCTTTACGGCCTCTTCCCTACCCTCAGACACGTACATGAAAGTTTCCCTTCATACGGCTCAAGCATTTCAAAGGCAAAGCAATATCCTTAAATTTTCAAAAAATACACTATCCCACTCCAAAATATACATTCTATATCGTATTTACAATTCGGAAGCAAGCTTGTAAACAGAGCAAAATACACTCACACAACTCACAACTACAGCTATCAGGTAAAACAGGATGTTGAAAACACTAATCGTTGATGACAGCACTACTTTTCGTAAGACCTTTAGAAGTGCCTTGTGTGAGCGTTTCCCCTTTATGCTTATTGAGGAAGCTCCAGATGCAACCGATGCCCTTCAAAAAATCAAGACTTTTCTGCCTGATGTGATCTTTATGGACATCCGATTGCCCGGCGAAAGCGGTCTTGAGCTTACCAGGAGAATCAAGGCAAGTCATCCTGAAATAGCCATCACCATCCTTACAGCTTATGATTCGCGGGAATACAGAGAGGCGGCTTACGATGGCGGGGCCGATGCTTTTATCCCAAAAAACTCACTGAACCTGGCAGATATTGCTGCGTTGATCAAATCCGTTTTTTTCGACGACGGATGCTACGATCTTTATGATCCAGGAAAGGACGAATGCTTGTGAATAGAGGCGACAGGTCAGACTTCTACATACAGAGCCGGTCGCCAAATGGGGTGTTTTTCTTCATAAAATAAGGTGTTCACCCCATTTACTTTCTATACACACATAGTTAATCTGAAACAATGAAATTATTTGGATAGGAACGACAAGGAGGAAACAAAAAATGACAGAGAAACTGCAAGTTTACAAATGTGAAGTATGCGGAAACATTGTAGAGATGGTTCATGAAGGCAAAGGGGAACTTGTCTGTTGCGGTAAACCGATGAAGCTTATTGTTGAAAATACGGTAGATGCAGCCAGGGAGAAGCATCTGCCCGTTGTTGAAAAGATTGATACCGGTTTCAAGGTAACGGTCGGAAGCATTGCCCATCCTATGGAGGAAAAGCACTATATCGAATGGATTGAGGTGATCGATAATGGAAAGGCGTATCGCCAGTTTCTGAAGCCTGGTGAAGCGCCTGAAGCTGTGTTTAATATTGAAGCAGGTGAAGTCACGGTCCGCGAGTATTGCAGCCTGCACGGTTTGTGGAAAGTATAATGGCTACGCTTGATCCTGGTGGAGGGTTATTTATAACTACACCCCAACACTGCCCTGGTTTTGAACAGTTGCAGCACTTGCAGTCTTTTGTCTGCAAATGTTCTCGCTGTGGAAAAGAGATAGAGATTTTTTCAGATGAATTTGACAAAAAACATGTATGCAAGGGATGCGGAAAAGAGATTGATTTTACGCAGTGCGTCTTAGTGGATTATAGAATTGGCCCGAGGGAGACAAAATTGAGACCTACTCGTGGGATATACCCCAGAATACGTCACCGGGCACTGTAAAGATTACTGCTACACTTTACTACAGCCTTGTCCCGAACTCAGTGGGTGAGTTTCTGGAGCTTATACCGTCAGAATATGCTCCGGTAAAGGTGAATATCGCTACTCTTGACATTGAAGTAATAAAGTGAAGTAACCCGTTCACTGGGGGTCAGGGATCGGCGGTCGGGGTTGGAAGAAGACGGTGTCTATAAAAGGGTATCGAGACTTATCTGACCTTGATTCTTGGGCACTGATCCTCAATACAGTAGAATCATGAATGGCTGCACATTTCTTGAAGTATGAAGTAGATTGAAGGCAAAGGGAGGTGAAAATCATGACAGAAGAAAAAGAGACCACATACAAAGACGAGAAGAAAAAAGGCAAGAAGAAAGCTGACGAGCCTCTCCCATTCTGTACCACAACGCCCAGTGCAGAGCATGCAAGGGGAGCCAATGAAGACAAACCCTGTGACGACTCTCGTGGAGCGGAATAGCATCGAAGCGTTTTGCAGTTTTTTTTACAGGTGTGAGATAGAAGAGGCTTTGAGGGATTGTACGAGGAGGTTATTATGACTACACCGCAACACTGCCCTGGTTTTGAACAGTTACAGCACTTGCAGTCTTTTGTCTGCAAATGTTCTCACTGTGGAAAAGAGATAGAGATTTTTTCAGATGAATTTGACAAAAAACATGTATGCAAGGGATGCGGAAAAGAGATTGATTTTACGCAGTGCGCCCTGGAAAGTGAGGCATAGAATCATGAGGAGATGGAGAGTAGTTCTATTAGGTCTGTTTTTTGCTCTTGCCCCTTTTATTGCGCAAGGGGCGGAGATGGGAAAATTTCGGATGGGGTAAGTATTTTCACAGAGATCCTTTTTTGACCGCTTACGCTTTATGAGCGGTCTGATTTATGGAGATATCACATTTTTTGGGAGGTCATTTAAACTTGGCTTACGAAAATCCAAAAGGGCATTCAAATCGTCTGGCTTATACACAACTATTGGCTGCCCTTGATTTTATGGTAGGTCCGAGCCTGGAGATTGTCATTGCCGGAGACTCTGCTCTTGAGACCACGCGGGCCATGTTTAGTGCCGTACGGAGAAGGTTTTTGCCCAACAAGGTCATGCTTCTGCGCCCTGATGGGTCAGAGGGGAAAAGGCTTGCCGGTTTGTCTCCCCTTGTCGAGTCTATGCATCCCGTGGATCATCAGCCTGCGGTTTACTTATGCGAGCAATACAGTTGCAAGAAACCGATAACCAAGATTAGTGACTTGGAGTCAGCGCTTCACTGACTTATTGAAATCATAATCAAGCTCAGAATCGAGAGTACTGGTGTGACGGATAGTATGAGCGACGAAGATCTTGAGCCAAAACAGTTGTTTGAAAGGAGAGGATACGTATGAAATACAACGTAGGGACAACCGACAGGATCGTCAGAGTAGTTATAGGACTCATTGTGATTGCAATTGGCATTTATTTGAAGAGTTGGTGGGGAGTTATTGGCCTGTTGCCAATCATTACATCTGTTACAGGGTGGTGTGGACTGTATAATACCCTCTTTGGAACATCCACGTGCAAAATAAAGGGGTAAGCGTCCGTCCCAAGCGAAAATGAAGACCTTTCAAACAGGCTATAAATCAAAAAAGGAGGTTTACAATGAAAAAAGTGGCAATAACTATCGGAGTATTAGTCGTTACAGTTTGTTTCCTGTCAAGCTCTGTTGCATTTGCGGATATGCCCGGAGCAGATCCGGGCGCGCTGTGGCATTATATCACAAAGGTTTCTCCATACAAGGAATGGTCATTTTGGTCTGACCATCAGGGGATGCAACCAGGCCGTGCTCCCCACGGTCCATTACACAAGGTTTACGTAAATGACCGTGCGGTGAATTCACCGAAACCACCTGTTAAGGAGGGAGCCATCGTTGTAAAGGAAAACTATAGCAAGGCCAGGGAGCTTAAGGCCATCACCGTGATGTACAAGGTCCCCGGGTACAATCCCAACGACGGAGACTGGTTCTGGGCAAAGTACACACCCAAGGGTGCGGCCAAGCCTTTTGGAAAACCCACGGGCTGTATTGGCTGCCACGGAACCAGATCCAACAACGACTTTATACTGGTTCACGAATTCAAGTAGACGCCAACTAACGACAGTTTCGCATGAAGTCAATTTTGTTCGCTGCCTGAGTTAACAAAAGATTTCTTACAAGTTCCTCAAACTTTGCAGCTTTTCATTATAGGAGGCCTGTTTTGCTTGTCATACACCCGATCATTCAATTGTCGGCTATAGTGCTGACCCTGTATGTGTTCTACCTCGGGGTTCAGCGTTTTCGGTCAGTTCATCTTCATCAGAAGACGCTTTTCAGATGGAAGCGGCATGTGCTGCTGGGAAAGATTGCTATGTTGGCGTTGTTGGGCGGCATGATGGGTGGCATGACCATGGTATATCTTTATTTGCATGGGTTTCTCATAACCGGGATCCATGGTAAGATCGCCCTTGTAATGGCCCTCTTTATTATTTTTGGCGGTGCGTCCGGTCTATACATGAACCGTAACAAAAAGAAGCGAACAGCCCTTCCAGTGATTCATGGCCTGAACAATTTCATTCTTCTGATTTTTGCCTTGACCCAGGTTATAACTGGTTGGAGGGTCTATATGCAGTTCGTTTTGGGACGTTGACCATGTTCCAAAGAAGCGGCAAAGGGATAGTATTTGTATGCCATCCCGCTCCTTCATTATACGGATAATCGTAAGCGTTCACAGGCACTGCATATGCACGTTTTCAGGGCAACCAACATAGCAACACTATAGTTGATTGCCCCGAAAACGCACATCTACAGCACCTGTAAAAGCTTACGTGTTGGGAAGCAGCCTTGTTTTGCTACCGGTTCTCCCGTGAACGGTTACGGATAATCTAATGCACAACCTGAAAACAGAGCTTTTTTTCAAACCGCGCATGGTCAATGGTCGAATGGTCGCATCTGATGGTCCTATCAAGACTTTTCCCCTGCGCTGCATTAAGGATTCGCCTCCTTATCTCCATGACGGCCGGTTGTTGACCCTGGAAGACACCGTGGAGTTTTTCAACCTGGTTCAGGAGCTGAAGCTGACGGAGAAAGAGAAGAAGGATCTGGTGAACTTTATGAGAGCTCTTTAACTCATTTTCCAAATCATTTCAAGCAGAGGAGGACAGGATTATGCAAGACAAAAAAGAATTGTGCGAAAAGATCAGATCGATCTATCCTGACATTGGGCAATGCGGGATTGATGTTGATGTAGAGTATGATAAGACAAAAAAGGCGTGGATTGTAGACCTGAAAAAGGGTGAGCAGGAGCTAAAGACCCATCTGGAGCTCCAGGAAGTCGATGATTGTATGGAAGGTAAGCAATGTGTTTCCCTTGGCCTGCAGATCGCACAACTAAGGGCCAACATAGAGAAGCTGTGAGGTTGAAAAGAATTATCTCCGCATGGAGAGGGGCTTTTTTGGCCCTCTCCATGCGAATCAAAACGACGTGTTATTGATCGTTTTAAGTAGCAAATAGATTCAAACAAGTAGAAATGCAAAGTAAAAGAAAAGGAGAAATAGTTATGACGGAAAACATCAAATGGGAAACGGAGATGGATGCGGCTCTGGTCCGGGCTCGTCTCGAGAAGAAGCTTGTTTTGCTTGATTTCTTCAATCCAGGTTGAATTGGCTGTCAACAGATGGATGCGGTTACGTATCCAGACGCTAAGATAATCCGATTTATCACTGAAAATATGATCCCGCTGCGCGTTGCGTTTGACGCCCAGCCCTTGTCTGCTGATTTTAATATTAAGTGGACACCGGCCCTCATTACGCTTGATCCTGATGGCAACGAACACCATCGAACAGTGGGTTTTCTTGCCGTCCAAGATTTAATTCCTTCGCTTTTATTGGGTATAGGAAAGTCTTATTTTGAAACAGATCAATTTGACGAGGCTCTTGGGAGTCTTGAGAGGCTGCTGGAAAAATACCCGGAAAGCGGGTCCGCGCCGGAAGCCATCTTTCTGCGCGGGGTGTGCCGCTACAAAAGCACGCAGAAGCCCGAACCTCTCAAGGCAGCATACGAACAGCTCACAGCCGAATATCCATCAAGCGAGTGGACAAAACGGGCTTATCCGTATCGGCTTCTATAGGCTGCATCAAAGGCGTTAAGCAAAGGAGGTAAAGTTAATCAAAGGAGGTAAAGTTAATCAAAGAAGGTAGAGTTAATCAATATTTTTTAACTTTTTATGTCATTTCTATCAATTTAAACGTATTATAAATTGTACAACTTATTGAATTAATACTAACTTGCGAAGGTGGAATTCTTACCACCTTTCTGAAAGTTAAACCCCAACGTACGGCTGGAGGTGATAGCGAGAAGTGCAGTGGTTTCTCCTAAAGGGCTTTCGGCATGGTACATCGGACCATACCTCAGCCGTACGTTATACAAAAAAATGATTTAGTTGATGGAATAGCGAGCTATTTTGATATTTTTGTGATCTAAGATCAGGCAAAGGTGGCCTGAAACTATGATGTATAGTTGGGGAAGTTATTTCGTCCACGTTCCTAAAGGATATAAGCATGCAGAAATTACGTCGCCGACTAAAAATTTTTCTAACCTTATTTTTGATAGTCTCAGTAATCGGCACCTTTGGCTTCATGTTCCTGGAAGGTCTTTCATTTGTCGAAGCTTTGTATTATAATATCGTTACAATGTCGACAGTGGGGTATGGAGACATTCACCCAACAAATCAAGCCAGTCGATTGTTTGCCGTATTATTGATAGTTATGGGTGTAGCAATCTTTCTTGGCGTAATCGCAAACGCCACTGAAATAATAATACTAAAAAGAGATACACAAAGCAGGGAAAGAAAAGTTAACATGGTTCTCGGTATTTTTTTTAGCGAAGTGGGCTATAAACTCTTAGAACTTTTCTTGAGCCACGATCAAACTATTGAAGAGATAAGAGACAAGCTCCTCGTCAGTTCTAACTGGCCAGGGAATCGTTTCACCGCTGCACAAAAAGTAATAAGAGAACATAGTTTCAAGGTTGATGTTAAAGGACACTTAAACTTGGAAACATTGGGCAATTTTCTAAATAGCAGAAGAGATTTTCTTCTTGGTCTTCTTGAAAATCCTGTGTTAATTGAACATGAAGATTTTAGTGAAGCATTGCTTGCTGTATTCCACTTAGTAGATGAGCTAAGCAGTCGAGATAAACTGAATCTCTTGCCCGATTCTGACATACAACATCTTGCCGGCGACATTGACCGCGTCTATAAAAAACTTGTGGAGCAATGGCTTTTTTATCTAAGACATCTCAAAGGACAATATCCATACCTTTTCTCTTTAGCGATCCGCAAGAATCCCTTTGACCCGGAAGCAACTCCTATTGTCTTTGGTTGAGGCTGTGGAAGGAGAGAAACAGAATGATTTTGAAAAATGTATTATAGCGTTGCACTCGGACAAATTTTTCGCTACACCTCAAATTTGCCGGTGAGCGCAACGTTAGCGTGAAGAAAAGAAACATTAAAATTATGACTGGATTACGAGGAAGGCGCGTGACAATAGATTGTCACAATTTATCAACAGATTGGTCTGTTTTACTCAAAGATAAAGGAGAGCAATGATGGCGATGAGAAAAAACACCTTAACCAACAATTTTGGCGTACCCGTTGATGACGATCAGAATAGTATAAATGCAGGCGATCCCGGTCCTGTCCTGATGCAGGATGTTCATTTGCTTGAAAAATTGGCCCATTTCGACCGGGAACGTATTCCCGAGCGCGTCGTTCATGCCAAGGGAGCGGGCGCCTACGGCTACTTTGAAGTGACCCATGATGTCACCAGGTACACCAAAGCCAAATTTCTCTCCGAGGCAGGAAAACGGACCGAACTTTTCATTCGCTTTTCCACTGTTGGCGGCGAAAAGGGATCGGCAGATGCCGAACGCGATCCACGGGGATTTGCCGTAAAGTTTTACACTGAGAAAGGAAATTATGACATGGTGGGGAACAACACACCAGTTTTCTTTATTCGGGACCCACTGAAGTTCTCTGACTTTATTCACACGCAGAAGCGAAACCCAGCCACCAACCTGAAAGATCCGAACATGTTTTGGGATTTTCTCTCCCTGACACCGGAATCCATCCACCAGGTCACCATTTTATTTTCCGATCGTGGCACTCCAAAGACCTACCGTTATATGAATGGCTACAGCAGTCATACCTTTAAGTGGTATAACGACAAGGGAGAACACTTCTGGATAAATTATCAGCTTGAGACGGATCAAGGTATTGAAAATCTTACAGGAGAGGAAGCTATGCGGTTGAAGAGCGAAGATCCGGATCATGCCACGCGTGACCTCTTCTCCTCTATTAA
The DNA here is from genome assembly GCA_030611985.1 of Desulfobacterales bacterium. Classification (GTDB taxonomy): domain Bacteria; phylum Desulfobacterota; class Desulfobacteria; order Desulfobacterales; family ETH-SRB1; genus DAOVDN01. The sequence continues at coordinate 29,279 of JAUWOS010000002.1, read as the reverse complement.
GAAAGGCGATTATCCGTCCTGGAAAGTCTATGTTCAGATCATGACTCCCCAACAGGCACAAGAATATCGATTCGATCCCTTTGATATCACAAAAGTTTGGTTTCATAGTGACTTCCCACTCATTCCAGTTGGCCGTATTGTACTCAACAGAAACCCGGAAAATTACTTTGCAGAGGTCGAACAAGCGGCATTTTCTCCGGCCAATTTTGTTCCTGGTATTGGTGCTTCCCCTGACAAGATGCTCCAGGGACGTTTGTTCAGTTACCACGACACCCATCGCCATCGATTGGGATCCAATTATCACCTGTTGCCGGTAAATAGGGCGAAGGCAGCGCCAACGGAAAACTACCAGCGGGACGGATCTATGCGCTTTGATGCCAACGGTGGAGGCAGCCCGAACTACTATCCCAATAGCTTTAACGGCCCGACACCTGATCACACCATGGGTGAACCGGCCTTTGATGTTTCGGGAAAAGCGGGTCGGAAACCTTACACCCATCCGAATGATGATTTCTTTCAGGCTGGAGAACTGTATCGAAGGGTGATGAACGACGAGGATCGGAATCATTTGATAAATAACATTGTGGACCACCTCGGTGGTGCAAAAAAACGGATACAGCTCCGCCAGGCAGCGATTTTTACCTTGGCCGATTCGGATTACGGACGCCGGGTGTCCGAAGGGCTTGGGCTGGATATGAAAGAAGTGGAGCGTTTATCTGCCATGTCACAGGAGGAAAGAGCAAAGGCTACCGACCGTGGCGCTTTTGGCGACGAGTGATAAAATACTTTTATACGCGAAAGGTAGGTGTTCTTATGAATAAAAATCTCAGGGAATTTTTCAAACATCAACTCATCTTTGGGACAGTGGTGATGGTTTTCATGTTTTCCTGCTGGCCTATAGCCGCTGGAGCAGAATATTTTTGGTGGGAAAAAGGGAAAAATCTTTTCAATATTTTTGGGGGTAGCGAAAAAATAGAGACGCCCGGGACCGAGGACATTGGTGCGGCTATGAAAGATGCTTTGCGCGTTGGAACAGAGAGCGTGGTACACAAGCTGGGAAAAGTGGATGGCTTTCAGGGTGATTCTGCTGTTCATATTCCGTTGCCTGAAAGCTTTCGGCTTGTAAAGCCCGTGCTGGCCAAACTGGGTATGTCTTCTCTACTGGACGACCTTGAGTTAAAGCTCAATCGCGCTGCGGAAGTCGCTACACCAAAGGCCAAGACCCTTTTCCGGCAAGCAATCACAGAGATGACTTTTGATGATGTTCAGGCGATTTATAAAGGGCCCACTGATGCTGCCACAAAGTACTTTCAACGCAAAATGTCTCCGGCATTGGCCCAAGAGATGCGCCCGCTTGTTGAGGACAGCCTGTCAGAGGTTGGAGCCATCAAAGCCTACGATAACGTGATGGGACAATACCTTTCTACGCCCTTTGTACCCGATGTAAAAGCAGATCTGGCAGGTCATGTGATTGAGAAAGGTATGGATGGAATCTTTTACTATTTGGCCCAAGAGGAAGCGGCCATAAGGCAAAATCCTGCCAAGCAAACGACAGGCTTGCTAAAACGCGTATTTGGGAAAGAACAGGAAACCAACCGCAGGAAAACAGGAGGAGAATACTGACAACTTTTGTGATCTGAGATCGAACAAATCCGACCCAAATCTGTGCGCCTACTTGCGGAAGTTATTTCATCCACGTTCCTAACGTAAGGCGGGACACTTTCCATAACTCAATCATTAACTCAATCATTTAGAAGTTTTAATTTGGAAGACTTTATCAATTCCCATTCAAAATTGGCGATATTCCGGTCATCTCTGCTGAATTCAATGCCAATTAGATAAACATTCTTGTTTGAATATTTCTGGTGATATTTTCTATCCTTGATTTGTTTTATGGCGCTGCCTTTTTCTGTTAGCTCCACTACTTTGAATTCAATCAGATAGATTCGGTCATCAAAGTGTACTGTAAGATCTATCTGACCATGGTTGGTAGTATCTTCCGGGATAACATCCAATCCGAGCGAAGCAAAATAGCAATAAACAATGGAAGCGTAATAGCCTTCATAATTTGCTATCCGGTTTTTGCGGTACCAGTCGTTTGGGATGGATGCGAAAAAAGCCTGTATGGTCTTTTCAAGTTTGTTCATATCGTTGGATGTCAGGGCCTCAAAAATGGCAAACTTGTTGTTTTCTTTTTCCATAGTGTTGGAAGTCAGATAGTACAGAATATAGTCGGTCAAGCTCTGCTTAACCTCCAGATTAGGATATCCCAGGCGGTATTGTGTTATGGTTACAATTTTTTTAACCTCTTTAATGGTAAGATAACCTGTTTGAAAAAGCAGGGTTTCTATCTCCAGCCTGTCAATGTCAAAACTGCCGATTGTGCTTTCACTGGCTTTAATATTTTCTATGTCCGGGATAAAATATTTTTTTTCCTCAAGCAGTTTAATCAAAAAAGTAGGCGTCGCTGTTTCAAACCAGTAATTGCGAAATTCTTTGCTGTCGAGATACAACAGGATATTAAAGGGGTTATAAACTTCCTCGCCCAACCAGTTATATCCGTTGTACCATTTTCTGACTTCATTCAAATTTATATCTTTCAGACGATCAGTAAAAACTGTTTTTAATTCTTTTTGTGTATATCCGCAAATAGCGGAATATTCCTTTGACAAAGTAATATCCTTCAAATTATTCAGCCCGCTGAAAAGAGAAACCTTGCTGAACTTTGATACACCGGTGATAAATACAAATTTGAGGTATGGATCAGCGTCTTTGATGACCGAATAAATATTTTTGAGTTCTTCACGAATTAGAACAGCGGTTTCTGTTTCGTGAATATTGTCAAGAATGGGCTTATCGTATTCGTCAATGAGTACTACTACCTGCCGGCCATATTTTTCGTAAAGGCTGCTGATAAGTTCGGCGAATTTGCCTTTGAGACTTTTTTTCACAAACTCAATCGAATTTTCCCGGGCATGGTCATACAGGATTTCATCAAAAGTAATTCTGATATCTTCAACACTTCTGCTTACTCCAGCGCCAAAACTGATATGAATCACAGGCCGCTTGATATCCCAATCCCAATTATGCTCCAGAAAATACCCCTGAAATAACTTCTTTTCACCAGAAAAAGCTGCTTTCAGTGTGCTTAAAAACAGGCTTTTGCCAAACCTGCGGGGTCTGGAAAGGAAATAATATTCCCCTTCGTCGTGCAACTTTTTAATAAAAGATGTTTTGTCCACATAGTAGTAGTTGCTATTTATTATCTTTTTATACGTTTGAATACCAATAGGGAGTTTTTTCATATCTGCCTTTCGTAAGCGCTCTATAGCTTCAGGGCTGTCAGCGAGACTGGCAATTTTTCCACAAGAGCAATTTGGTACACTTTCGACCAATGAAGTCGAATTCCGCTTTTTTTTATTTCTTCCTGCTCATTCAAAGTTTCAAGATCATTCTTGTATTGGTTTACAAGTGCAATCAGTTCCTCAAAATTGGAGACATCCTGTTCCAAGCTCTGAATTGCGAGTTGACAGCAGGAGTCAACCGAGATTTCACTTCTTCTTAATAAACCTTTGCCAATTCCCTGTGCCTGATTGTTAAATTCCTGTTAATCCTGAACACTAAACTTAATATTAAGATGAGACCTTAGCAACTCCTTAGATTTTGCTTGATTGTGGAATTGCCATAGAGCTAAAATAGCAAAATTTGCATTTGGTAATCAAAGTGAGAAAGGATTTACCATGAAGACAATATTTATTTTATTCATTCTTTATGTTATTTATAGAATAGTCAAGGGGTTTGTCTTAAGCAAGAAGCTGACGGGTACATCCGGAATCACATTTAGAGTTGGGGTTTCCGGTCACGAAAGATATAGCGGTAATTATAAACTAAATAAACGCCTAAGTGATGGAAAGCCTGCCAAATGGTATGAAAGTGGTCAGAGTATCAACGTCCAGGGTTACAATATATCTGACGGAATGATATATGTAGGTGAGACTTTGCTTGATTCCTACGGATATGAAAACGATGCCTGTCTTATTAATCCGCAGCTTAAAGTTTCTCCTGCCGAACCTTGGGAAGCAGGGTATGGGTTGGGGTATTGGTTGCAATATGGGAGCATTTCTGCAAAATGTCGTGGCGCTTACCTCAAATGGTTGGCAAACGGTCGTTCGGAGCCAAAAGCCAATATCGGCTATGTTTTTCTGTTCTTTTATGGTCTTGAGCGTTGTTTTTGAGTTGTAAAATCATCCACTGCGGTAATCGAATTGTCACAAGTTCACGTCTCAAACGATCTGGTTTCTTTTTCCGGCCGGCTCCCGCATGTTTTCCGCCTCGTATTTTTATCTCCAAAACATACAAATTGTTTGATTACCGTGCAACGTTATTCAAAATAACGCAACTATATTATCGGACCGGCAGGGGTTCAGGAATAAGCAGCTTTCCAAGCTCATTTATAAGATCGGGATCCGGAATATCTTTGTAGATGCCAAATTCCGGACCTCGGTCAGGTTCTACTCCTCTGATAAAAATATAAAATATTCCTCCAAAATCTTTTTCATATCTGTAACCGGGCATATGTATACGCAAGTACTGATGAAGTGCAAGGGTATATATGTGATACTGCAGGATGTAAAAATCATCTTTCATGGTTTTATCTAAAGAATTTTTATTGTACTCTTTAATGTTTGCACCTAAAAAATTCGACTTCCAGTCCACAAGATAAAAACTGCCGCTTGAATGAAATATCATGTCAATATACCCTTTCATGAAGCCTTCTGCGGGTGAGAAAGTAAGGTTTTCAAGCCGGTTGGAAAAACCGGATGGGATATCAATGCCGCCATAATCTGCAAAAATTCTTTTAAGTTTTTGCGGCGTGACACGTTTTAAGGGAAAATAAAATTCCATCTCATTTATTCTATCCTTCCATTGAATGGATGATAAAATGAGATCGCTTCTGTCTTCTGAAAGCGGCACGGAAAGAACCTTATTTGTCATATTGCAAACAGTATCTTGCCATTTCAGGTCAAAACCGTATGCTTTTAATTTGCTTTCCACCAGTTTATTTTGATGATCAGGAAAATCCTGATTATTTGATGCAAAATCAAGATGTTCAAAAATATCATGAAAAAATGTCCCTGCCCGTGTTCCTTTTGGAAAAGAAAAAATATCTGTCTTGCCGTATTGATCAGGTTGATCGGGCAGGCTGTTTTGAGAACGCCAATATGTATCCCAATATGTTTCAGGGTTGGAAAGCTCTCTATTTGAAGCCTGCCTTGATACAAGAGATGAAAAACTTGATATTTTCCAGCCGGCATCAATCTTTCCTGAAAATTTCCGGCAAACAAGCTTTTCCTCTTTTTTTATCCGGGGTTTATGTTTCCCATGGTTTTCAAGAGGGAGCAACGCAAGTTCAATACTTCCTTTTGAGTTTTTCACAAGATTTGTTAAATCATCTAAAATCTCATTATCTTTTTTTGCCGTAAAGGTTTCTTTTAAAGAAGCCGCAATATTATCTTTCCCTGCGGCATCCTTGCAGTGAAAAAGATAAGATATAGCAGATGTTTCAGCTGTCCTGATTCGTCCCCAGACAAGATAACATCTTTCTTTTGCTCTTGTTAAAGCAACATAAAGCAGCCTTAAGTTTTCCGCTAAAAGTTCATTTTGGGCAAGGACAACATTGCCGCTGTTTTTGCCTGAATTAAGATCGAGAGTCATCTTTTGATCTTCATTATTATCATGAAATATGATTTCATCGTTTTTGATCAAAGATCCTTCCCATCCAAATGGACAAAACACGATCCTGTATTCAAGTCCTTTGCTTTTATGGATGGTTACGATCTTTACGGCATTTTCATCACTTTCAAGACGAAGCTGATGCTCTTCAAGTCTGGGAGACGTCGGATCTTTCTGTTCGGAAAGCCACTTTAAAAGACCTCTTATTCCGAGTTTTTTCTCAATTGATTGCCGATGAAATATTTCTGCAAGGTGAAGAAGATTTGTAAGCCGTCTTTCTCCATCCGGAAATAAAAGAAGGCGTTTTCTTACTTTTTCTCTTGTCATAAAAAGACGAAACATTCTAATAAAGCCACGCCTGTTCCATAACTGAAAATACTCCATAAAGTTGGCAAATCTGGTTTCCCGCCAAAAAGTTTTTTCATCCATTGAATCAATTTCTTCGCCGGAGACACCCATTATGTCTGTTACAAGAGCAGACTTAAACAGCCGTTCGTTTGCAGGCTCTGAAATGCTCTGTAAAATTCTTTCCATTTCCGCAGTTTCCGGAGAATCAAATATATTTTCAGCGCTGTAGAGAACCGAAGGGATATTTTTGGCTGAAAGGTACTTTTTTATCACCTGCGCCTGTCTGTTTGTTCGGACAAGAACAGCTATGTCGCTCTCTTTGATATAATCAGTCTCATAAATCTCGTCATGTGGAAGAATAATTGAAATTTCACCGGCAACAGCTTCTGCAATCAACTCTATAGCTTCTGTTTTGTTTATCAGTCCGCCTTTTTTTGCACCCAAAAACCATAACTTCAAAGGAGCTGAAATTTTTTCATCCTCGTTATCTTCATTCTCTTTAATAGATTCGATTTTTTTCCCGGGCTTTCCTTTTTCAAACCCAATTTCATCAAATACAAACGGCTGTTTGACATTGGAAAATATGGTGTTTATCGCGGTTATCAAACCGGCTTCCGAACGCCAGTTATCTGTAAGTGTATATTTTGACCGGGCATTGCGGGCAGCCTTCATGTAGGAAAAAATATCAGCCCCTCGAAAGCTATATATTGCCTGCTTAGGATCGCCTATCATAAAAAGAACACTGTCTTTTGAAGAAAAGAGCCTGCTGAAGATTTTGTATTGAACAGGATCAGTATCCTGGAATTCATCTACGAGGGCGGCCTGGTATTTTTGTCTTATCGCCCTTGCAAGTTCATTTCCCTGCCTTTTTTCAAGGGCTTTCATAACCATCATCAGAAGGTCGTCAAAAAATTGTGTGTTATTTTTCTTTTTCTTTGCAAAAAGTTCTGACTTTGCAAACTTAAAAGATTCGGCTTTAAGGAAAAGAAGATATCTTTCCATTTCAGATTCAAGAGAAATACCTGTCTTATAAAGTTCGTCACAGATATCAAAAAATTCGTGTGATGGGGGAATATGATTTTTTCTTGCTGATTTTATCAGTTTTGTTGAGGTAAACTTTTCAAAATCTTTAAATAATGGAAATTTGGCGCTTTTTGAATCAACGAATCCGTCCATGGCTTCAATCATGGAAAAAACCTTCATATCCCTTTTGGAGAAACCGGTTTGCCCGGGTTTTGTGCTCCCGTAAACCGTGCCGTTAAGAGATGGATTCCTTAATCCTTCTGAGGCGGACTCTATCTTCTTTCTGGAAAAGGCCCAGGCTTTTTTAAGACAGTCAAACGTTTCTCTGAAAGGACCAAGGCTTTTTAGTGAGGGTTTTTTTATATCCGGTATTATCCTTATATCCGGTGTCTTTATTTTATCCAGCAATTTTAAAAAATATTCAGGGCCTGATATCTTTTTAATACAATAACTTAAAAATTCCGACGGCTGATCGTAAAAATGCTTTCTCCAGAAATCATCCGCAACTTCCTGCATTAAATCAGCCTGGTCTATTGCAAGCTCTGTGTCAAACAAACTTCCTGTCTCAAAAGCATTTTCAAACAAAATTCTCTGGCAAAAACCATGTATGGTGAAAATAGCAGCCTTATCAAAATCAATAAGAGCATCTTCTATCAATCGAATGGCCGGAGCAGAGTTGTTATGCTTTTTTACAAGGGATTCTATCAGCCTGTCATCGCTTGAACCCTTTAAAAATGCCTCTTTTGCGCAAAGAAGTTTATTGTAAATTCTATCTTTAAGTTCAGCAGTTGCAGCTTTTGTAAAGGTTACAACCAGTATCTGATCTGCCGGAAAATGTTTTTCCAGGATCAATCTTAAAAATAAACCTGCAATTGTATATGTCTTGCCTGTGCCGGCGCTTGCTTCAATGAGGTTGGTTCCGGCAAGCGGGGTATTTATGAGATCTAATGTTTTCATGTGTTTTCAGGCTTACCAACGTAAATTCAATCAGTTGGTAATCCCTCAGATTTTGCTTGATTGGGGAAGTTATTTCGTCCACGTTCCTTACTGATTTGCAGGCAAAATGTTTGTAAATTGATATTCTTCCACCGGTTCGCCTGCAGTTGCTTCAAATTCCTCTTCGCCCCACTGTTCAATACTGAAGTACAATTTCCCCTTATTGTCCTGATAGCTCCACTGAAGCACTTCCCTGCCTGAATCCTGACCGTCTTTATAAAAGCGCCCGCCGGACATCTCTTCCATATAATAAGCGATTCCCTCAAAGAGAATCTTCTCAGGCGGATCGCCTGTTTCAATTATCTGTTTCTTGATTTGCGAATCAAGAAGGCTAAATATGACCTTCCGATTCAGGCTCCATTCCTCCTCGTCATCCGATTCCATCTCAAGATAAACAACCTCGTCTCTGCTTTTGAGTTGCCACTCGTTAGAGATATCGCCTTCTCCCCAGTCGTAATAATTACAGGCCGATACTTCCCATGTCTTAAGATCGTAATCGACCAGATAACCTTTCTTGAGTCTATTAAGGGAAAGATCGCTTAATGGATCGAATTCCTCTTTTTTATTTTTCTTGAAAAAATCTCTTATTCCCATAACTGTTTCAAGCCATTCCCATCTTTCGCTTCAGTTCCAGCAAGGACTGTGACGCGCTCGGAGTCGAACCGCCGGCCAGCGCTGCGTTAATTTCATCATCCACGCTCTTGTCCGCAGTAGCCATTTCGCCATAGGCCGTTGCAAGCGACTCGTCTTCCTCTACTCTGGACCGCATTTTTTCCAGCATGGCAATCGTGCCGGAAGAATCAACCCCGGCGATCTGCTTATTGATCTTCCTGGTAGCTGCCGCAGTCCTGGCTCTGGCTTTTAACGTAATCAGGTCGTTTTCATAGGTTGCAACCGTTGATTTGATCTTGTTTACATTGGTTTGAAGCTGGTTGGCCATTTGCTCATGCCTTTCGGCTTCCTGAGCAAATTGCACTGCCTCGGTCGCGCTCTGCTCCTTTTCATTTAATGCTTGAGCGGCCAGCCGTTCGGCTTCTGCCGGATCAAGTTCGCCACCTTGCATTTTTTGAAGGAGCATCATGGCCTTGCGCTCATAATCAGCGGCAAGTTTCTTTTTGTTGTCCGCATTCCTCCTTGTCCGAATCGCCATACTCTTGACTTCGGCCAAACTGGCCATGGCCTGTTGCAAGTCTTTTTTAAGATCGCGGATACCCTGCTCCGTCATCTTGACAGGGTCTTCTAACTTGTCGATCACGGCATGAGTTTCAGCCTGTGTTACCTTGAAAATACGTTTAAAAATAGACATAATCGAAAAAACCTCCTTTTAAGACAAATGAATTCAGGAATTTTGGAATTGAGGGATTAAAATCAATAATCCGCTGCAGACGGATCAATTTCTCAATTGACAAATCAAGACCGTTGATCATTTTTTTGCGTAACTCAACAGTTCCGAACTGTGTTCGGCCAGCGCCAGACTCAAAGCCTGGATAGAAGCTTCAAGCTCGTTTCGATCCAGGTTCTCCAGTTGGAGAGTGTCCCTGAAAAGGATTAATTTTGCATTTTCGTCCAGAACAAAGGCTCCGTGAACTAGATCGCGATTCATCTGCAACAACCGCTTGAACAGGTTGTCAGGGTCATGAGGCGCCTCCATGATAATCTGCTCCAGAACCAGAATGGGTTCCTCGCAGTCTATAACCAGATTCTTAATGCCGTTTTCCTCGTTATCCACCACCACCAGTTCTTCCCCAGGATCTTCACTGACAATTGGTAACTCCATTTCAAATAGATATTGTTTGACCAGATCAAATTTTCCAGACATAGCAATCCCTCCTTTTCTTTTTTACAGATAGTTGCAAATTTTAGAAATTCACCAATTTCCGGACAAACACACAGGTTTGCCCCTACAGTTTGTATAGGAAGTTATTTCGTCCACGTTCCTAACACAACTCGGGACGATTTGTGGCAATTACCACCAGTTCGTCTTCCGCTTTGAGTCGGTAATCCGCGTCAGGATTTGCAATCAATTTATGCGTTTCCTTGTTTTCCACTGCCAGGCAGAGTATGCCGTGATTCTTTTTCAGCTCACACATAACTTCAAAAAAAGTCAGCCCTGCCAGAGAGGAAGGCAGCTCAATCTTGTAGAGTTCGCTACCGTAGCGATTGCTGACCAATTCGGTAATCATATGAGTAATGCCATGATCCAGAGCAGCCTGCACCAGAAGATTGGCGCTCAATTCGCCCACTACGATAATCTCGTCCGCTTTTGCCCGCCGGCAGTGTTCAACATTCTTTGACTCTATCAGTTCTACACAAACATAAATCTGGGGATAGAGACTCTTAATGGTCAAGGTGTCAAGAATAGTCTTGGCGTCACGGACATGAACATCCAGCTTGTCATCCGAGAGCTGAATCACTGTGCGAGCCTCTTTCAAGTTAGCCATTTCAAGAATCTCCGGTTGAATATCCCCTCGAAGAAACTGTAGATTCAAATCATCCAGAGGCTTTTCGGTCAACTCTGCAATGATAACTATCGGCGTATCACCGGTCTTGGCATCAGCTCGTAATTCCGCTACGATCTCCCTGCCCCTGAAATTCCATCCGCAGATAACAAAATGTCCTTTTACTTTTACTCTTTTCATGCCCTTGTTCTCCATGAGCTTGTTTTCAATAAGGACGCCGGCTATTGTAGCAGTCAGTACACCCAAAAAACCAATTCCCAGCATCATAAGCGCTATGCCCACAAACCTGCCGCCCAGAGTAACCGGAGAGATATCACCGTATCCTACGGTCGTTACGGTCACAATCGACCACCAGAAGGCATCGAAAAGTCCCAGTTCTTCTTCGAAATATGAAAAAGCCATTGTGGCCACAAGAATCAAAACCAACAGCACAAAGATAACCCTGTGCAGGTTCTCCTGCCGCAACCGAAAGGACATTAATCTTAATATTTGCAAAAAATAAAGCATTAATCAAGCAACAAACCTCGTAAGTTTTTACGACATCCTTCATTTTTACTTTACGTTTGATTGAAAAGTAGCAGCGGCATCCTGCCGCTGATTTAAGAGGCTGGAAGCCTCTTTTACCGTTAATTTCCTCTTTTCCTTGAAAAACTATAGGAAATAAACTAATATAACAAGTGTAAAAATATAAAAATACGAAATATTTCGACCTGTGTGGTTAGCCATTAGCTAAAAGCTAAAAGCCCGCACCGAAGGTGTGCTAATTTAAAACTCAAAATCTTGCTTGAACAGGTTTTTCGCTCAAGTGCCGATCAGGAAATGCGCTCGCATGAATTCACATGAAGCCATTACGCAATTGAACATTGATTGCTATGGATGTAAAGGTGATCTTAATGATAAGGATAGAATAATTCAGATAGCTGAACGCGCTGCAACACAGGCAGGCGCAATAGTTCTCGGAAAGAGTTCAGTGTCGTATCCTGGCAGAGGAATAACTGCGGTAATATTTCTGGCTGAATCACACATTCTGGTTTCTACCTATCCTGAATACAGGTATGCAATAGTTGAAATTTTCATGTGCAACTCACATACAGACCATCGTAAATGCTGGAGTTGCCTGTATGATTATTTGCAGCCGGCCAAAATCAGTATAAATCAAGAGATACACCGTATCGGAAACGGCAATGGGCTTGTGCTTCACAAGGCTTCCAGAAATCTTGACTTGATAGTATAGAATTTTAAGTTTTACGACAGAATATACAGGATAAGTTTTTCTAAAGCCAAAAAACCGGGGAAAGTTTTGAGTCGTTTTTGACACCCCAGGACCGAAACACTGGCGTGGGGGAAGCTTTATAAGGGTTCGAGACTCAAGCTTGCGGAGAAGTTCGCGGCAGACCATGTCTTTAATCTGACCGTCGGGACGCTGCCAATTCCAACGTACACACAGTTCGCGGGACAAACGAGATCGGTTCCATAACGGATGATTCTGAAGAAGGATCCGTATTTCATTTACCTCCGCTTCTGTCACAAAGCGCCCCTGTATTTTTAACGGCCAGTCCATGACCTTGCATATGATACATGTTGCTGACCCGAGTCCAGTGGTTTTTCATGTTTGATGCATTTTTTATGTTATAACTTTTTTGTGTTACACCCGCTTTAAGGTGGTAGCCATGTCTGTTAAATTGACCAGCTCAGGTTTCGTCGTACACGGGATTGCTTATTTCGTGGGAATATGGTTATGCTTCTTGGTCTTTGATGCGAAGAATATTTCCTTTGTTGTGTGGGCAGGCTTGTTGATTTTTCTGTAAGCGTTCACAGGCACTGCATATGCACGTTTTCAGGGCAACCAACATAGCAAATTATCCTGAAAACGCACATCTACAGCACCTGTAAAAGCTTACATGTTGAGTTGCCAGTTCTCCCGTGAATGGTTACAAAAAAAGAAGCTCGGAATTTATTAAGAGGAAAAAATAAATTGATTTTCAGAGCATTAGCATATATACTCAAAATATATACTAATGAGAGGTAATAAAATGGAAACAGCAAAATTATTTCAAAATGGCAGTTCTCAAGCAGTAAGACTGCCCAAGGCATTCAGAATTCCTGGTAATGAGGTAAAAATATTGAAACACGGCAAACAGGTTATACTGGAGCCCATAGAAATGACATGGGATTCGTTGTTTGAATCTCTCAGTGAATTTCCGGAAGATTTTATGAAAGACGGACGTAATCAGCCCGCCATGCAGAAGAGAGAATCTTTCTGATGCTTTACCTGCTTGATACCAATATTTGCATATATCTCATTAAAAAACGCCCATCAGAGGTTCTTGAGCGATTCAGGCAACATTCTCCACAGGATGTTGCAATATCCACAATCACTTTGTTCGAACTTCAATATGGGATTGAAAAAAGTCAATACCAGCAACGTTCCGAGGGAGCTCTTGCCAAATTTCTTCTGCCGCTGAACCTTATTGACATGGATCGTTCCTCTGCTATAGAAGCCGCAACTATTCGCGCTCAACTTGAAACGAAAGGAATGCCGATTGGTCCTTATGATCTGCTCATAGCAGGTCTGGCCAGATCGCTGGATATAACATTAGTGACCAACAACACAAAAGAATTTGAAAGAGTTGTTGGCCTGCATCTGGAAAACTGGGTTGAATAAAATCTGGGGTCAGGCTTTCCTTGGGAATGTGGACGAAATAATTTGGTAAGCGTTCACAGGCACTGCATATGCACGTTTTCAGGACAACCAACATAGCAAATCTATAGTTGATTGTCCTGAAAACGCACATCTACAGCACCTGTAAAAGCTTACATGTTAGGAAGCAGCCTTGCTTACTACCAGTTCTCCCCGTGAACGGTTACACTCAAATTATTTCATCAAGCAGGCGTATAGATTTGGGTCGGATTTGTTTGATCTCAGATCGCAAAAGTTGGTAGTTCCTGCAAAGCAATGCAGGCTTGGGAATACTGACCTGTTTCACTTTGTAAGCACCTGATTTTTCGCTATGTGCTGCCGAAGATATAATATATAAGATATAATATATAACCTATTGAAATTATTACCTGCACTGTTTTGCAGGGACTACCCAAATTGGCGGCGTAAATCTGAAATTTCCTAACCGCACAGCTCGCTTTTTTTTGCTGTGCAGCTAAATAAATGTTTGCATTATTTTTCTTAAAGAGCTAAATCAAGTTTTGATATTAACGGCGGGTACGCTTGAGTGACTTGTTCCTGTAGTCCGAATAGCAATAAAAGTTCATATGGAGCGTAAAATCAGCATGAAAAAAGGCTTTTTCAAAATATCTCATTTTTTTTTAAGACTCTCGAAATTTATTTCGTTAAAAAACCACCCTTTGCTTTGTCATAGAATGGAAACTGCTTTTTTTAACGAGGGCGTGGGTTTGATGCCACGTATGCGTTTTCTAACAGGATTTATTTTTATTGCCTTCTTGTTATTTATTGGCGCATGCAGCGATAGCAGGAATGTAGTGCATGTTACCACTGTTTCGGAAGGCAAACTTGAGGGGCTCGAAGAAAGCGATCTTGCCAGGTTTGTCGAAATTAAAGAGGCTAAAAAAAGAGAAGAGAAAGATCTTGGCCTGAAAAAAATAATTCAACATACACCCAACTATACCGTCGCAGAATACCTTGCCATTCATCCGGATGCCGGCAATCCAACAGCTCAGGATTACAAGGTTGGAGGATATGATGTTCTTGATATTATAGTATATGAAGAGCCGGATCTTTCTCGTGAAAAAGTTCGCATAAGCGCTGATGGTTATATCTCCTTTCCCTTAATCGGCAGACTTAAAGTGGACGAGCTTACTGCTTCCCAGATCGAAAGCCTCATATCATTTAAACTCGCTGATAGCCGGTTTGTTCTGGATGCGCATGTTTCCGTCACAGTGAGTGGTTACAAGAGCAAACAGTTTATGGTACTCGGTTCTGTGAAGTTGCCTGGAACTTATCCTCTTCAGGCCAGGGAGAGGGTTCTGGATGCTGTTTCCAGAGCAGGAGGAATTGACTTTGAACAGGGCGGCAAACAGGGGATAATCATCCGCAAAGAAAATTCCAATACAGAGTATGAAAAAAAAGTTGTGATCCGTATTGATATTCCGGGCTTGCTTAAAGGGGGAGATCAATTGTCAAATCTCCTTTTATTTGACAGGGATCTTGTTTATATTCCCAAGGCGGAAAATTTTTACATAATTGGTCAGGTGCAAAAACCCGGGTCGTATCTCTATCAGGAAAGGGAGATAACTCTGGTTGAAGCTATCAGCATGGCAGGCGGTTTTACCCAGATAGCCGCTCGAAACAGGACCCGTATCATACGCGTGGAAGATGGAGTGGAAAAGATTATTCGTGTCAAAGTGGACGCAATCACTGAAGCCGGAAAAAAAGGTCAGGATGTCAGTATCCTGCCCGGTGATGTGATTGTGGTTCCGGAGAGTTTTTTTTAATGGAAGAATATAAAAAAGAAGAGCAGACAGATATCCGAGACTATCTTCGTGTTCTAATAAAAAGAAGATGGAGCATCATCACCTTTTTTACGATAACAGTCCTTACCGTAGCCATTCATACATTTACGTCCATACCAATTTATCAGGCCGGTTCCCGAATTGTAATCGAAAAGGAGAATCCGAATCTTGTTTCCATCCAGGAAGTTATGGCTGTGGATGCCACTGGATCCGATTACTACCAGACTCAGTACAAGATTATCGAAAGCCGTACTGTAGCCCGGGAAGTAATACGGCGGATGGATCTGGAAAACAGCGCTGAATTTTTTCCTGAATCCAAAAACAATTTTATTTCAAACATCAAAGGCTGGTTTCGTGAGACTGCGGGATTCTTAAAGGAGTGGACAATATCTTTGTTGAATTCTGGAGATGGTAGAAAAAATGACAAATTGTCGTTAGTAGAAACAACAGTATCGATTATTGATACAAAGGAAGATTGGTATCATGTTGAGCTTGAAGATGGCAGGACCGGATGGGCGCACAAAAGTGATTTTGCAGTCAAAGATATTACTTTTCTGAAAAGTGAGAAGAACTTGCCGGAGCGCCTGGAATTCTCAGTAGAGGGTTTAAAAGAAGTGAAATCCAAAGTTCATCTTGCCATTGCCCGTCACGAACCGGTTCATGATTCTAAAATAGTGTTCAGGATGATAAAAGAAAGGCTATATTCGGTCATTGATACAAAGGAAGATTGGTATCATATCAAGCTTGAAGATGGCAGAACCGGATGGGCGCACAAAAGTGATTTTGTGGATAAAATAGTTAGCTCTGAATTAAAAATGCCTGCGACGATAAAAAAAGAATTGGCGATAGTTTCTTTAACCAGTTCAATTGTTTCTGCTTACGAATATCTGTATCCTGGCTCAAAGATAAAGTTTAAGCTTAAAAAGGGAAATAGAGACCGAAAGATATATGCTCTTTCACCGGATTTTACTCCTGATTCCGGACTGGTTTCCGCCTTTATCGGGCGGATTAATATAAGTCCGATTCGAAACAGCCGGCTTGTAGATGTAAGCTTTGAAGCAAAAAATCCTGTTCTTGCGGCTCAGATAGCAAATGAATTGGTTCGGACTTACATTGACATGAATATGGAGATCAAGCTCACGGCAACCAAGGATGCGGTCAAATGGCTGAATGACCGGATTGGGGAAGAACGGACAAAAGTAGAGGCTGCGGAAAATGCTCTTTTACAATATAAGGAAGAGCAGGAGATCATCACAGATTTTTCCAGCGATGCTGAAAAGATCACCGCGCAGAAGCTGGCACAGATTAATGCCAAAGTTGTAGATGCCGAGTCCTTACGAGTGGAGGCTGAGACAAGGTACATGCAGGCAATGGCTATTAAGGACAACCCTGATATGCTCGACTCGATTCCCAGGATCTTGAGCAACGAATTAATCCAGCAGATCAAAAATATGGAGGTCAACCTTTACAACCGCATGTCCGAATTTTCTGATAAATATGGTCAAAATCACCCAAAGATGGTGGCAATTGAGTCTGAACTGGAGGATCTGAAAAAGCGGAAGGCAATAGAGTGTAAACGTGTTGTCAATTCACTTCAAAATGAATATAAGCTGGCTGTTGCCAGGGAGGAATCCCTGAAAAAAGCTCTGGCAAGGCAAAAAACAGAAAGCCTTTCAATGAACAAGAAGGCGGTACAGTACGGGGTCCTCCAGCGCCAGACGGAAAGCTCAAGGCACATGTATGAGCTATTGATCAAACGATTCAAAGAAACCTCGCTGACCGAAGAGATGAAGACAGGAAATATCAGGATTATCGATAAAGCAGAGACTCCCGAATCTCCTGTAAAACCAAAGAAGAAACTCAACCTTCTCCTTTCTATTATAGTAGGTCTTGCTATGGGAACAGGGCTGGCTTTCTTTTTAGAATATCTTGATAATACCATCAAACTTCCGGATGAAATCAAGGAATATCTCAAGATTCCATATCTGGGACCTGTTCCGGCTTTTGCTTCTTCTGAAAACCATGATGGGACATCTCCAGCAGACCTGATTGCCGTCCATTCTCCCAAATCTACAGCAAGCGAATCATTCCGCGGAATCAGGACAGGCATCCTCTTTTCTTCCGCTGATGCTGCGCCGCAGGTAATTCTTGTTTCAAGCGCTGGACCCGAGGAGGGAAAAACATCTTGCGCCGCAAACCTGGCTGTAACTATGGCCCAGGCCGGTTCTAATGTACTTATTATCGATTGCGATATGAGACGCCCACGTGTTCATAAGCTTTTTAATATCGGTAGAGATGCAGGAATATCAAGTGTGCTTGTCGGATCGAGTGAACTGAATGATGTTGTGGTTAATACCGATATAGCGAACCTGGATATAATTCCCTGCGGGCCGATTCCTCCTAACCCATCTGAACTCTTAGGTTCCAGAAAGATGGAACATCTTGTTAAAGCATTGAGAAAAAAGTATACGAGAATTATTATTGACTCGCCTCCGCTGACCGCAGTAACTGATTCCGTATTGCTTTCTAAAATAGTGGACGGCACAATACTGGTGATTCGCGCCGGTGAAACTCCCCGACAGGTTGTGCAAAATGGCTTAAGCCAGCTCCATACAGTAAATGCTCATATCCTCGGCGCTGTCCTTAATGGTGTGACTACCGGAAAAGACAGCTATTATTACTATCAATACTACTATTATTACTATGGCGACGATAGTCAGAGAAATAAGAAGAAGAATAAGAAAAGAAGAATTGATGATTGATAATCCCTAAATCCCTATGATAGATATTCACTCTCATATCCTTCCAGCTATTGATGACGGTTCTTTCAGTGTGGAAGAGAGCATTGCCATGGCAAGGCAGGCTGTAGCTGATGGCATCCGAACGGTGGTGGCCACTCCTCATACGCTCAACGGAGTTTACTGCAACCCTTTGCGTGAAGTGACCGATCATGTTGCAAATCTGCGCGGGATTTTACAGAAAAATCGAATTGAGTTGAATTTATGTCCCGGGTCAGAGGCGCACATATGCGTTGGACTTACGGAAAAGATATTGTCCGGTGAAGTAGCTACAATTAATAATAACGGGCAATATGTTCTGGTAGAGTTTCCGGTTCATGCTATTCCGTCCGGATTAAAGGACGAACTTTTCCGGTTAAAGCTAAAAGGTATTACCCCGATTATTGCACATCCGGAAAGAAATATGGTATTTCAGCGCCGACTGGAATTCCTTTATGATCTGGTTGCTATGGGGTCTATTGTTCAAATCACGGCCACAAGTATTACAGGCGGATTGGGTGAAGAAGCCATGGAGTGTGCTCACATATTACTGGATCTGAGATTGGCTCATATAATTGCCACAGATTCCCATTCTACTGAAAACCGGCCGTCTGTTCTGTCACCGGCAGTAGAGGTTGCCGGTGAGATTGTTGGAGATATAAATGAGGCAAAAGAGATGGTTACTATCAGACCGGGCGCCATACTTGCAGGAAAACTCGTGAACCTCCCCGAGCCGAAACACCCACGTAAAAAAAGGTGGTTTTCAACGATTTTTGGCTGTTAGTTTTTCATCAAATAGAAGCACAGTCAAGCGTCTTCCTAATGGAGAATTTTTCTTACTCCAAATGTTTCTTCAATGCCTGTTTTCCAAAGACCTTCTTCTTTATACATCTTCAGCAGCGCAGGTTTTTTTGATTCTTTATAATGAATGGATATTATTGCTATCTTGTTTTTAATGGTTTCTACTTTCCATTTGCTACTTTCCAGAACCATATCAGGATCAAATTCCATAAGAAAACTATCCCAATATGTCTTTGCAATAATACCTCCTTTAGTGAAATCGGATCTGATTTTTTCTTTAGAATAGCCCTCAGATGTCTTGCTTGATTCCCTGTACACATTTTTAATGATGATCTTTTTAGATTTTGCGGTAAGCACACTCCATATTGCGGTATATTCTTTATTTTTCATTGATTTGAATAAGGATTCTGCAGAAAGGAGGAGGCTGTTGATTTCGTTATAAGAATTTTTTGCGGCAAAAGCTGAAAGGGAAGAAAATGCAACAAGGGTAAATGCGATAAGGGGGACTTTTTTAAATAGACTCTTAGAGCTTCTCATTTTCATCCAATGGGCTTTTTGACAGGAACGTGGACGAAATAACTTCCCTATCTGTGATGCTTAGGAACGGGGACGAAATAACTTCCCCAACTATGCATCACAGCTTCAGGCCGCCTTCGTCCGATCTCAAATCCCAAAAGCATTGAAATAGCTCGCTATTCCTTCAACTTTTGTGATTTGAGATCGAACAAATTCGACCCAAATCTGTGCGCCTACTTGTGGAAGTTATTTCATCCCCGTTCCTTAGTTGGGAAAGTTAATTTGTCCGCGTTCTTTATGCATGATAATACTTGACTTGCAGTTTAGTGATGATGAGCTGATGTTACAGCATCGTCACTTGCGGCTTCAATTGCTATTGCTGCAGCTACTGCAACTACTGCTGCAGCAGCTACAATGGTGCCGGTGGTAATACCGGCAACTGCTGCCGTGCCGGCCGCCGCTCCCGCCGCTCCTGCCGCTCCAGCTCCTACTCCGGTTGCTCCAGCTCCAGCTCCAGCGCCAGCCGCTCCCGCTCCGGTTGCAGTGCTGCCTGTACCGGCGCTAGTTGTGGCTGCTCCCGCTACGCCTACATCCGCAGCGCTGAAAACATTACATGGCATTATAAGAGCTGCAAAAAATAAAACACATATAATTCCTGCACACTTTCTTAATTTCAACATATTTCACCTCCAATGACCAAATAGTTTTTTATACAAAGTTTTACCCAATACCCAATTTTTTAAGCAAATCCTTAGTTTGCACTATGAAATCTTTTCCTGTCTTTGTCAAGATAAACTTTTGAATTTCTTCCAATAAAGTTAAACAAAGGATTGAAATGATCTATGTCCTGTGCCACATCCCTTGTCCAGGGTGATATACCAAACTTATAACAAGTCTTGGAATCAGAACCTTTGAACATCCTTAAGGGAATTGTAAGAGCTATGCCCTTATCGTGATATCCTCTGTTATAAACGTCGCTGAATATATCCGTATTTGTACTGCTGTACCAGGCGGAAAGGATGATGCCATTAAAAAACTTCGATATGGTTATCCTTGTGCCCCGATCCCCTGCCAGAAATCTCCCTGCCTTGAGATCAATCGAAATTTCCTGCTCCGGTATGTTCAGGCGGGTATTGAAAAATGCGGTTGTGTAATGTTCTTTTACAGGATTATCTTTAATGCCGAATGGTTCGCCCGGTTCTCTTTTTTTCACAAAGCTGCCGCCCAGTCCAACCATAAATCTGCCACTGAGCAGGGGCATGGCTATCTCACCGTCAAAACCGGCATACTGCGCTTCCAGCAGACCGGCAGATGCCCTTATGTAGACATCGTGTTTTGTCTTTTGTATCTGGTCGTACATCAGTCTTTCCAGGACAACATTTTTTTTCTGATAAGATACAACATCAGACCTGACAGGGATGGATAATGGTTTATTCGTTGTTGAAACAGTATTGACAGGATAACCTTCAATTCCTGCCACAAAGGATGCCCCCTTCCACGGGTGAAAACCAGACCATCCCGAGACACCCAGTCTGTATTTAAAAAACCCGGATGGATCGTTCAGGAATGTCTGGAATGACGGTTTTATGCCATAATCAAAATATTTCCTGTGTATCTTTTTACTGTCTGGCGTCTTAATAACATCGGTATTGATTTCAGATAAGTAGAGAAATTCATTTGGGGTTAATTTTTCGCAAAACAGATCAACCATGTCTTCTTTTATTGTCACAAGTTCAACAATCGGGATGCCGTTTGTCTTGAGGATAAGATGAATTTCACGAATATTTTCAGGCGCCATATCGGCAAGTATTGAAAGGGCAACGTCGATTGCTCTCGAGCTGTAATAATATTTGTCATTCTGAGCATCAACCCACAACTCATCTCCTGTTTCTTCAACTCCAATATCACTGAATCCGGAAGAGTATAACGCTCTTACAATCCTGTCGTGCAGGGGATCCGACATATAAATCTGTCTCTCTCTGTAAGGATGGTCGTAAATAGGAATAAAGGGCTTTTTCATATCAAAGGCCGTGGAAAAATTAATTCCGAGCTGATTCCCCCTCTGGTAGCTCAGGTCAATCTCGGACCATTTAAACGGCTTCCATCGAAAACCGAAATTAAATTTAGAAGGAACAGGGTCTTGAAAGTATTTTTTTCGGGCAGGATCATTCTGTTTGTGGTACTGAATCGGATTGTACTCGACCATGAAAGCATATTTTTCCGACGGAGCAAACTGAATGCCACAAAAAAGCTGAGAATCGGACAGCCAGCCATCTGTATCGCTGAAAATCTCAAGCTTGATCCCCTTTGGTTCTGAGAGAAGAGGTCTTTTACCATATCTTCCATTGCCGAAACCTATCGTAAAGTCAAAAGGATAAATCTGTTTGCTCGCTACGATATACTGTGACGCATATAGTCTTGTTCCGTGGAAATCCATAATCCCTAAGGCAAGAGCCGGCATGTACTTGCCTTCCTCACAAAACTGATATTTTAAATCTATTGCCTTATCTTTGGTATCTCCGTAATCAGCAGTTAATGCCGGTATCCCTTCTACCTTTGTTATTCTTCCGTCTATCTCCAGCCCCTTCAGGGGGCTAACAGCTCCATAATAGTGCCAGTAGGGATCTATGTTGCTGATTCCTACTCTGTATTCGCCCTCCTTCATTACCCGAGCGGTCGGTGTTTCCATGATTCCTGTGCCGCCCCAGTTTGAAGGGCCAGTAAAGGGCTCATCACCGGAAAAGGATCGCGGCATATATGAAAAGAATGTAAAAAAAAGAATAGATACAAAAAGGATAACTATTTTAAAGCGCAAATTATGGCATCTCCCAGTTAGTGCTCAATAAGCGATGAAAAACCTTAGAAGAGGGTTTTCGTAATGGCTGTGGTCACCGCAATCTGCATAAGAATCTGCGTAGTATCCTTAATCTCTCTCAGCCAGGCAATACGGCTAACCTCTTCGGGCACTATTATGGTATCACCTGGTTCAATTTCTTTGACTTTTTCGCCAAACGCAGTTATTTCCCATCTCGATTTAAAGGGATTCCAACTGATGAGGTCTTTGATCTTCCTGGCACTACCGTCAACCTTAAGCACAAATACGTTATCTTCATCAGCATATTCCGAATAACCACCGGTCATTGCGATGTAGTGCTGATACTTCAGGTCATCGGAATATATATAACTGCCGTGGGACATGACAGATCCCACTACACTAACTACATCGTTTTTTATGGGAATTGTCAGGCTATCCCCATCTTCAAGCATAATATCGTAATTACTCCCCTTTAAAAGTCTGTGGTGGGCAATTATGATTGTCATCCTGCCCGTCGCCTTTAATTCATACAGGGACTGTACAAATTTCATTTTCTGTTCCAGCTCTCCCTTTGTTGCTTCAATCTCCTCTGTGGACACGGCCGTTGCTATCGACGCAGACCCGCTGGACATTATGTCCCTTTCCATACGCTTTGCCATTTCATTAAGGCTTGTTTGCTGAAGCACCCTTACACTTTCTCTTGTAAATACGGCCCCTCTCAAATAAGCATCATCAGTGTATCCGCCCGCTCTCGCAATAAGCGATGAAAGCCTTTCACCTTTTTTGATGATATATCTTCCGGGAAATCTGAATTCTCCCGAAACAGATACATACTTTGCTTCTTGCCAGTCGGGTATACGCTTGACGTACAATCTATCGTTGGGTCTCAACCTCACGTTATGGACCGGATCTTCCTCCAGAGCCTTTCCGAGATTGATAGTTTTCCTCTCCACACTTGAAATTTTTCTGTCCTTTGTAATCAGAGAGCTGATCTCCGCTTCATCGACATAGGCAGACTCAAGGATATTGCCTGCTTTAAAGACAAGATCCTTCACTGTCATATGTTCTGTGTACTGATATTCCCCCGGGTTTTTTACATTGCCGTCGATGTAAACCAGCTTCTTGCTTACCTCCTCCCAGATGGAATGGATAACGATCCTGTCCTGATCCTGGAGAAGAAGATTCTCCTCCGGCTCATCTGCCATGGCTTTTGCAACGTTAAAATAGATTGTACTGAAATCTTTTTTCTCATTTACCCTAATTATTTCACCCTTCTTGAGATAGGCATCCTTCGTCAAATCTCCCGAAACTAATACTGCATCCTTGACCCGCATGCCTTGGTCACATGGGTACGAATCAGGTCTCCTCACCTCGCCTGTAACCGACACATAAGGTTTGTCTTCAAATGTCCATTTGTTAAAGACAAAGATTTCGTCAAGAGGCTGGAGCAAGATATTTTCTTTGGAGCCTTGTTTAAGTAATACTTCACCAAGATTAAAGGGTACAAGCTCTCGAAGTTTCTCCGGCGGCTTATATCTTTTGATCAAAGCATATAAAAAATATGTCTCTGGCTTGAGATCCTCTGCTACCTTTATGACATCCGTAATTCTCATCCCCGGAGAGTATTCGTACTTTCCGGATCGCATTACATTTCCAAACAGATATACCGCATTTGCGTCTTCCTTGACGACAGGAAATATTCTTACAACATCTCCGTCCCGAAGTTCAAAGGGTTTCTTCTGCATTTTTAATTCATCAAGAGACATATCAAGGATAATTCTTTCTCTGTTTTCAAAGTATCGCTGGATCTGTATCTGCTCGGAATATGCGGAAGGTTTGATGCCGCCAGAGAGTTCCAGTGCATTCAGCAGGCTTTTTTCTTTCTTAAGTTCATAGACTGCCGGCACCTTCACATTGCCACCTATGGCCACAACTATCTCAGCCCTGGGAACAAATACAATATCCCCCGGCTCCAGCCTCACATCCTTTGAATTGTCTCCCTTCAGAATAAGGTCGTAAAGGTCGAAGGTCGTTATTAGTTTGTTATGTCTTTTCAGCTCAATATTTCTCATGGAACCGAGTTCGTTGGGCCCCCTGGCATAGATCAGGGCATTCAGAATGGTATCAAAGGCGCTGACCATATAGGCGCCCGGTTTTTTAGCGGAGCCCACCACGAAAATTGTTATGCTCCTCAGTTTTCCCATAGTGACGTTAACGTTTACACCTGTGATCGCTTCCGCTTCACGCTTTATCCGATCCTGCAACTGCTTATAGGTAAGACCGGCTACCTGCATGGCGCCTATCTGGGGAAACTGAATGATCCCGTCTCTCTGCACGGTAAGGGTGTACTGCTCATTGATCCTCCCCCAGAGCTGTACGACGATATTATCGTCGGGGCCGATAATGTAATCCGTAGACACAGGCATATTTGATGGTGGGGTGAAAGACGCTGGACCGGCGGAAAAGAGCTGCTGACCGAAAATTGGGAGATCAACCGAGAATGCCTTCGATATTTTCGGTTCTGAGATCTCAGCTTCTTCCTTTACTTCCTCCGGGCGCAAGGTTTCTTCAGGCAAAACCGCTTCCTGTACTTTTTCTTTTTCCCTAAGCTTTTCCAACCCCTCTTTTACTTCTGCTGAAGTAATTGCGCCTTCCTTCTGGCGGGTCTTAAGAAGTTTTTCTCCTTCAGGTGTCGGCTTGCCCTCGGGAGATACATATTTTTTTGCATCAGGATGGTTTTTTAGATAATTTTGCACATTTACATCCAGGGAAAAAGATGGACTTGCCGCCAAAATCAGACTCAGGATAAGGATCAATAAAAGAACAGACTTTCTCATAGATTTTAACCTCTGTTATTTTTTGTTTCGCAGTTTTATATATTTCTTTAGCTTCTCAAACCGTTCGGGGTCTTCATTTTTCTTTAAATTGCCAACATATTCCATAATAAATGCGAGAAATATGGCCATGAAAAAGGCAACTATGACGGACAGGATGCATATCTGTGATCGTTTGGGTTTGAACTTCTTTTCTGGAATAAACGGAGGATCAATGACATTAAAGCCATAGTATTTCTGGACCTTCGCCAGGGTTTCTTTCTCCACGTACTGCGCTATTATCTCGGCCAGCTTTGCCCTTAGAAGCGGATCGGTTGCAGTTACAAGCTGCCCCTGAAGCGCCTTACTCTGTATTGCAACGTTTTCAAGCGACTGGTGTCGTAGAAATTCACTCATGCCGTTTACATAATAATTAAGCAGCTTTTGAGCCACTGCCGGATCGGGAAAGAGAACCCCCAATTTCATGACGCCATTTTTTTTGTCCGGTTTAATCTCCAGCATCCCCTGCACAGCCTCATAAGCATCCTGAAGGGTGGGTGGTTCTTCGGTCTTCCATGTTTTTGTTTTTTTATCCCAGGAATCCTTAAAGATAACCTGCATAAGTTTATGCTTTTCAACTACTTGTTTGGTCATCTCGCGGCTTTTAAGAACAATCTCAAACTTTTCCAGGGACCCTGCCCCTCCGATGCCAACTTGAGACGCAACCATGGCGCCGAACCCACCCAGGGCAGACAGACGGCTGCTCATGGAAGTCTGTTCCTGCTCGATAGGGGCGATGGTGCATTCGGAACGGTATATATCGGTCATAAGCAGGCTGGCCACAACCGCAACCACGCCCGCGATAAAGACAACTGAAAATATCATCCACTTGTGCTTCAGCAGGACAATAAATAGATCCAAAAGATTAATTTCGTCTTCTTCGTAATACAAATCTTGATTATTTTCTTCTTCCCTCATACATCTATTCCTTCCAGAGTCAAACATGCAAAATGCAGGTAGTCCCTACAAAACAGTGCAGGTCAATAATTTCAACATGTTACATGTTATAGCTTCTGGCAGCACATAGCGAAAAATCAGGTGGTTACAAAGCAATATGGGACGGTATTTCCAAACCTGCACTGTTTTGTAGGGACTACCCAAAATGTATCAGATTGTAACCACTTTTTTTACAGCATTCACGATTTCTTCAGGTTCATCCATAATCTGCAAGATATCAACATCTTCAGATGATATCAGTTTTTCGACGAGCAAGCGTGATTTAATCCATTCTATAAGTCCGGACCAATAATCAGAACCTACCAGGATTACAGGAAATGGTTTTATGCGGTGGGTTTGAATAAGTGTAACTGCTTCAAAAAATTCATCCAGAGTCCCAAAACCGCCCGGCATTATAATATAGGCGGTGGCATATTTGACAAACATTACCTTGCGTATAAAGAAGTATTTAAATTCAAGCTTAATATTTGAATATTGATTTGGTTTTTGCTCAAACGGAAGGGTAATATTCAGACCGATAGAAGCTCCTCCTGCCTTTGAAGCGCCTTTGTTGGCCGCTTCCATGACTCCGCCACCGCCACCGGTTATTACGGCGAAATTGTTCTTTACAAAAAGAGCAGCTATTTCTTCAGTTTTTTTATAAATCGGATCATCAGGTTTAATTCTGGATGACCCGAAGATGCTGACAGCAGGTCCTACGTCATGGAGAATTTCAATACCTTCAACGAATTCACCCATAATTTTGAACAAACGCCATGCCTCTCCTGCCTTAAAGTCATCAATAAGAAATTGTTTTTCCATAAATATAATTCGTTCACGTTCACGGGGAGAACCTGTGAACGGGTTGCTTTTATTTTTACCGACATACAGCCGGTTTTATTTATACGCCTCACGATTTTCCGTTAAATCCCATGGTGACATTGCCATGGTCCACAATGATCGGGACATTGCGTCTTCCGTCAGAATATTTCATCATGGTATTAAGGCCTTCAATATCAGACAGCACATTGATGTATTCCACACTTCTACCATCTTTTGCAAAAGCTTCACGAGCCGCAGTTGTAAAAGGTCAGGTATCTTTTCCAAAGATCAAGACTTTCTCTGTCATGATTTTTCTTCTCCTTATTGTTCAGGTCAAATTTCAGTCTTTGTAAGCTGTGCAGTCTAAAATAAGACTTTTAAGTTTTTGATCAAGAACGGAATAAGAATAGTAACGTTTGGCTACTTCATAGTTGCAAGTAACCATTTTATTGCAATATTCCGGATCCGATAGAACTTTTCTTGTCTTGCGAACCACTTTTTCCGTTACATATCCGTTAATTTCTATTGCGGAAAATCCTTTTGGTTTGATATCCATTGTATAAATCGCATAAGTGTTTACTACTATCGGTTTGCGAAAATATATTGCTTCAAGAAAAGCATTGCCGAAACCCTCGACATAGGAAGGATAAGTGACAAGGTCGGCATATGGATAAATATCATTAAGGTTGTAGATTTTTTTTCCTGCTTTAGTATATCCTCTATGTTCATTGATAATATCTGAAACAAAAATTGCGTCAACATTCATCAACTTTGAATATTTCTTCAGTCTCTGTTCGTAATCATAGCCTTCATCACCGGAAGCATGTGAAATAACGAGTTTGGCTTTTACTCCCAACATGCTGATAAGTTCTATTGCATGTTCAATTCCTTTACGTTCTACAACCCTTGTAGGCTGGAGAATAAAAAGCTCATCATCTTTGATTCCAAGGGCTTCTCGCACATCAGAGGCATAATCATCAAGAGGGACCGGCGGATTGTCGAAGTCCATTACATTTGGGATGATAGTTGCTGAAATGCCTGTTCTGAGACTTAATTGGTTGCCGGCGGATGAATTGATTACCACATGCCGAATTGATGGCAGATGAGGTGGAAAGGCCATGTTGATGTATTCCCAGACAGCGTTAGCCATGAGATTCTGCCGTTCCCAGAAAAAATCGTGATGGTGAGCTATTACAGGTATTCCGGTTTCTGATATTACTTCTGTAATGGCAATGCCAAGAGGAATATTAAGTGGTATTGACAGAGCATTTTCGGGAACTAAAAGCTCAATATTGAATTTTTCGATGAATCTATAAAGATGATCCTTTATTTTTTGACAAACTTTATGAATCTTTTTCGTTGTGGAGCGTAATCGTGTGTAGACTCCAAAGCAGTTTTGATGAATATATTTGATGTCAGGGTGTTTGAAGTGGGCTTCTTCTACAAGATATGAATATTCAGGAGGTTGTTCAAGTTTGCCGGCAAAGTAAAAGCAGTTAAATCCTTCCTTTTTAAAAACATCAGCCCATTTTGCTGTTTCCAGAGAAACGCCATCTGTTCCTGCAATGCGGGTCGAAACAAATCCTATGTTTTGTTTTCTGCAGGAATGTGCATTATCGGAATACGCATTATAAGTCATTATATACTCCTTGCTTGAAGCGAGTCCTGATCCGACATTCCTCTTACCACGATCCGTCAAGCCCTCTTAATCCGCTTATATAGAGACGTCCGCTTGCTACGAACATGGAATAATGGGTCAGCAGAATCGGCAGGTTGTAGGATCGAGCCAAATCCAAAACATCTTCTTTTGGTTTATTTCCTCTTACAAAAACGATTACTGCCACTCCGGAAACTTTAGCTGCCCGGATAGTTTGTTCAGTAGTGATACCTGTAAGCAGGACAGACCCTTCAGCCGCTGAGGAAAAGATGTCATACATCAAGTCTGCGCTTCCGGCGGCAACTATTGTTTTATCAAGCTGATCATCTCCTGCGAGTATTGTTACTTTTAATACATCCTTTATTTCAGATATCTTCATATGATCAAGTATTGCCCAAATGTTTTCAACCTGTGCCATTAGCCATCAGCATTGAAAAGGGGTGAAAATAAGAGATTTTAGAGAACTTAATCAACAGGTTAATGAGGTAAGGAATGTGGACGAATATTTTTTGATTTAATTTGCTTCAAGGGCCACCAATTTAAAGCGGGACGCTTTACGCTATTTTGGTTCTATGGCAATTTCACAATCAAGCAAAAGCTAAAGGGTTGTCAACTGATTGAATTTACAGATTATCCCGCCTTACGTTGGTAGCCTTTAATTTGCTTCAAGTATCCCGTAAAAGCAATTCACTGACTGCGTGCTGACATTTCATAATAACAACAAAATGTCAATGAGTATTCGACATCCTTTATTTCGTTCACGTTCCTAAATTATAGTATTTTTTCTTTGACAATTGACGTTAATCTACATATAATCAAAAAATTAAATTTATGATCATAGAAATTTTTTCACTCGTTTCCAGGTTTTGTCTGGGAATGCATTTCTTGAGGCTTTGCCTCATAAAGTGGCTGTATTTATATGAAGCAGGGCCTCGGCAAGGCATTGCCGTGGCAGAGTCACGGAATGAGTGAAAAAAAGTTCGCCCGATAGGGCGCTAATTTATGCCGGGGTGGTGAAACTGGTAGACGCAGAGGACT
>JAUWOS010000087.1 GCA_030611985.1 Desulfobacterales bacterium | reverse complement strand
TACCATCTTGCTTGTCTTTTTGCCCATCTTCGGCGTTGCGGCTTCCGTTACATAGCTTGCTATGCGCTTTCAGCCGCGCCTTGAAGATGAACAAAAATCCTGCGCAATTTTGGTATATTATTTACTTCCAAGTCCCTTATTTTGTTCATGTTTCTGATTTCATCAATGATTCGAAATCATATTCTTTGCCAAAAATCTTGCGAAGCAAGGAGTTTATATCATCTTTTTTGTTGTCGCCGATCATTTTAATGATGTCAGAGTCTATCAGTTGTTCAAAAAGATGCTTGTGAGCCTCGGGCTCGTGTTTTTTGCTTAAAAGTTTTTTGCGTATGGCTCCCATTAACCGGAGGAGTTGAGAATATTCTTTTCCGAATTCTTTTTCAAAGTGTTTTCGCAATTTTTTTGCAAAAGCAGGACTTTTTCCTGATGTAGAAATGGCTATCACCAGATCTCCCCTGTTTACAATAGATGGAAGAATAAAATTGCACGCCTTCGGACGATCAGCTATATTGCACAGTTTATTTAAACGGTTTGCATCTATACTGATTTGCCGATTTAAATTTTCATTGTCTGTCGCACCGATAACAAGGAACATCTCATCAAGATCTGAAGTTCTGTAAGACCGTTTTTTTAATGTTATAGATCCGCCATCGGCAAGCTCAAACAGTTGTTCGGTAACAACAGGGCTGACAACTATTACGTTTGCGCCACAGCTCAGAAGCGTCATAACCTTCCGTGTGCCAACAGAGCCGCCGCCCACCACCAGACAGTTTCGATTCTTTATATCAAGCTTAACCGGATAATATCTCATAAAATCAGTCTTTTCATAAAACAATCAGTTTGTGGTACAAGAGGACTGTGAACGCTTATGTGTTGGGAGATAGCCTTATTATGCTACCGGTTCTTCCGTGAACGGTTACAACTTTCATAAAGCAGTAGCGGCATTCTGCCGTTGATTTAAAAGGATAAGGTCTGTAAAACAAAAAAAGCAAGGGGAATAAATCGGAAAAATTCCTTTATATTCCCCTTTGAAGACCCAAATA
Organism: Desulfobacterales bacterium; assembly: GCA_030611985.1. Taxonomy (GTDB): domain Bacteria; phylum Desulfobacterota; class Desulfobacteria; order Desulfobacterales; family ETH-SRB1; genus DAOVDN01. Next base: position 8,750 of record JAUWOS010000087.1, on the reverse strand, counting down.
CGTGTCCTGAATCACGAAAAGCCCAATTGTTTGTTAAAGCTTTTAAAGCTTTGAAACAAGTTCTGCCGCAACTTCTTTTACGCCTGGCGCGCCATCTAAAGTAATATATTTAATAAGCCCTTTGCCGGCGGCAAGGTCTTTGAAATAGTAAGTAGCTGCAAGCGTTCCGGATTCGGCGTCATAATAAATACCATGCCGTTTGTTGATTGCTTCCTCGTCCTGATCGTCGGCTCTTACGCTCAATTCGCCACCGCATACACGACACTTGTCTCCATCCGGTTTTATGGCATCAATATAGATGTTGTTTGGATGGTTGTTGTCATTTGCGCAAAGCCTGCGACCCATAATCCTATTTTTGGCTATTTCGCGGTCAAGAATTATTTCTATAACGATATCAAGCGCCATATCAGCTTTTTTGAGTGAATCGTCGAGCTTTATTGCCTGGTTTTTATTTCTTGGAAACCCGTCAAGAAGCCAGCCATTTTTGCAATCATCACGTTTCAAACGGTCCAGTATCATAGGTATTGTAATTTCATCCGGCACCAGATCTCCACGATCAATATATTCCTTGGCTTTTGCGCCTAATTCAGTTCCCCCCTTGATATTTTCACGAAAAATAGCGCCTGATTCTATATGTGCAACATCATATTTGTCCTTTAAAATAGCTCCTTGAGTTCCTTTGCCGCTGCCGTTTGGTCCAAAAAACAAAATGTTCATCAAATTCTCCTTTTCTTTAGCGATATTATATTAGGTTTCTTGTAAGCGTTCACAGGCACTGCATATGCACGTTTTCAGGGCAACCAACATAGCAAATCTATAGTTGATTGCCCTGAAAACGCACATCTACAGCACCTGTAAAAGCTTACATGTTGGGAAGTAACCTTGTTTGCTACCAGTTCTCCCGTGAACGGTTACGGTTTCTTAATTCAATAGTATAGGAATTTCCATTTTCTATTACAACTTGAAAGTCCGCAACGAAGGTGTGTCTGCTTGGTGTTGCGGGCGGACAAAAGCAACCTGAATCTGTGATGCTTAGGAACGAGGTTACAAATAACTTTCCCATTCTTGCATCTCATCTTCAGACCGCCTTTGTCCGATCCAAGTACTCAAAATCTACAAAATAGCTCGCTATTCCTTAAGGTTTTGAATACTCAGATCGAACAAATCCGACCTAAATCTGAGCGCAATAACGAGAAAGTTATTTAAACCTCGTTCCTTAGTTGAGGAAATTATTTCGTCCACGTTCCTTTATTATAAAAATGGATCTATATTGTCAAGAGTCGGTAGATTTATTTTGTTTTAAATCAACAGAGTCATATATTTGAATAAGACTGGCTTTTTGATAGATTTCTGTGGAAAGGGAATAGAAATAATAGATTCAGGCTGGTTTCACCCTGACTGCACAGACCTTGAGCGCCGGTATTCGAGCAATAGGGTCGAGGGCGTCGTTGGTTAAAATATTGACCGCTGTTTCTCCGAAATGAAAGGGAACGAATACAAATCCTTCCGGGCTTTTTCTGGTAAGACGGACGCGACTGGCAATCTCGCCTCGCCGTGATGTTATCTTAACCATACTTCCATCCGCTATTCCATTTTTTTCTGCATCCAAAGGATGAATCTCTGTGATTACTTCAGGAGAAATTGAGTTAAGCCCTTTCACCTTGCGGGTCATTGTGCCGCTGTTGTAATGGTAAAGGACCCTTCCTGTCGAAAGAAGAAAAGGGTATTCTTCATTCGGAAGTTCATCGGAAAGGGTAAATTCCACGGGTTGAAATAACCCTTTTCCACGGGTAAACCGATCTTTGTGTAAATAAGGAGTACCTGGATGCTCCCAGTCAGGGCACGGCCACTGGAGACTATTCTTGTTAAGACGTTCGTAGTGAATTCCACCGTAAATCGGCACAAGACCGGCGATTTCTTCCATAATCTTTTCAGGGTCATCGTAATTCATGGGCATTCCCATCTTTTCAGACAGGTTGCAGATTATCTTCCAATCAGGTCTGGAATCCCCCAGAGGGTCCAATCCTTGCCTTACACGTTGGACTCGCCTTTCCGTATTTGTAAAAGTACCCTCTTTTTCAGCAAAACTGGCAGCGGGAAGGACTATATTTGCCAGCTTTGCCGTCTCTGTCATAAAGATATCCTGAACCACCAGAAAATCCAGTTTTTTCAGAGCAGCTTCTACTTCTTTTGAATTGGGATCGCTCACAACGGGATTTTCACCCACGATGTACATCCCTTTTATCTTCCCTTCCAGAATAGCAGCCCACATATCCGTTGCAGCCAAACCCGGTTTTGACGGAAGCTTCGTACCCCAGACCTCTTCGAATTTATCAACGGTCTTCTGATCGGAAACAGATCGGTAACCGGGAAGTGCATTTGGAAGGGCGCCCATATCGCAAGCTCCCTGCACATTATTTTGGCCCCTTAAAGGATTAACCCCGCCCCCTTCAATCCCTACGTTTCCACATAACATAGCGAGATTGGCAATTGATTTAACATTGTCGGTGCCAAATGTATGCTGGGTAATACCCATGGCATATGCAATAGATCCTCTTCCGGCTTTGGCATAAAGACGGGCTGCCTTTTTCAGGTCGTTTTCCGGTATACCGGTAACTCGTTCAACAAATTCCGGATTGTATTGCATCACCGTCTCTTTGAAGGCCATAAAGTTTTCTGTTCTATCTGCCACATAAGAAATATCATATAAATCTTCATCTATAATTACATACATCATGCCGCCTAACCAGACCACATCCGTACCGGGCTTTGGACGCAGCCGAACTTCGGCATACTGCATCATCTCTATCTCACGTGGATCGACCACAATCAGTTTTGTCTTGTTTTCTCGTATGGCCTTTATCATCTCAAGAGCTATAGCGGGATGATTTTCAGTGGGATTGCTCCCAGTAAGGAGAATTACATCAGCCTTTTTAAAATCAGCTATCGGATTGGTCATTGCCCCACTTCCAAATGATGCGGCCAGACCGGCCACAGTAGGAGAATGTCAGAGCCGCGCACAGTGATCAATATTATTTGTACCGATCACTGTGCGCATAAATTTCTGCATGAGATAATTTTCCTCATTGGTGCATCTTGCTGAACTCAAGCCAGCCATACTATCAGGATTATCATCTTTTATTTCCAAAAACTTCCGGGCAATATGAGAGATCGCATCTTCCCAGCTTACTTCCCAAAAATATCCTCTTTTTCGGATGAGCGGTTTTTTTAATCGATCAGGGTGTCGCACAAAACCGGTTCCGAACCTCCCCTTGACGCAAAGATTTCCAAAATTGGGAACATCGTCAGGATCAGCCGTTACCTCAACAATTGAGTCTCCTTTCATGTTCAGGTCAATTACACAGCCACAGCCACAAAACGGGCAGACCGTTTTGACTTTTCTGATTTCACCGGCAACAGCAGGAAGAGTAAGCGATTTTTTTGTCAGAGCGCCGACCGGACAGTTATCTACACAAGCGCCGCAAGAAACACATCTGTCGTTAATTACAATGGCAATATGTTCGGGAAATCCGTTTTTGTCAAACTTTGTCCCCTCCAATTCCAACGCATTATATTCGCAGCTATTCTTGCAGCGTTGACAAAATACACACTTATTCGGATCAATGACAATAAAAGGATGGCGACTGTTTATCTCATACCGGCGCCTCTTTGGCATTTTGGATATAGGGAACCTTACCCCATATTCTATTGATAATTCACGCAACTTACATTTAGAAAGAGCTGCGCATCCACATTGCAGGCATCGTTTCGACTCTCGAAGCGCAGTCTCCTCGGTAAATCCCAATTCAATTTCATCAAAATCCCGATTACGTCTCTCCGGCGCCCGTACAGACATCTTTTCTCCCAGGCGCATTGGAACATCTTCAAAGTTATGCAGATCAATATCTTCGAATTTTTTACCCTTTGTGAAATTGAGTTGCTTTTTGGGATGGTATAATGATTTTTTTTCAAGATATACATCAATTGCTCTAGCTGCCTTTCTTCCTCCGGTAGTAGCATGGATAACCGTTCTTGGGCCGCGCACAACGTCCCCCCCTGCAAAAACTCCCTTTTCCGAAGTTTGAAATGTTTGAGGACTGGCAATAATAGTTCCTCCCGGAAGGATATGCGGTTTTACCTTTTCATCCGACAGTTCCAACCAGGAAAGATCAGGGCTCTGCCCTGTAGCTGCAATCACGGTATCTGCTTCACGGATATCTTCTGATCCGGGATCAGGAATAGGTCGGCGCTTTCCTCTCTTGTCCGGCCTGCTCAACTTCATACGGACTGTTTCAAGTTTCAGAGAGTCTTTCTCTCTCTTTATCCTTGTAAGCCCTGTCATAAAGACAAACTTGACTCCTTCTTTTTCGGCTTCAATGAATTCTCGGTGGCTTGCAGGCATCTCCATCATCGAACGTTTATATATGACAACAACTTCATCCACGTTCATCCTCACACAAGCCCTGGCCGTATCTATAGCTATATTAATCCCTCCAATAACGACCACTCTTTGACCTATTGATGGCATCCTCCCAAGACTTATGCTCTTGAGAAAATCAATACCTGAAATAACTCCCTCAAGATCTTCTCCATCAATCCCCAACTGTTGGTTCCGCCAGGCGCCAATGCCAAGAAAAATAGCCTCAAAACCATCTTCCTTCAGGCTCTTAACAGTAAAGTCAACCCCAAGCCTCTTTCCGGTTTGCGGACGAACACCTGCTCTCAATATATCTTCTATCTCTTTGTCAACTATCTTTCTGGGAAGACGAAATTCCGGAATTCCATAACGAAGCATTCCGCCCAATTGAGGCATTGCCTCGAATATAGTTACCTCGTGCCCCATATGAGCCAGATAATAAGCAGCGGAAAGTCCGGCAGGTCCTCCGCCAATCACAGCAACCCTGTGTCCGGAAGAGGGAGGAGGGGGTAAGACATGCGCATCTTTGTGATCAGCAGCAAAATCTGCTACAAATCGCTTTAGATGATTAATGGAGAGGCATTCGTCTACGAGGATACGACGGCATCGAGTTTCGCAAAAATGTGGACAGACTCTTCCAATGGAAAGAGGTAGAGGGTTCTTTTCTTTGATAAGTTTCAGGGCTTCTACAAACTCACCTCTTGCAATTCTGCCAAGATAACCCTGAATATTAATACCGGCCGGACATGTAAGAGAACAGGGCGCAATGCAATCGCCATAATGTCGCGACAGCATTCGTTTTAAAACCTGTTGTCTTGCTTCTATAACCCGATCGCTTCGAGAAAACACCACCATGCCGTCTTCCACAAGCGCGGAACAAGCACGAACCAATTCTTCTCTTCCATCGACTTCAACCACACATATTCCGCAAGGGTATTGGATATCTTTACTTGGAATATAGCATAGCGTTGGAATTAAAACCCCTGCCTTGAATGCGGCATCCAATATTATTGAGCCGGGATCAACCCATAAAGTCTTGCTATCAATCGTTATTTCTAACTTAGGCATTTTATGATTGATGATTTAAGTATTTAACCACGAATGTGAATAAAGAACTTTACCCATAAGAACACGTGTAGTTTTATAATATTCCAATTCGGTTTGCCCCAGAGACGCGGGATCAGGTTCGTTCCCGTCCATGATGTCATGCACCAATTTAACATGTTCAGGTTCTTCACCTTTGGCAATCTTCAAAAGTTCTTTGTCAAACCCATCTACAATTGCAGAATAGATACCATATTTCATAAGCATCATTAAATAGGCGCGGTTCAGATATGGACGAAGATTTTCCGGAGCGCCATTGGAAATATTGGAAAGCCCTATAGTTGATTTGGCTTCAGGCGCTATTTCACCCAGCATACTCATGAATTCCAGACCGGACTGAACCTGATTTGCGTCAACGCATATCGGTGTTGCAATCGGATCAATCCAGATGTTTGAGGTGGAAACTCCTGCCTCATTTGCTTGATAAACAAAATCAACCGCCATAGCAGCCCGCTCATTGGCATCCCGAGGCATTCCATCTTTTCCCCATAAAAGGCCTATCGCATCCGCATTATACCCGGTTATCATCGGAAGCCCTTTTTCCAATCTCTCAGGTTGAAGCGAAACAGAGTTGATCAATGATTTTCCTTTCATGTTCGCTTTTAACCCAGCCTCCATGGCAACCGGATTCGTTGTGTCAAGTGAAAGAGGAAGATCGGTTACTTCCCGAACTGTCTTGACCAGCCAATCCATCAAATCATCGCCGCCCTTCCTGGCAGGTCCGATATTCAGATCAAGATAGTCGGCGCCGTTTTTCACCAAGGCAATTGCCATATCATGAATCGGACCGGCATTTCTCTCTTTCATTGCAGGTCCAATCGTCTTCGACATAATATTAATATTTTCCGCAACACAGATAACCATGGTCGCTTTGCTCCAATTTTGAATTTTGAATGTTAAATTTTGAATTACCGTCCGTTGCTTTGCTCCAATTTTGAATTTTGAATGTTAAATTTTGAATTATCGTTGTTTAATTAATTTAAAATTAAGAATTCAAAACTCAAAATTGCCCTCAAGCGCTTAGCTGTTTCAAATACGCCGGAAGATGGCTTGCTTCTCTTGGCCCAATGAGAATTTCCCAATCAGGGAGTTCTTCTTCCAGTTCTCCACTAATCGTTGCAAGGTAACCCGGAATCACCAATTTACGGTGCTTTACCTTCTCTTCAATACCGCATTTTTTTATAAAGGGCGCAATGGTATCTGCTCCGAATTTGCCTGCCGCCCATGCAGTTAAAACCGAAAGACCCTCTGTATCCTTAATCAATAGATAGGACGGCACGCGGCTCGTATCAACTTCCCCGGAAACAATAAAATAGGTAAGAGAAAAGTTTCCTGTAATAAGAACAGGTGAATTTTCATCTGTAGCGCCAATCTCATAAATCTTCTGTTCTACAGCCATGGGTCTTTGAGGATCCGTAAAAATATTCATACTTGCAAGAAGAAGCGGGAAGATACTATGACCTTCTATTTCAGACAAAACGATAATGCTGCCGTATTTTGCTACCATCTGACAGGCAATCATTGCCTCTTTCATCGGGTTGTCCGTCATCTCGCATGGAAAAACAATCGTAGGAAATCCAAAGGGCTTAAATTTTTTCATCAATGCGGATCTCCGGATAATAATCTGATCTTCCATAGCCTTTCCGGCAATTCTTGCTCCTGAATCAATGATCAGATCTTTAAGACCCATTCCAATCAGTTTTTCGCAGATTTCCGCCAAATCCTCAAGGCCATCCCCTTTAACAGCTAACGGACATGAAAGTTCTTTGGAAAGATTTCCCAATTTTTCCGCATTTTCCTTGGTAGCGGCATAAATGAGCGGCTTTCTGTCCGAACAAATTTTGGCGGCCTGAGAAAGAGCGTCTTCGTCTTCGTTCATTAGTACCAGCGCTGCATCTGTATTGTCGCAGACATTTTCCACTAATGCTATAAATTCGGAAGTATCTTGAGATTCTCCTTTAATGGCAATCATTGCAGGTCGCAATACAATGCCTACACGATCATAGGTGGTCTCTTCAAACTTGGTCAGCCTGGCTGAAATTTCTGATCCATCCATTTTGTCTGAAAGGAGAAGAGTGAATGCAGGAGGATTTTCAAATCGCTTCTCATGACGAAACAGCACTGTTTCACCACCAAGTTTTACCGCACGTTCGCCCGTACCGATAACCACGGTTCTCACAGGAGGAGCTGAAGCTTCCCCGAGCTCTTCTTTTATGTCCTCTGACAAATCCGGGCAAGCGTTAAGCTCAGCCTGACCCGTAGCCAACTTCATGGCAAAAGCCAGGCAGGTAGGAACTCCGCACTTGCCGCAATTCGTTTTTGGTAGTTTTTTAAATATCTCTATCCCTGAAAGTCCCATAACTGTTCCTTCTCCATCTACCTTTATAATTTGTAAGCGTTCACAGGCACTGCATATGCACGTTTTCAGGGCAACCAACATAGCAAATCTATAGTTGATTACCCTGAAAACGCACATCTACAGCACCTGTGAACGCTTACATGTTGGGAAGCAGCCTTGTTGTGCTACCGATTCTCCCGTGAACGGTTACTATAATTTGTTGATTCGATGATTGGCTGATTAGTTAAATCCACATCTTTTGTCAGAGCAAACACACAGGTTCGCCACTACCAAATTATTACCCTCATCTTTTCATCCATCTCATCCCATCCCATCCATCCAATCCCTAAATCCTTCAATTCCTAAATCCCTATATAGTTTTGCTATGTTGGTTGCCCTGAAAACGTGCATATGCAGTGCCTGAAAAAGCTTACAAATTACCTTACATCAACGGATCCATAGTAAGAGCTGGATGTCCTTTTTCCTGAAGGAATGGAAGAATCTCCTCTTCCGTGGTTCCTATTGTATCATCGGCTATCATATCAAGGAAATCTGGAATTCCCATTTCCTCGCATATCGGCTTTAACCGCTCGGCGATCTCTTCTTTTAACATCTTTGGAAGCCACACCACACGCTTCAAGCCTTCTTCGGCTTTGAGAAATTTCCTGCTGCCGATATAATGCTTGCTTACACCGAGAAAACCGGGCGTCTGGCTTCCACCACCCACCATTCCAGCCAGAGTAGTAAATTTCATACCGCATGGCGTCATTCCCATAAAGTCCCTGTTTACTATCATAATACCATTACACAAGGGAAAAATTGTTGCCACACACTCAAAACATCCGCAAGCCGTCATGGGAAAATTCATCAAACTGTAAGCGCTTACCTGTT
>JAUWOS010000129.1 GCA_030611985.1 Desulfobacterales bacterium | reverse complement strand
AAGACTTAACCCCGATTTATCCTTGACAATCTGAACTATTTCATTCTTGGCCGCGCTACTCGAAAGACCACGCGCATGATAGGAAACAGCGCCGATAAGGATGTCCGCCAATTGCATAAGCCCAATATCATGTGAATGAATATGCTGAATTCGTTCAATGATTTTCCTGGAAAAATCATAATTCGCATTGCTCAGCACTTCCTTCAACTTGCGCAGTTTCATCCTGCTGCGCGTATCCTTGATATCAAGATAGATATGGTATTTCCTGTTTGTAGCGATCAAATTCCGCAAAAGATAGAAATACATCTTGTAGTACCATTCATCATGGGTTTGGTTATAAGCCTCTTGGGATAATATTGATTTGTCTGGAACAACCCATCCACGGAATCCCATGGTCCTGCTGTCAAAAAAATAGTTGAGCAGGTCCCTGTAAAAATCCACTTTTCCAGGAGAAACCTTTGTCCACTTGATCTCAAAAAACGGGGAAAGGTTATGTTTCGCCTTCAGCTCGGCAATGGACTCGTTGTGCTTCCCAGCTTTAAGTCTGAAACACCAGAGCGCACCGAGAACCATGGCCTTCTGGCCATCATTGGGCAGATGGCAACTTTCATCACAGTAAATATTTATAATTGTATTCATACCAACCTCACATTTTCATTCTTACTTCCCAGGTCAGCAACTTTTGCATCAGGCCTTTTTCTTTATTTTTAATTTAGTCTTAATGTTACATATTGGAAAAATGTAATAACCTATCGAACTCATTTTTTGTTATAAGAGAAAAATAGGAGAAAATAGTGTCAAATCTCCCGACCCCAAATTTCTCCTAACAGGTGGTGTCAACCATTATTCACTGTCCAAGATTTGACCAATATTTTCTCTTGCTGGCAATTTACTCATCTTGAAGACGAGATATTGCGCAAGTGCATGCTTTTTCGATTTCAACTAATTGTTTAATATCACCTTCATTAAGTAGGGATAAATCCAGTTGTTAAATACATCTTTTGGTTCTATTTCATTGATCCAATCATATAGAAACTGCCCCTTATCCAGACCTTCAAGCCATTCTTCGGCTATTTTTTCTCTTATATTTTTTTGCAAATGAGGCATCCTACGCCATTTTTGCAAACTCCAATCATAATAGACTTCATCAGATTTGTATTGATACGGCTTTTTAAGACTTTTTAAAAGCCGCTCAAGCATCACTTTGTCACAACCAGCAACAACTAAACGACCAAGAAAAACCAGTTCTGATTCTTGAGCATAATCCAATCGATCAATCTCTGATGGATTGAAGCTTAACAAACCATCTTTATAAAGCTTTTTAGCTACCAACCAGTTTAATCCGATACTGTTGCATATTTCTATGGGCTTAACAGGGAAAAGAGGCAACTGTCCAGTTTCATAGAACCTTGCCTTTTCAATATCATTATCAATCATAATTGTTATCCAATAAACAGCTTAACCCTTGGTTTTCTTTTTGGTGACTTCCTCAATTTTTTTGCATTGTATTTCTCTTTTGAAATTATTTTTTCTATTCCAGGGTCGATGATCTTTACTTCGTCATAGGTCAGCCCATAGAGCTTATAGACCATTATATCTATTTTATTTTCTTCAGTTGTTGTGTCTTTGCCTTTTTCTTTTTTGGTAATGATGATGTTGGTTAAAGTGATAAAGGGGAGTTGAGATTGATGGGAAATTCTGGGAATAGGAAGTTGTTCGATGTAGATGTTAAAGTGTCTAACCCCTTTTTCTCCCAATTGTGCTGATATAAATTTAAAATACCAATTAATTAGTCTTGAACTAATCATAGGTAAAACAGAACGATTTCTGTTTGTAAAATTTAAAAAGTAGCAGGTATTATTCATAAACATATTTTTATTATCTAAAATAAAAGTCAGCTTTTCAGCAATATCAGGATATACAATCTTCTCTTTTTCAAATTCTCCCAGATAAGCGCAATTTCTCAGATTATAAGGCGTAACACCTTTATCCTGCCTTTTTTCAATTTTCTTCCAATATTTATCTAAACGTTCTTTTATTACCGGATAATCGGTAATGTTAATCGGAGGTACTTTTTTACCTGACTTTTTATCAAAGTAACCATTATGCGTATTTATCAGCCACAAATCCGCAAACTCAGCCTTATATCTCTGCCCCGCAAAACAGGTTTAATAATCTCCGCATTTTTAGGGTCTGCTGCAATAAGCTCATCTTTTTTTGCCCCGTCAATAATAAAGGCTTCGTTGTAGCCAGTTAATATCCCACGATATATTGATATATCCCAATCTTTGAGAGGTATGCCGATTTTTTCAACTTTATCTTTTATCCTTTGCTCTTCATTGCTCGCTATTATCCAGCTCTCTTCTGATAACCTATTTAACGTAACGCTATTGTTATTTACATATTCAGAAATATTCGTATCGCTTACAAAGTCGTTCTTTATTTTACATGCAGTCGTGCTTTTTTTGTTTTTAGCTTTTTCAAATATTAAAATATTGGTGTCAACTGTAGCACTTTCAAATACCTTATACCCGCCAAAATCCACAATTTGCAAAGGATTGGTTTTTTCAGCAAAATACTTCCTTGTGAGTTTCCCGTAGCTTGCTCTCATCCATTTATTTGATGTGATAAAGGTTAATACGCCTTTATTTCTTAAAAGCATATTCCCTTTTTCATAAAACAGGCAATATATATCGCCTGTTCGTGTATAGGTTTTGTATTTTTGGCTCCCCCAATCTTTCTGCTCCTGCTTACCGCTGAATTTTTGTATCTGCACATACGGCGGATTCCCAATTGCAATATCAAACCCATCCTTTATCCCGAACATCCACTCCATATCAAAAAAATCTGCGAATTGATTCTGGTCGTATGGATCCCAGTCTGCGAGTTGTTTTGCTGTTGTTTTATCACAGAAGCTTGCTTTAAGAAGTTCTGAAATTTTACCTCGCAACTCTTTGTCTTTTGATCTGTATTTTCGCTTGGTTTTCGGAGTTCTGGCGTTAAAGTGTTTATGCCTTATATCTTTCAGTTTATTCTGGTATTTTTCAAGCTCATGACGATCAAACAGCTTAAATTGGTCCCACTTCTGCGGCTTATCAACCCCAATAAGCGTGTTTGCCGCAACGAATTTGGTTTCCAGGTTTGGCAGGGGAAGAATGCCAAGATTCTCTTTTGTTTTATCAACATCCTGATCAACAATTAAAGAGATGAAAAACCTGAGCTTTGCAATCTGCACGGCAATCGGCTGTATATCCACGCCATAGATAGAATTTTCTATCAGGAACAGCTTCCTGCCGTAATCGGAGGTATTAAAATCAAATGCTTTCTCAATTTCTGCAAGTCTTTGATGCCTATCATCTTTATTGCCAAGATTATAGGCAGTTTCGGTCTCTTTCAAGGCTCTCTGCTTTTGCAGCTCTTTCCATCTTTCATTATGCTTATCAAGCTTGCTTAAAATAAAGACAAGCTTATGGAGTATCCCCATAGGGAATGCCCCTGAACCGCAGGCAGGGTCGATAATTTTAAGTTCGGAGACAGCCTCAATGATCTTTGAAACTTCCGTTTCAGTAAAGGCGTGTTCTTTTTCTGTATATGCAAAAAGTATTTCCAAACCTGTCTGGATATCCTCTTCGCTTACCCCATCAATCTTTTTTGACACAAGATTTGGCAAAGAGGCCTTCAGGCTTTCATCCACCATATAATCGACTATCTCCCTTGGGGTATAAAATGAGCCTGTCTGTTTTCTTGCTGTGGTTTTGGTTGCGGGGTTGTATGAAGCAAGCAGGTTTTCAAAGACTTTCCCCAAGAGTTCGGGATCAAGCGCAATCTCTTCTTCTATCGGTGTATTTTCTGCGATTGTGAATTTATACTTATTTGAGGAGATTTATAAGCCCTTTTACCTTGTATTTTTTGTTTTTCGTGCCATAAATTTCATTTAAATCAATATCTCTTTCCTCAGCAAAAAACAGATAATCCTGAACTTTCAAAACATTATCGTCTCTATCGGAAAAACCATCAATGCGTATTTTCTTTTCTTTGTTGTCCAGACACTCAAACAGACCGCCATTTAAAAAGGGAATATTCTCAAACAGTTTTTTCCACTCGCTCACATTTTTTACTAACGGTTCATATCTGTAAACATACTGATTTTTATAGTCTTTGTTTTTGCCTTGAAAAATGTTCTTATCTCTAAACTTCCTGTCTTTTTTTTCAGTGCTGAGTGTAGCAAAAAAGAGATTCTGAAGTATCGCCTTGTAAAACGAGCTTTCGTTTTTATCCTTATAATTCAATATGTCATCAAGTTTTGACTTGTCAAAAAGTTCGCCTGTAACAAGATCTTTTTCTTTGATAAACCAGACAAAAATCAGTCTGGTAAGAAGTCTTATTACACTTGAGGCATTTCTTATCTCTGTATTTTTTTCTGCATCTGCCGGAAACTCTACATGTTGCACTGTCCAATAATACCAGTTCGCCAGCTCTTTGTAGAATTTTTTATTAAGCTCGGAGCTATCCAGCGTCTTCCGCCACGCCTTATCAAGCTCTACAAAATTTGTGACAGCATGTTTTTTTCTTAGTTCCTCCAGACTTAAATCAAAAAGTATCTCAGTATGCGCCCGATGCGGGTCTTCGATTTTTATATCTTTGATAAGGGTTACTTTTTTCAGAACATCGCGGCTTTCATCTCTTTTGTGGAGTCTTCTCTTGATAACGGAAAGCGTTAAATACCCGCCATACTTAAAAAGAACCATTACAGGCATGAGGAACACCCGGTTTAGATATCTGGTGATATCGGCAAGCTTTGTCCGGCTGTAATCCGTTTCTTTCAGTTCAATTGCAAAGAAAAGGTATGCTTCTATAATGGTGTTATCAACCTTGCCACCGCTAAACAAAGTGCCCTGGCTGCTCATTTCGGATTCTGTAAGCTGAAATAGCATCTCAATGCTTTGCCAGTCCGAAGTCAGGGCTTTTTGCTTAAATTTTTCAAGATCCGGGATATTGTCGTTCCTGTCTATAAAATCATTGCAAAAGCCTTCAAAAGTGCGGTTATCAAGCCTGCTTTGCCTCTGCGTATTGTAGCCAAGAGTTTTAAACAGATTTATCCCTGCTTCAAATAAATTGGCATTCTTAAAATCGTTTATTTTACTTTCTATTTGGCGCTTAAGTTTCATATTTTGCACTATTTGATCAGGGTTGCCAATTTAGTCGGGACACTTTGAAATCTTATAATGAGTTTTCAAATTTCTGATAAATGGCTGTTTCAGGAAAGTACAATCTTGAATTTCTTTTTTCCTTTGATCCTGTAAATTGTGAAATCTCTATCAATTGTTGCTATCATATAAATGCCCAGTTTTTCAGCTAAAAGCACAAGACAAGAATCCGCAAAGTCCATAGGCAAGTCACGATATTTTGCAGTCAGTTCTTTTATTCTGCTAAAATCTGCACTTTCAATATTATGAATTTCCACTGCCCCTTTGCTTATCCATTCCAAAAAATCTATTTGAGCATTTCGGTTAAAATCCAATAAATGCAACGTTTCCGTGATTGATGCTATTGTGGTAATTAATGGTGTTTTGTTTTTTTTAATGAATTCAATAGCGCTGTCGTGATGCTTGTCGGATGCATCAAATAGAGCAATGAGCGGACCTGAATCTATAAGAATTTTCTTCATTTTCTTTTCGCTCTAATTTTCGTTTTTAAGAGTGATTTTCTGTCTGTCGACAAATTACTAAGCCCGCTTGAATATTTACCAAATAAATTTTCCCCAAGTTCCCAAGGGCTTGGTTTTGATAATTTGACAAGATAATCCGATATGCTTTTACGAATTAATTCTGACTTTGTAACACCAAGAATCCTGGCGGTATTTTGTATGCTATGTTCTAATTTCGGATCTAATCTCAGCGTAATCATCTTCGCACCTCCGTAATGCAAAGTGTAATACAGTGCTTTGTTTGTGTCAATTATAGATTTTCAGATAAATAATTTCACATTTTCTTGATATTTCCCCTCACCATGACCCTCTCCTCAATGGTGAGAGCAAACTAACCTATTGATATTACAGTTTATAACTCCCTCTCCATATTTCCGCCCTACTTGATTACCAGCCATGTTATCAGTTCAAAATGATCAGTTTTGTTTGCCTGTTTTCTTTTTGGAATAAGCAAAGCCCCTCTGTCGCGGGTCAATTTGATATTTGCTCTCTTTTTAAATACGGAATTTATTTCACGGATAGCGATTTTTAACAGTTGATTATACTTATTCATTTGCGATCCGTTATCTGTTTCATTGTTGAAAATATCGCATAATTCTTCATAAGGTTTATTAACTCCGCTGCTCAACAGCCTGAAAATCTCAAGTATCTGTTTAGGATGAGTATAATTAAAACGAACTGTGCCGTCATCTCGTACATAAACCAGAAAATATGGAGACAACTGATTCACGGCTTCATTTCCATCGGTATTTCCTTTTTGCCTCAGACAATAGATAACGCCGGGCTTAATGATCTCTTTTGCATTATCGCTTATGTTCGAGAAATCAGATGTATTACAAAATTTGCCGGAAGGGGAGGGGGCTACTGCATAAAGGCCAAATGGAGCATCTTCAAGTTTCTGCCTGTTTTTATCCATATAATTGGTCAGTTCTATTCTGAAATCATCAAGAGTAAATTCACTCAAAGAAATGTTCTCATCTAATTCTTCTAAATCCAGAACCTCTTTTTGAAGTCTTTTCAACTGCCTGTTTCTGAATTTCAGATCATCTTCTATCAAACCCTGGATCTGGTCTGTTTCAAGAAGATTTTCTTCTCCTGTTGCCGCAATATCAACAAGCGCCATTCTTGCTTCAACTCTGTCTTTAAGATTGATATAATTATTTAAATCATCGGTCGGCCAGAAGTTTACAAGCTGAATTTTAGCATTTTTACTTCCAAGCCTGTCAATTCGTCCAAATCTCTGTATTATCTTTACCGGATTCCAGTGTATATCATAATTGACAAGGTAGTCACAATCTTGCAGGTTCTGTCCTTCGGAGATACAGTCTGAGGCAATAAGAATATCTATTTCCTCAT
>JAUWOS010000085.1 GCA_030611985.1 Desulfobacterales bacterium | reverse complement strand
ATCGCGGTGCTGACTACGTCAAGCACCTTATTCCGTCGCTACGCGCCTGAACAAGGTGCTTGACCCGACCCCGTGAACCGCACAATCAAACTGCGTTTGCTTGCACGGCCCACGGCGCCGGTCAGCACCGCGATTATAGTGCTCAGCAACCACCGAGCCAAGCTGTAGAAGGCAAAGAAAATTAATGGCAGAAAAAGAAGCATTAGTCAGAATCAAAGTCTGGGGTGAGGAATAATATGGATTTACAACAGGCCTACTATGAACAGCGGTTTGAAAATCTATTTCGCAAATCAAAAGGCAATACTTTTCAGGAGTTTTTCGAAAAACTGATGGGGCTTGCTTATAAAACTGATTTTATGGCTTGTCGACCGTGGGGTAATAGGGGCGATCGAAAAAATGATGGCTTCTTGAAATCAGAACAACGACTGTTTCAAGTCTATGCACCCAATGAAATGAAAGAAGCCGTAGCCATCAAAAAAATCACTGAAGATTTTGAAGGGGCAAAAGAACATTGGGGGGCCAACTTTAATAAATGGACTTTTGTGCATAATGCGGATGACGGTTTGCCGCCCCATGCGCAGAGGGTATTACTTGATTTTCAACAAGCAAACCAAGGTGTCAATATAGAGTCCTGGGGGCTTGAAGAATTACGCACAGTTTTTCGCAAAATCTCGTTGGAAGACAAACAGACATGGTTAGGTCTTGCCCCAACTGCTGAAACCAAGATGAGGCTGGGCTTTAGTGATTTACAGCCAGTTCTTGAGAGTTTGGCAATCCAATCAGTTTCTTTAGATTTAGAGGTAAAAGATGTTCCTCAAGGAAAAATAGAGGCAAACGCTCTTTCTGAAAGCGTGACAATTTTAATAAAAGAGGGGATGAGCAAAGCTAATTTAGTACGACAGTTTTTTGATAAGTGGCATGACCTTGAATTTGGTGAAAAAATAGCTACTTCATTCAGAAAACGATACGAATTATTAAGAGACCAACAACATGCACCCAATACAATATTTAGTGAACTGCAAACATGGGTTGGTGGCGAGCAAAGGGGAACACCAGAACATGAATTAGCAGTTTTAACTGTACTTGCCTATTATTTTGAACGGTGTGATATTTTTGAAGAACCAAGAGGGGGAAAGTGATGATATTACCTTCTAAGCATTTATCACAAGATAGGGCATTGCTTTCGGTAGGGGCAAAAATCTTACAGCAATTACAAATGCCAAAAACTGTTTCGGCAATATGGGAAGAGCTGTCAAAAACAAGTTGCAAAACCGCCATGCCAACTATTGGCTACAATAGTTTTATCCTGACTCTGGATTTGCTCTATTCCATGAACGCTATTGAAATGGAGGACGGAATTCTTTCCGTGCAAAGCTAATGATTAAAAAAATTTCCAGTAGCTTATCGTCTTTCAAAGAGATAGAGTTTCATGATTGTTTAAATGTACTGATCGCCAAAAAAGAGAGTGGCGCTACAGACAGGCAAACACGAAATCGAGCGGGTAAAAGCAGTCTTATTGAGATTATTCATTTTTTATTTGGAGCAGAAGCTGATAAAAAATCTTTGTTTAGAACCCAAACCCTTATTAATGAATTTTTTAGGCTTGATTTTGATCTTCAAGGTGAAGAGTTTGAGGTTAGCAGGAAGGGTAAACAGCCATCAAAAGTGGCTACAAATAAAACCAATACAAATACGGAGTGGCTTAAATGGTTAGGTGAAAACATGTTTGCCTTGGATGTATTATCTGATTACGAAGGGCGAAAGCCAACTTTCAGGTCATTGTTTTCCTACTTCGTTCGCAGGGAACACAGCAATGCATTTAGAAAACCTGAAAAACAGGCAGAAATGCAACAGGCAGGAGATTATCAGGTTGCTCTAATGTATCTGATGGGGCTGGATTGGACAATAGCTAGTGATTGGCAAAAGGTTAGGGATCGCGAAAAAACGCTTAAAGAACTGAAAAAAGCGGCAAATGCTGACGCTTTTGGTAATCTAATTGGAAAATCTGCTGAACTTCGTACGCAGTTGACAGTAGCAAAATTCCGCTTAACTGAAATTATAGATCAGGTTAAATCATTTAAGGTTCTTCCTAAATATCGAGAGTTGGAGCTGGAAGCTAATCAAATAACCAGGTCTTTAAATCAACTTTCTAATGACAACATAATCGACAGTGCAGTGATTCGAGACTTGGAGAACAGTCTAAATACTGAGAAACCACCAGAACTTGGTATATTGAAAGACATTTATGCTGAAGCTGGTGTGGTTTTACCAAATGTTGCATTGAGAAAATATGATGAAGTTCGTAGCTTCCATGAATCTGTTGTAAGAAACCGCCATGACTACCTGGATAGTGAATTCCAGTCTGCAAAAAATAGAATAAACAATCGAGAACAAGAAAAAGGCAAATTGGATAAACGCCGTGCCGAAATCATGGCTATTTTAGAAAGCCATGGAGCTTTAGAACAGTTTTCCAGTTTGCAGGGTGAACAAGGCCGTCTTGAGGCAGAAGTTGAGTCTTTAGCTAAGCGGTTTGAATTAGCAGAACAGATTGAAGGCACAAAGAATGAGTTGGATATTGAGCGCAACAATCTTGTCTTGCGTTTGCGTAGAAACTTCTCAGAGCAAGAAACAGCCTTGTCAGAGGCAATTTTAGCCTTTGAAGGGATATCAAAATCATTATATGAATCTGCTGGTAGTATGACTATTGAACCATCAAACAATGGACCAGTTTTTGAATTTCCTATGCAGGGGGAGCGAAGTAAGGGCATTAAGAATATGCAGATATTTTGCTTTGATATGATGTTAATGCAACTCTGTTATAAAAAAAATATTGGACCAAAATTTTTAATTCATGATAGCCATTTGTTTGATGGGGTAGATGGGCGACAAATTATAAGCGCATTAAAAAATGGTGCCCAAACCGCCAAGAAATTAGGTTTTCAGTATATTGTTACAATAAATGAGGATGATGCTTTCAAGGAAACAATCGAAGGGTTTGATCTGAATGATTATGTTTTGCCAGTAAGTTTAACCGATGCCACAGAAGATGGGGGACTGTTTGGCTGTAGATTTTAGGAAAGCATCATGGAAGTCTAATATGAAGAAAACGCGCTATAACAAGGCTAATGCAGCCGACGCAAAAAGCTGCGCGGCTGATTAGCGGCGTTCACGGCGGCTTCGCCGCCGTGAATCGCGGTGCTGACTACGTCGAGCACCGTGCCCCGCCGCTACGCGCCGCAACAAGGTGCTCGACCGGACACCGTGAACCGCACAATCAAACTGCGTTTGCTTGCACGGCCCACGGTGCCGGTCAGCACCGCGATTAGCCTTACTGAAAATAATATCATTAAATAATTATATTTCTCCTCTCAAAAGCTAAAAGGCATAAAAAACACCTCTTCGAGCATATTAACGCTTTGCATTATTACCGAATAGTGTTATTGTTTATTGCATGATTAAATCATTTCGGTGCAAAGAAACAAAAAAGATATTTGGTAGACGATTTTCCAAAAAACTACCTACAAACATCCAAGCAAATGCACGGCAAAAATTGATTATTTTAGATTCCGCAACAGCTATAAATGATTTAAGGATTCCTCCAGGCAATAGGCTTGAGGAATTAAAAGATGATCGTAAAGGGCAACATAGCATTCGTATTAATGGGCAATGGCGTATCTGTTTTGAATGGAAAAACGGAGACACATTTAATGTCGAAATAGTTGATTACCATTAAGAAACAATGAGGAAATTAAATGCTTAAAGCTGGTTGTCATAACCATGGTTGGCCTGTTAACTCAATCTTTAGATACGGGCAGGAATATTAATTAAACAAGAGGTACACAAAAATGAAAACTCAAAAATTACCTCCTATTCATCCTGGCAAGATACTATTAGAGGAATTTCTGGAGCCAATGGGAATAACCCAATATCGCTTGGCAAAGGACACTTCTGTTCCACCTATAAGAATTAATGAAATTGTTCACCAAAAAAGATCAATTACAGCTGATACAGCCTTACGCCTTGGAGTTTTCTTCAACATGACCCCTCACTTTTGGATGAACCTCCAGAGTCGGTATGAATTAGAGAAAGCGGAAGACCTATTAGAAGATAACCTTAAAAACGAAGTACATAGATACAAAACTGCCTAAAGTAACAATCAGAGTTTAGGGACGCTCCTTGATAAATTGATAACCTCTGCGCTGGTCATTGGGGTCAGAAAAACATAGGGGTCGGGCCTTCATTCTTCACGCTTTAAAGACATAGAGAGGAGGAGGAGGGGAACGTTACCACGGGAATAGCGCATGGGGGAACGCTGGTAACTTTGTTAACTTATTCACCAAGAAGTCCCCGCTTTTTTAACTGCATTCCCCTTTCTACTGCTTTCTTGTGTTGGGGTTATGAGGGGTATATACATCAAGCTAATTTGAGATGAGTGTAACCAAAATAGAACGTTTATTCAGGAGATAGGAGATAGGAGATAGGAAAAGATTAGGTCTTGAGTTTTTTTCAACACCTGTCATCTGGTCAGTATCCAACGCCAATGTTTCATTTTGGTTACACTCATTTGAGATGTCTAATAATACCAGATTGTTTTGATCGAAACTTTCCGAGCTGTGCGGGTAGCATTTACTGTGTTTTGTCAGTAAGTTGATTGCTATGAAGGATCTGTCGTAGTAGCAGCTTTATGCAACTTGCCAAAATTGCTTGGGCTGGATAAACCCGCCACTACAGGAATCTGTCGATAAAGATTAGTGCATTCGGAAGGACTTGGAAATTACCTAACCGCACAGCTCGAAAAATTTGAGGTAGTTCGGTCGATACTCAGCTTCAGGCTCTTTATATTTGAAAGGTGATTTAATGCAATCGCTAATACCGGCGCGCAAGGCGGCAATAATCCGATCTTCACTACTGAATTTACTGAGCAGCACAACCGGGACAGACTTGTTCTCTTGCCGGATTTTTTTCACCCGGTCCAGCCCATCCCTCATTTGCCTCCCGATTGAGCCGACAACAACAAGATTAATTGTATTTTCCTGTAATAATGTGCTTATTCTGGCATTATTTTTTACTTCATGAACAATAAAATGTCGTCTCAATTGTTTTTTAAGAATTGGCGCAATAACTCTTTCATTATCAACAATAATTTGCAGATTCTTCATGCCACCCCCCTTTTTTTTTGCTGAAGCCAGCAGATCATTCGATCCAGACTGTCATCCTTCCGTGTAGGAGTATCGGTTGATAAGCAGTCGGATAGTCAGAAAAAAGAATAAATTGGGAAATCTCATCTATCCACAAATCTGTCAGGTCGATCTTCTGTTCTTATTTATTCTTCACCCCTCTATGTTCCTAATGTAACTTGTAGTTATAACTCAAAAAAATATATTATAAAAAATCCATTGTCAATCGGTTTATTCGAGTATATAATTGGTTTAATCTAATTTGACCGATTAAACCTTTTAGCCTTTTACCCCGAACCTTTTAATCTGTGAATCCGTGAACGCTTACGTAAATACATTGCTTAAAATTGCCCTGTGTACCCTCTTTCTATATCTTGTTTACTGTTGTTTTCTTTTCCTGAAGCAACGACAGATTATGTTTCCTCGTTATCAAATCAAAACAACTTCAGGATTAAAAGAAGATATCCCCGGCTTAGAGAAAATCTGGATAAATACAAGTTACGGAAAGGTTGAAACATGGTTTCTGCCGCCTGACCAGGTTTCAGTGCCTGCTCCAGCAATTATTTTTGCGCATGGAAATGCGGAATTAATTGATTTTTGGCCTGAAAAATTCAGAAATCTTGCTCATCTCGGAATAGGGGTATTGCTTGTTGAGTATCCCGGTTATGGTCGGTCCGAAGGAACTCCTTCCCAGCAGAGCATTACCGAAGCATTTGTTGCAGCTTACGATCTTCTTGTTGCGAGAAAAGATGTCGACCCCTCCAGGATTGTTTTATTCGGACGTTCTATCGGCAGCGGGGCTGTCTGCGCTCTTGCAGAAAAGCGGCCTTCAGCAGCGCTTATCCTTATGTCTGCATTTGTCAACACAGGATCATTTGTGTCAACATATCTTGTTCCGGACTTTCTTGTTCGAGATCCATTCGACAATCTCGCAGTTGTTTCATCTTACCCGGAGCCGGTTTTGGTAATCCACGGAAAGAACGACAAAATAATTCCCTATGCGCATGGGGTTGCTCTTTACAGGGCAGCACGGCAAGGTAAAATGTTCACCTGCGAAAGCGGACACAATGATTGTCCACCGGCATGGGAGATATTTTGGCAGGATGTTGTATCATTTCTTCATGATGCAGAAATCATCAAAAATTAAAGGAGAATTTTTCTGATTTATACGTCGTCCACGTTTCTAACCAGAATTTTTATAAGCCATGAATAAAAAAAAGACCTTATATTTAATAGATGGAAGCGCATATATTCATCGCGCTTATCATGCAATCCGCGGGCTTTCCAATTCAAAGGGTCTGCCCACAAATGCTGCTTTCGGCTTTACAAAGATCCTTTTAAAACTCATTGAAGATCAGACGCCGGAATATATTGCAATGTTTTTTGACTCAAAAGGACCTACCTTCAGACATAAAATGTTTAAGGAATACAAGGCTAATCGTCCACCCATGCCTGAAGATCTGTCGATTCAGATTCCATATATAAAGGATATAGCATCTGCATTCAATTTACAGATTATTGAAATGCCCGGTTTTGAGGCTGATGATCTTATAGGCACGCTTGCGCGCATGGCTGAAGAAGCCGGATTTTTTGTAGTTATGGTTACGGGAGATAAGGATTTCATGCAGCTTGTAACGGAAAAAAGCGCTATCTGGGATCCCATGAAAGAAAAGACAATAGATATCGAAGTCATAAGAAAAGACTTTGAAGTTGAACCGCATCAAATGATTGATGTCATGGGTCTTTCCGGTGATACGGCAGATAACATCCCGGGTGTGCCGGGTATTGGACAGAAGACAGCTCTTTCGCTGATAAAAACATTTGGGAGCATGAAGTGCTTATACGAACAGGTCGACACAATTACAAAGAAAAAACAGCACGAAAATCTTGTCAGATACAAAGAACAGGCATTGTTGAGCAGAAAGCTTGTCACGATAGATATTGACGCTCCTTTATCTTTTGAGCCTGAAGATTTTAAGTTTAAGTCTCCTGATAATACAAGGCTTTCCGGGCTGTTTAAAGAACTTGAATTCAGGCAATTGCAGCAGGCTTTCCCGAAAAAAACAGATCTTTCCAAAAAGAAATACCGATCAATTCAGGATGTTGATACGCTTTCTGATCTGATTACACTTCTTGAATCAACAAAATTGTTTGCCGTTGATACGGAGACTACCTCTAAAAATCCGATGAATGCAAGGCTTGTGGGATTGTCGTTTTCAACAAAACCTGATGAGGCATTTTACATCCCCTGCGTACATGATTATCCTGGTGTTTCTGATCAGCTTGATCTTGCAGATGTTTTAAATTTGCTTAAACCTGTGCTTGAAAATTCCAACATCAAGAAAGTCGGTCAGAATATAAAATACGATCTAATTGTTCTTGCGCATTATGGAATAAACCTTGCCGGAGTAAAGTTTGATACCATGCTGGCATCTTATCTGCTTAATCCTTCAAAGCGAGCGCACAACCTGGACCAGATTGCTCTTGATTTTCTTGATCACAAAACAATTACATACAAGGAAGTCACAGACAACAAATCTTCGGGTTTTGCCGAAGTTCCTTTGGAAAAGGCTGTGCCTTATGCGTGCGAAGATGCCGATATTACTCTTATGGCTTACAATATTCTGACACCTCTGCTTGAAAAGGCAGGTCTTGTGGAACTTTTAGAAAAAGTGGAGATGCCGCTTATACCTGTTTT
Organism: Desulfobacterales bacterium; assembly: GCA_030611985.1. Taxonomy (GTDB): domain Bacteria; phylum Desulfobacterota; class Desulfobacteria; order Desulfobacterales; family ETH-SRB1; genus DAOVDN01. The sequence goes on along the minus strand of JAUWOS010000085.1, from coordinate 2,028 downwards.
GATGAAAATGGAGATGACCGGAATATGTATAAACAGGGAAAAACTTCGGATTCTTTCAAAATCGTTTGAACATCAGCTTGAAACACTTGAAGACAGAATATATTCAATTGCAGGAGAAGAGTTCAATATAAGGTCATCACAGCAGTTAGGGCAAATACTTTTTGAAAAACTAAAACTGCCGGTGCAGAAAAAAACCAAAAAAAAGACAGGCTATTCCACGGATGTTGATGTTTTGACAAAACTTGCAGATCAACACGAACTCCCCGCCTTTGTTTTAAGGCATCGAACCTTGGCCAAGTTGAAATCAACATATACGGATGCTTTGATAAATCTTATTAATCCGGAAACAGGACGTATTCATACTTCTTATAATCAGACGGTTACAGCCACAGGCCGGCTTAGCAGCTCTGACCCGAATCTTCAGAATATTCCTGTTCGCAGTGATGAAGGCAGAGAAATTCGCGGAGCATTTATTCCAAAACAGGGATGGTCTCTTGTTTCAGCTGATTATTCCCAGATAGAACTCCGCATTCTTGCCCATTATTCTGACGATCAAATTCTTATAGAGGCTTTTACAGAAGATGAAGATATTCATACCCGCACTGCAACTGAGGTGTTTCAGGTTTTTCCGTCTTTTATTACTTCCGAGCTGAGACAGCAAGCCAAAACAATAAATTTTGGAATCATATACGGCATGAGTCCTTACGGTCTTTCCAAAGAACTCGGCATAAGCAGAAAGATGGCAAAAACCTATATAAATAACTATTTTGCAAGATATAAAGGCGTCAAACAATTTATAAATCAATCAATCGAAGATGCAAAAGAGACAAAAAAAACAAGTACCCTGCTTGGACGTATTCGCCTTCTGCCTGATATAAACAGTTCAAATAAAAACATTCGTGAATTTGCGGAACGTACGGCAATTAACACTCCAATTCAGGGAACAGCAGCGGACCTTATAAAACTGGCTATGATAAATGTGGATTCCGCATTCAGCAAAAGAGGTCTTAGCGCAGCAATGCTCCTTTCAGTACACGATGAACTTATTTTTGAAGCGCCTCCCGATGAACTTGACACAGTAAAAAAACTTGTAAAAGAGATCATGGAAGGAATCTGGGATCTCAAGGTACCGCTTAAGGTGAATATTGAATGTGGCAGGAACTGGGCAGAAGCGCATTAATGTGGATGAAATAAAAATATTGACCTGTAGCGTATAAAATGATAGAAATAAGAAATGACTAAGGAGGGGTGGCCGAGTGGCTTAAGGCGGCGGTCTTGAAAACCGTAGGGTGTCAAAGCTCCGTGGGTTCAAATCCTACCCCCTCCGCCATTTACAGGTTTGGAGAGATGGCCGAGCTGGCTGAAGGCGCTCGCCTGCTAAGCGAGTGTGGGGTGAAAATTCCACCGAGGGTTCGAATCCCTCTCTCTCCGCCAGTGTTAATGAGTTAGCTTAAAAATGAGTTAGCTTAAACCGGCAGATGACTTTTTTGCTTGGATAAATTATAAATCGGACAGATTAAGCTAAGAAATTAATTAATCCCCGCTCTTAACCGGACTGTCAAATTCCACCAAAAAGGAATGATTTTCCATTCCGGTTCTTCTGTTTTGACATCGTAGCCTAAATATATTCCTGAAAAGAAAAAATCTAAAAACTGGGCAGTCCCTACAATAAACAAATACTCTGATTTGAGTTTGTTGTTTCCTGATCCGAACTTTGTGCTTAGGAACGTGGACAAAATAATGTAACCGTTCACGGGGGAGAACTGATAGCGAACAAGGCTTCTTCCCAACCTGTAAGCGTTCACAGGTGCTACATATGCACGTTTTCAGGGCAATCAACTTATATATATATGTGGGCTATGTTGGTTGCCCTGATCCTGGGCATATGTGGAGGCAGCCAACTTTGCTATAAGGTTTTGCACAAAGGCACAAAGCTTTTATCAACGCAAAAAAGCCAAAACCAATGGTATCGTTGCTATCAAAGCATTAAGCAACAAAATATGCAGAGCATCCTATTACGTTATGCGT
>JAUWOS010000079.1 GCA_030611985.1 Desulfobacterales bacterium | reverse complement strand
GAACTGGTAGCAAACAAGGCTGTTTCCCAACATGTAAGCTTTTACAGGTGCTGTAGATGTGCGTTTTCAGGGTAATCAACTATAGTGTTGCTATGTTGGTTGCCCTGAAAACGTGCATATGCAGTACCTGTGAACGCTTACCAAAAATGGAAGATGGAAGGTCAAAGAGGGAAGGGGAGGGTGTGGAAAAAGTTAATACTTCAAATGTTTCTTTGAGGTGAAAAATGGCTCAATCAGTTAAAAAGTTAAATGAAGAATTAAACGAAAAATTTAGTTATGCGGATTATCTTGCCTGGCCTGATGATGAGAGATGGGAGTTAATAGAAGGCGTGGCCTATGATATGTCTCCTGCGCCTGCGAGAGAACATCAGAGATTATCCGCAATTATTTTCGCTAAAATATATAATTTTTTATCCGGCAGGGAATGTGAAGTTTATTTTGCTCCTTTTGATGTGCGACTTGCAGAAGCTGAAGATGAGAACTATGAAAAGATAGAAACCGTTGTGCAGCCGGACATTGTTGTGATATGTGACCAGAATAAGCTTGATAAACGAGGATGTCTTGGAGCGCCCGATATTACGGTTGAGATATTGTCACCCTCTACATCTTATAAAGATCAGACCGAAAAGCTGTTGCTTTATGAAAAGCACGGCGTCAAAGAATATTGGATTGTTAATCCTGATGCAAAGTATATCATGATCTACCGTCTTGAGGGAGCAAAATATGGCAAGCCGGAATATCTGACTGGAAATGATATTCTTAAAAGCAAATCTCTTGAAGGGTTAGAAATAGATTTGTTTGAAGTATGGACGTAGGGCTGGATTAAAAAAACGTAAGCTTTCACAGACGCTGCATATGCGCGTTTTCAGGGCAACCAACATAGCAAATCTATAGTTGATTGTCTAAGAAAACGCACATCTACAGCACCTGTAAAAGCTTACATGCAAAACTAAACCGCTCAATATAAATCCAGGCAACAAATCGGCAAAGTATTATTTGAAATTGATTGAAGATTGTTATTTTATGATTCATTCCTTCAATCTTCAATCGACAATCTTCAATCCAAAGGAGGTATTATGAAAAAAAATTCAATTCTATCTGTAGCATTTATTGCTTTGTTTTTTGTTGCTGCTTCGGGATATTGCGAGCAGTGGCAAGAACTTGTTGAACAAAAGGCAAGTGGAAGCATTAACTGGACCAGGGGAATTATTCAGGCCAAAGGAATCGGAGTTCCTCCTGAAAAGTACTATGGCAAACCTCAGGCGCGTCCGATGGCTTTAAGGGCTGCAAGACTGGACGCTATGCGCAACCTTCTTGAAGCTACAAAAGGGGTTAGAATCAATTCAGCTACAACAGTCAAAGACTATGTTGTTGAAAGCGATATAATTATGTCTGGAGTTGATGGTATGGTAAAAGGAGCTCAGGTTGTCAAACAGGAATATCTGTCAGACGGAACAGTGGAAGTTACAATGCAAATGAGCCTGCACGGCGGTTTTGCTCAGCTTCTTCTTCCCAAGGAAATCAAGCATATAGAATCGATAAAGCCTGTAATGCCTGTAAAGCCAGTAATGGAAACGCCTCCATCTCCCCCTGTTGAATTTTCTCTTCCGGTTTCTAAACCCGCGATAGATGTCCTCTTTACAGGGCTTGTGGTAGATGCAAAAGGCATTAGCGTGAGACCTGCCATGGCCCCAAAAATACTGGATGAAAATGGACAGGAAGTTTACGGATCGGCCTTTGTCAGTCGTGAATTTGCAGTGCAGCAGGGGATGAGTGGATATGCCAAGGAGATTTCAGCGGCTCAAAACAATCCAAGAGTTACAAATAATCCTTTAACAGTAAAAGGGCTAAAAACCGAAGGTCCCGGCAATTCCGATATAGTTATCAGTAATATAGATGCTTCCAGACTTCGAAGCGCTTCCGAACATCTTTCATTTTTGAAAAAGTGTCGTGTAATGATCGTAGTAGACTAGTGCCCTTCGGGCGAGTTGATAGCTGATAGCTGATAAGTTGATAAGTTTTACAAAGGAGAAAGTCATGTTTTTTAGAAAAATACCTTTTGTTATGACATGTGTTTGTGTGCTTTTTTTGTTTGCATGCGGCCCAAAAGCAATGGCGCCAAAAGCAAAACTTGATACTCCTGAACACCATGTAACAAATGGCACAAAATTGTTAAAATCAGGTAAGATTGATGCTGCGTTTCGTGAGTTTAACAGGGCAAAAGAGCTGGACCCAAAACATTCACCTGCCTATGTCGGCCTCGGACTTGTTTCCGGCTACAATAGTGATTTTATATCTGGTTTGGAGAACATGAAAAATGCAGAAAAATATGCAAGAGGAAATAATCAGGAAATAGCAGTCAATGTAGGATATATGCGGCTTTATATTATGGGCGGAGAAAAGGTGGAAAAAAATTGGCTGAAAAAAGTAAAAACAGAGTTTAATAAATCTACAGCTATATCCCCCGACTTGCCTGAACCGTATTTTTATATGGGTATAGCCTATAAAATATCCTTTAAATTCAGTGAGGCTGCAAACCAGTTTGTCAAGATACTCGAACTTGACAAAGGATACATTAAAGAAGCCGATAAGGAATATGCGCTTATCCAGAAAATTGAAAGAGCGATGCCAGGTTCAAAAGTCGGGAAAAAGATCGCTCTTGTCGAAAAGATGACACGAGCAGATGTTGCGGCTCTTTTTATTGAAGAATTAAAAATTAATGAACTCTTTGCAAAAAAGACGCAAAAGAAATTCGATGTTTCATATAAAAGCCCTGAAAAGAAATTTGTTACAGGTATGTATACAAAAGTTCCTCCTGCTACAGACATTGAGGATCATGTGCTGAAAGCTGATATTGATGCTGTAATTGCAATTGGAATCAAAGGGCTTCAACCATTTCCCGACCATACATATAAACCGTATAAAACCATAACCCGCGCAGAATATGCGATGATGATGGAGGATATACTGATAAAAATTACCGGAGTCGATGAATTGGCTACCAGGTTTATAGGCATCATAAACGTACCTGTGTTTCCCGATATGAGAAACGACCTGCCATTTTTTAACGCAGTAATGGTCTGTACCACCCGAGGTATAATGACGGCTAAAGATATTACAACAGGAGAGTTTGATCCCAAGGGTCCGGTTTCAGGAGCCGAAGCTCTTTTAAGCATTCGCATACTTAAAACCCAGTTTTAAAAAAAAATATGGAGTACCTTTATTGTGGTCAAGTTAATAAATATGGTTACGGGATTAATTTCTGTCTTTCTTATTCTGATGTCTTGCCCTGCACAAGCTGAAAACAGAGTTCTTTCGGTTGAGACTGAAGAAGGAAAGGCAGAAGTTACCATCCTTGATGGAAAAGCTACCTTGTTTAAAAAGGGTATAACAAAAGTTCAATCCTTGTCAAAAGGCGATTTTTTGTCAGAGGGTGATCGTGTAACTATAGGCAAAAAATCAAGGATGGAGCTTAAACTGCCGGATAAAAGTTTTATCCGTTTTGACGAACATACAACCTTTGAGCTGAAATCAATTGATTTTGACAAAAAAAGAAAAGAACGAAACATAAAGGTGAATATGGTTCTTGGAAAAACATGGGCTAATGTGTCAAAATTGTTTGGAGGAAAAAGGCGTTTTGCAGTTTTAACAAAAATGGCCATTGCCGGTGTGCGCGGCACGGTTTACAGGTTGAATGTTGAAGAAGATAACTCTGTGCTGATTAAAGTATACCGGGGCGAAGTAGTTGCAGGCAACTCTCCGAAGACAAGCGCTGTTGTCCGGCCTGAAAAAGTCATGAAACCGTCAAAAATGGCCGGACCGCATCCTGTTTCCGGACCGCATCCTGTTTCCATTGAAGAGTGGACATATATCGTAAGTTCCATGCAGCAAATATTTGTATATCCTGATGGAAGGGTCACAAAACCTGTCTCGTTTACAGCTACCGATGAAGACTTAAATGACTGGGTTTGCTGGAACCGGAGTCTGGATAAAAAGTGACGGAGAACCTCTTTAACATTTTCTCAGGGCAAATAGCAAGGCTGTTTAACCGACGAGCAACGCAGTTATGCGGGTTGGATTTGGCGCATTAAAATGTGGAGTTGTTTTGAGTGAACCCAAAATCTCTATCCAATTGTATCAACAGAGGCAAATTGAGATTCGTGAAGCGGTAATAATATATCGGCCATATTCTTTATTTTAAGCATGGTATCGTAAGCTTTATAAACATTTACATGGGTTCCCGGCGGGATGACCTCCATTTCCATTGCTTTTATTTTTTTTGGAGGAAAAAAATTTTCCATGATGACGCAAAACCCTGTAATAATTGCTTTTCCTTCCAAAGTGTCCACAGCTATTGTTAAACCCCCATCTGTATGAACAGGCGTATGCATGACATTGATTCCGGGAAGAATTTCCATGTCTTCGGTTATTGTTATGATTTGTCCGTTTTCTTCTACGTCTTCGATATAATCCTCCAGATAACGAAAATCTAGAGGATGAGGGTTGTGTATCCGTTCCATTTCTTTTTGATGAACATAGAATGCGGCATTAACACATTTATAGTCATTTTCGCAGTGATCGTTGTGAAGGTGAGTGTGTATAACGATGTCGATATCTTCAGGAGAGAGGTTCCACCGTGCGAGGCCTTCTTCAAAAGTATAAATTTTTCCCCCAATAGATTTTTCTCTATCTTCAGACTGTATTGGCCGCATTTCTCCTGTATCCACGAGGACCTTTTTGTCGTTTCCTTCCAGATACCAGGAATAGATTGGTATGGTATACGGTTTTCCATAGTCGTGTTGATAGGTCATCATGCCTTTATCAAAAACCTTTGTTCCCATTACAATTGGATGTATTTTGTATTGATTCATAATGCAGGTATCCTTAGGAGCGTGGATGAATTAACTTACGCAAATAGGCGCACAGATTTGGGTCGGATTTGCCCAATCTCAAATCCGATCTTGAATCACAAAAGTTGAAGGAATAGCGAGCTATTTTGATGCTTTTGGGATTTGAGATCGGACCAAGGCGGCCTGAAGCTGTGATGCATAGTTGTGGAAGTTATTTCATCTACGTTCCTTATATAGTTTACACTTTAAATAACTTCCAGGCGCTTACTTGTGGAAGTTAAATCGTCCACATTCTAAAAGTCAGTGGATATATGAAATTGAACTATGAATCCTGGTTCCAGGATAAATACTTTTTTCTGAACCGGTTATGAGAACTGTTGATGTGGTCTGCTCTGCGTGGAGGACGAGCAGTGTGCCGAAATCAACATGAGTGGGGGGAACATCTTCATAATAAATACTATACCACTGCCCTGGCTTTACACCATCTTTTTTACCCTTGTTGATAAATACTATGGTATTATCTCCAATGATACTTTCATGCTCTTCAGATACAATTATTTTTCCACTGAGTCCTTTTTTGTTTTCGATCAGTGTAATTTTTGGCAGCCTCTGTTTGTGCGGCATCAAAAAATCATTTATCTCAATACTGCGAAAGGATTGAACAACCGTAGCTACAGCAAAGTGGGATTCTTTTTTAGTAATTTCAACCACACCTGTCAGGTAGTGCTGGATTCCGATATAAGTTTTTGTTTTATTATCCCTTATGGGCTGGGTTCTATATACAGTATATTTGTCGCCTGGAGTAAATGGTCTGCTTTCCTTTTGCCTGATGTAAACTATATCTCCCTTACTGATCAATGCCTTATCGTCTTTTACTTTGAAGATGGAACCATGGGGAACCGCAGGCTCTTTTTTGATGAATCCGACACGTTCAATAGCAGAATAGAGATAATATGGCGGCTGTTTTTGAGACTCTTTTGCTTGCAGAACTTTTTGATCTGTAAGCGTCTTAATCAGTCGTTCAATTCCTTCTCGACGAAAAAAACGTATGCACTCGCCGGGATAAATCAAGTGCGGATTAGATATCTGACTGTTTTCATGCCATAAATCAGGCCAGAACCATGGTGAATCAAAAAATTGCCTTGAAAGATCCCATAAAGTGTCTCCCTTTTGAATTGTATAATAAAAACCTGCTTCGTATTCAACAGCCTCTTTACTGACGCTCGTACCTGCCTGTTCGTGCCCCGGGCTTTCTCGTCTTGCCTGTTTGCAACACTCTTGCCTGCAAAGCTGGTTGGCCTGGCCAGTATACAAACTTGCAGCGGCAGACGAGCATAGACGATACTGTTTGATATTTTCGCTTTTTTTAGCGCAAGGACTTGAAGTGAAAGCAAAGATAATAACTGCTGTAAATGCGCATAGATACGTAATCAATTTGGGTATTCTTTTAAGAAACGACATATATATTTGCCTCTTTTATACGCAACACTGTTTGTCGTTTGAAAAACATCTTGAAACCAGTTATTATCTTATATTGATTATTTGTCAAGCTTTTCAATGTCGATAAAAAAAGCCCTCATGAAAAAACATGAGGGCTTTTATGTCATACGTGAGAAGAACTTTATTTACATCATTCCACCCATGCCACCCATTCCGCCGCCCATTCCACCCATGCCGCCTGGAGGCATACCAGCTCCAGCGCCTGCTGCGCCGCCCTCGGCCTTTTCAGGCTTTTCAGCGATCATGGCTTCAGTGGTAAGCATCAAAGAAGCGACGCTTCCTGCATTTTGCAGCGCAAAACGCACCACCTTTGTAGGATCAATGACGCCCGCTTTAATCAGGTCTTCATATACATTGGTTTCTGCGTTGTAACCAAAAGAGCCTTCACCCTTCTTTACTTTATCAATTACAACGGAACCTTCTTTGCCGGCGTTGTTGACAATCTGACGGAGAGGCTCTTCGATGGCGCGCATAACAACCTTTGCGCCAAGCTTCCGGTCAGCTTTGATCTCAAGCTTATCTATGGCATCTATACAACGAACCAGAGCTACACCGCCGCCAGGCACGACACCTTCCTCGACAGCAGCGCGGGTAGCGTTTAACGCATCTTCAACGCGAGCTTTCTTTTCTTTCATCTCAGTTTCAGTTGCAGCGCCGACATTAATAACAGCTACACCGCCGATCAGTTTTGCCAGACGTTCCTGAAGTTTTTCACGATCATAATCAGATGTGGTATCTTCGATCTGAGCACGAATTTGTTTTACGCGACCTTCAAGTGCGTTGCGTGTACCGGCACCATCTACGATAGTCGTATTATCTTTGTCAATAGTAACGCGTTTAGCGCCTCCGAGGTTGTCAAGAGTAAGATTTTCCAGTTTTATCCCCAGGTCCTCTGATACAACCTGACCTCCGGTCAGAATCGCTATATCCTCAAGCATGGCTTTTCTCCTGTCGCCAAAACCTGGAGCCTTAATAGCGGCAACCTGCAGCGTGCCTCTCAACTTGTTTACGACAAGAGTGGCAAGAGCTTCGCCTTCCACATCCTCGGCAATAATGAGAAGAGGCTTGTTCATCTTGGCGATCTGCTCAAGCACAGGAAGAAGGTCTTTCATGCTGGTGACCTTTTTTTCGTTGATCAGGATATATGGATCTTCTAATGTGGTAACCATTTTTTCAGGATCAGTTACAAAATATGGAGAAAGGTATCCACGATCAAATTGCATACCCTCTACTACTTCAAGCGAGGTCTCCATTACTTTGGCTTCTTCAACGGTGATCACACCTTCTTTTCCGACTTTGTTCATGGCTTCGGCAATGATGTTGCCTATTGTTTCGTCATTGTTTGCAGAGATAGTACCTATCTGGGCTATCTCCCGTTGATCTTTAATCGGTTTGCTGATTCTGTGAAGTTCTTTAACGGCAGCTTCAACGGATAGATTGATACCGCGTTTAATAGCCATTGGATTGTTGCCGGCCGCAACAAGCTTCTGCCCTTCTTCATAAATAGATCTTGCAAGCACTGTGGCTGTGGTTGTGCCGTCACCAGCCATATCACTTGTCTTGCTGGCCACTTCTTTCACCATCTGAGCGCCCATATTTTCAAACTTATCTTCCAGTTCGATTTCCTTGGCTACAGTTACACCGTCTTTTGTAACAGTGGGGGAACCCCATGATTTATCAATAACAACGTTTCTTCCTTTAGGGCCAAGGGTTACAACTACCGCGTCGGCAAGTGTTTTAACACCGTTAAGCATAGCTTCACGGGCTTTCATATTATATTTTATTATTTTAGCCATACTGAATATATCCTCCATTTATTTTTTATTTGGTTTTTATTCAATTACGCCAAGAACGTCGTCTTCGCGCATAATCAGATATTCTTCACCTTCAACTTCTATCTCTGTTCCGCCATACTTGCCAAACAGGATCAGATCGCCTATCTTTACTTCAAGAGCAACCTTTTTTCCGTCGTCACCAGTCTTTCCATTACCGACAGCAACAACTTTTCCTTCTATCGGTTTTTCCTTGGCTGTATCGGGAATGATAATTCCTCCACTGGTCATTGTCTTTTCTTCGACACGTTGTACTAAAATTCGATCTTGCAATGGTTTGAGTTTCATTGTTCAACTTCTCCTTTATTTCTTTGAACGTATTGTTATTAAAATTTTTTACAACTTAAAATCATGCTGCCATCAAAACTGATATTGTATGCAACTTTAACCAACGGGATTCCGGCGCCACCTTCCCTTTTGAAAAATAAGCTGCATACCTTTTTTCAGGATTTCCGGCTTTCGAAAATCATCATTATCAAACAAAAGTAATCACACATTTCTATTTGTAAAGATTAATGTAGTTGCAAAATGCACAAAATAGAATTTACATATTTTTGATATCAATGAGTTATAACTTTTTATAATTTTTTATAACTTTTTCATTCACTTAAAAAATTGGGTAAAAGTTTAATTTCTCGCTTCCATGCTTCAGCAAACTCTTAGCTTACTTTATCATTTTTAACTTCAGGGACTTTTTTTGATTTATTCGTGTTTGTGGTTGATGTTTCAGCGCTCTTTTCCTGGGGAGTAGAATGGTTTTGAGATTTGTCAGCATAATCAGTTACATACCATCCTGTTCCTTTCAGATGAAAACTGCTCTGAGAAACAAGCTTATGGAGCTTTCCTGAACAACGTTTGCATTCATTGAAAGGTTTATCGGAAAACTTCTGTATTATTTCTTCAACTTCGCCGCAGTCTGTGCATTCATACTCATAAATGGGCATTTTAAAAACCTCCCGTAAAAATTATTTTATAAATAAAAGTTTCCCGTAACCGTTCATGGGAGAACTGGTAGCAAATAAGGCTGTTTCCCAACATATAAGCGTTCACAGTTTCCCAAACGACTCAGGAATGTGGACAAACACCTTTGCAATTTTAAAGCCAAACAACACGTAACCGTTCCCGAGGAGAACTGGTAGCAAACAAGGCTGTTTCCCAACATGTAAGCTTTTACAGGTGCTGTAGATGTGCGTTTTCAGGGTAATTAACTATAGTGTTGCTATGTTGGTTGCCCTGAAAACGTGCATATGCAGTGCCTGTGAACGCTTACAACAAATCCAACCAAAATCTATGCACCTGCTTGATAAAGTTATTTCGTCCATGTTCCTTAAAATAGCAAGTGTTATCGTGTTGTCAAGAAGTCGCAGACAGATTTCTTATGACTTTTTGCGAATTCATTAATTTTGTAATCCGTCAAAAGGTGTACGCCATTTATTATAGAACTTCAGAACATCTGTTATACCCGTAATTTTAACTTTATCAAGAATTTCATGAGTTTTTTTATGTACACGTGTTTCTTCCGCGATCTTTTCTTCAAGCAAAGCATCGAAGCTTTGAAGGAATTTACTGAATCTGACAATATGAATCAATTCGTGAATCATAATATATAGTGTAAATGGAAAAAGTTTTATATCGGGTGATTTTTTCAGTGTTGAAAGGATGGAATGGTCCTGAATGCATATTTTATAAAAATCATATGTTGAAGAACCAAGTGATGTATCTTTTTGCCGACCCTTATAACGGATGATTTGTGCAAAAGGACCACAAACTATTTCTTCAGGACAAAGATCAACCAAAGTCTTGACATCGTATTTGCTGTGAAGCCACTGACTCGCAGACATCTTGTAGGAGTTACTTGCGAGTTCTTCAGCCATTGCAACCGAGTCATTTACGATTTCAATCTGATCTACATTGAATTTTTCCAGATTTTTCATAAAACTATTCCAGAATTAATCGCAAAAATACGAAATAAAAACCGGAAATAAAAACCATTAGAATAGTGTTTCGAAATTGACAACTAATTATAAATAATGTATGAATGTTCAGGTATCCTTCAAAAACATCGAAAAGTAGTTTACGCTTTATCATTCCCAGGCTCTGTGTGGGAATACATTATGCGAGCCCTAAGTATAAACTGGTAAACGAAAGATACCGATATTTACTTATTTTTTTAAAAAAAATATAGATTGGAGGTGATCTGTTGAGTAGTGTTGTTAAAAAGAGAAGAAAAAAAATGCGAAAGCATAAACATAGAAAGCTGTTGGCCCGTACTCGACATCAGAGAATGAAATCTAAATAGCGCCTGAAC
>JAUWOS010000043.1 GCA_030611985.1 Desulfobacterales bacterium | reverse complement strand
AATGCCCGGAGATAATGTAACAATTTCAGCAGAACTTATTACTCCGATAGCAATGGAAAAAGAGGTCAGGTTTGCGATAAGGGAAGGCGGCAGGACTGTCGGCGCCGGAGTGGTAAGCGAAGTTATAGAATAGAGAGAAAGTAATAACGATCGTGGTCCGGCATAACAACGGATAAAAGACAATGGATATTGCCCAAGGAGTCTGCTGGTGAGAATAATTGTTACCCTTGCATGCAGTGAATGCAAAAAAAGAAATTATACGACAACAAAAAATAAACGAACAACGCCAGACAAGCTGGAATTCAGGAAATATTGCAGATTTTGTAGAAAGCATACTCCGCACAAAGAGACCAAATAATTGGTTGCGGATTTTGATTTTGCCGGACTGATATCCCTCTATTCATGTGAAGTAAATTGTCTGAAAAGTCCATGGCTTTCAGCCATCAGTTTTTGCAGGCCAGTAGCTCTAACGGTAGAGCGTCGGACTCCAAATCCGGGTGTTGGGGGTTCGAATCCCTCCTGGCCTGCCAGATTATTTTGAAGGTAAAGCCTGGGAACGTGAACGAAATAATTTCCACAACTATGCATCATAGATTCAAGTCGAATTTGTTCGATTTCAGATCTGCGTGCCTGTCTGGGGAAGTTATTTTGTCGGCATTCCTCAGGTTTTCACCATTTCGGGAGTATAATGGGACGGTTATTAAGAAAAAAAACTTCGGATAGCAAGAAAAAGAAAAAGCAAAGTGTCGACAAAACGGTATCATCTCGGGCAAAGAGTGATGTTGCTGGAAAGAAGACGGCGTTGAGCGTTGATTCTGTCAGAGATACAAAAAAATGGCGAATTCCGTCCCTGAAGAAATCTTCAAGTACAACAAAGTCTGCGTTGAGTGAGCAGAAAAAAAATTATCTGAACAAAGCGTTGCAGTTTCTTAGAGAAGTTAAAATTGAGCTTAAAAAGGTAACTTGGCCCACACGCAAGCAGACCATAGGTTCCACAATTTTTGTGATTATATTTGTTATGATAATATCGCTTTTTTTAAGTGTGTTTGATATTGGCCTGTCAAGTCTTATGCGTGTAGTCCTTTAGGAACATTAACGAAATAACTTCCCCTGACAGGCGCATGAATTTGAGATCTCGTGTGAGCTTGAGGGGGGGCAAAGACAGTCTGAAGCTGTGATGTGTAGTTATTTCGTCTACGTTTTCTGAATAGAATTGGGGAGATAAAGACAGTGGCTCTTAAGTGGTATATAGTTCATGTTTATTCGGGGTTTGAAAGCAAGGTCAAAATGGCTATGGAAGAGCGCATAGCTATTTCCGCCAATCCGGGTAAATTTGGCGAGGTGCTTGTGCCAACCGAGCAGATAGTTGAACTTGTAAAAGGGAAAAGAAAGGAATCTTCCCGTAAGTTTTATCCTGGATATATTTTGGTCAATATGGAACTCGATGATGAAACCTGGCATATTGTGAATGATACAGCCAAAGTAAGCGGATTTTTAGGCGGAAGAGAGAAGCCGACTCCAATTTCCGATGAAGAAGCTGAGCAAATTTTAGGTCGCATGGAAGCGGGTAAGTTAGAACCAAAGCCAAAATTCTTTTTTGAGTCCGGAGATGAGATTTGTGTGACGGATGGACCTTTTAAAAATTTTAACGGTGTAGTGGATGAAGTTAATCCTGAAAAGGGTAAGATAAGGGTTCTGGTGCGTATATTCGGCCGTTCAACGCCAGTGGAATTGGAATTCGTACAAGTTTCAAAGTTATAGCAAGGTATATTAAAGGTAACCGTTCACGGGGGTGGGGAGAACTGGCAGTAAACAAGGCTGCTTCCCAACATATAAACGCTTACTATTAAAGAATGTGGACAAAATAACTTCAGGCGCTTTTATGTCCACACCGAAGGTGCGGTGCGCTAAGTTCATAGTATAGGAGAAAAAAGAAAAAATGGCAAAAAAGGTTATTACGCAGATAAAATTGCAGGTTGCTGCCGGTAAAGCAAATCCATCTCCTCCCATTGGCCCCGCTTTGGGTCAGCACGGTGTAAATATAATGGATTTTTGTAAGGTTTTTAATGCCAGAACCGCCGATGATGAAGGGATGATTATACCTGTTATTATAACCGTATATCAGGATAAATCATTTACATTCATAACCAAAACTCCGCCAGCGTCCGTACTTTTGAAGAAAGCAGCAAAGATAGCCAAGGGCGCAGGTGATCCAAAGCGTGACAAAGTCGGCAAAGTTACCATGCAGCAGGTAGAGGAGATAGCTATGCAGAAAATGGTTGATTTGAGCGCTAATGATTTGTCTGCCGCCTGCAGAATAATAGAGGGTACTGCTAGAAGTATGGGGATCGAGGTTGTTTAAATGAGGAAAGGAGCATGTAAAAAAGATGCCGAAGCGTGGTAAAAAATATTTAGAATCAAGAAAAAAAATAAATGCCGAAGTAAGGCATGATTTTGCTGAGGCTGTCAAGAAGACTATAGGTTTATCTTTTGTCAAATTTGATGAAACTTTTGATATAGCAGTTCGTCTTGGTGTTGATCCAAGACATGCTGATCAGATGATTCGAGGAACGGTTGTTCTGCCTAATGGACTTGGAAAAGAAGTTAAGGTTATCGTATTTGCCAGAGGAGAGAAGGAAAAAGAGGCGCTTGATGCCGGTGCCGATTTTGCGGGGAATGATGATCTGATAGAAAAGATTAAAGGCGGATGGTTTGGTTTTGACAAGGCCGTTGCTACGCCCGATATGATGGGTTCTGTAGGAAAGATAGGAAGACTTCTTGGCCCAAGAGGACTTATGCCAAACGCAAAAACAGGAACCGTTACTTTTGATATCCTGAAAGCCGTCAATGAACTCAAAGCGGGCAAAATAGATTTTAGAGTTGAAAAAGCAGGGATAGTTCATGCTCCTATGGGTAAGGTTTCCTTTGGAGCAGAGAAGATTATTCAGAATGTATCTGCTTTTTTGGAAACAATCATGCGTCTCAAGCCGGCTTCAAGCAAAGGAACATATTTGAATAGCATTACTGTTTCTACGACTATGGGGCCTGGGATTAAGATAGATACAGCCGGTATCAAGGATTTAATTAAATAGCATCCGACTGAAAACCTCTGTTCTTGGTCCGAAATTCGAAGCGCTGAATCCGAGGCAATGACCAGAATACAAATTTTTTAATGGCAAAAATATTGCAGTCCATGCGGTTAACGATTAGCATTGAAAAAGGGGTGGAAATAAGATAAATCTACAATTTCTGAACCTTTTAATTTTTGAACAGTTAACAAATGCCTGAGTTTTTTATAACCCTGAACTTTTGAGCCTGTGAACCCTTAGGAGCGTGGACGAAATAACTTT
Source organism: Desulfobacterales bacterium (assembly GCA_030611985.1). Classification (GTDB taxonomy): domain Bacteria; phylum Desulfobacterota; class Desulfobacteria; order Desulfobacterales; family ETH-SRB1; genus DAOVDN01. The sequence goes on along the minus strand of JAUWOS010000043.1, from coordinate 12,108 downwards.
ATGCATCACAGATTCAGGCCGCCTTTGCTTGACCTGCCCGCAACGCCTGCATTTTTGCATCAATTAGATATGCCGATTTTAATGCATGGAGGCGGGTCTCAAATCCCAAAAGTATCAAAATAGCTCGCTATTTCTCCACGTTCCTAAGGAGCGTGGACGAAATAACTTCCCCAAGTAGGCGCATAGATTTAGGTCAGATTTGTTCGATCTTAAATCGCAAAAGTTGAAGGAATAGCAGGCTATTTTAATACTTTTGGGATTTAAGATCGGGCAAAGGTGACCTAAAGCTATGATGCATAGTTGGGGAAATTATTTCTCCACGTTCCTAATGGTTCGTACAAAAATAACTTCACATTTTAAGCACTGATGCATCCCGCCTGACTGTGTTGCGAAAGTTCCTGACATTACTACACTTTCATGCCTTGTCAGACTGGCGACTCAACACTTGAAATTGTGAATTTATTGTTATATGAATCCTAAATAAACATATTCCTGTCAAAGACCGTAGGTGCGCTTGTTTGTGTTTAAACGGTATTGCCGGCCTGCAGAGACAATTTTGATTTTAGATTAAAAAACGAGTAACCGTTTACGGGAGAACCGGTAGTATGACAAGGCTACTTCCCGACATGTACAAAAACGATAACTTGTAGTGATTAATAGCGAATTTGAAATCGACATATCGCAAGTTGCCTCCGGTTTTTATGGATTTAAGGAGGGAGGTGTAATAAGAAGATTATGAAATTAGATGAAAAGAAGAAAATTGTAGAAGTCTTGCGTGAAAAATTTTCAAGATCTATAATTACAATTATCACTGACTATAAGGGTCTTGATGTTGCAACGATTAATGAATTGCGGAGAAAGCTCGGAGAAGTTGATGTTGAATATAGAGTAGCCAAAAATTCGCTTCTTGCTAGAGCTGCTGAAGGCAGCGATGTTGCATTCATCAAAGATAATTTTAAAGGACCAAGCGCTATTGCTTTAAGTTATAGTGATCCGGTTGCGCCTGCAAAAATTTTGACTAAATTTGCAAGTGAACACGACGAGTTTGAAATTAAAGCTGGCGCCATGAAAGGTAAAACGCTTGATTTAAGCGCAATCAAGACATTGTCTGCCTTGTCTTCCCGAGAGGAGTTATTGAGCCGGATTCTTTCAACTATGAACGGTGTTCCAACTGCATTTGTGAGAGCGCTTAATGACATACCGAAAAGATTTTTGAATGTGCTGCAGGCAATAAAGGAACAAAAAGAGGCAGCCTGAGAGCTGGTTAACTATTTGAGTTGTTAACTGGTTGAATTTAGGAATTGAGAATTATTTAAGACCGTTATGAACTTTATAAAATTAGAAAAAACTACAACTTCATATTTTTTACGAGTTCATGGCTAATACCGGAGGAAAAAGAAAATGGCTGATATTACCAAAGAAGATGTAATTGATTTTATAGCGAATATGTCTGTGCTTGATTTATCTGAGCTTGTTAAAGAAATGGAAGATAAATTTGGTGTTTCTGCGGCAGCTCCTGTTGCTGTGGCGGTAGCTGGAGCTGTTGATTCAGGTGCGGCTCAAGCAGAAGAAAAGAATGAGTTTGATGTTATTTTGACAGCTTTTGGCGACAAAAAGATTCAGGTTATTAAGGAAGTGCGAGCTATTACCGGCCTTGGACTCAAGGATGCCAAGACCTTGGTAGACGGAGCTCCTGCGCCTGTCAAGGAAGGTATTCCTAAAGATGAGGCAGAAAAGATTAAATCTCAACTCGAAGAAGTTGGGGCTCAGGTTGAGATAAAGTAGTTAGAACTTATCCAAAAATAAATTCATATTTTAAGCGCCGATGCATCCCGCCTGGCTGCGTTGTAAAAGCAAGGGAATATCACGATATTTCTGCGCTTTCGCGCCTTGCCGAACGGGCGCCTCAACACTTAAAATTGTAAACTTAGGAACGTGGACGAATTAATTTCCACAAGCAGGCACATAGCCCGGATTTGAGCTTGGGGGCAAATATGACCTGAAGCTGTGATGCATAGTTGCGGAAGTTATTTCGTCCACGTTTCTTATTTTTGTGCGAATCCTAACCACTAATAAATTGGAGATATAATGTCGGAAAGACATTTGGCGATTAAACGCATAAGGAAAAACTTCGGCAAGATACGGAAGATCATTGAGATCCCTGATCTTATCGGTATGCAGCGGGAATCATTTAAGCGTTTTATGCAAATGGATACTCCTTGCGAAAAGCGCAAAGATATCGGCCTGCAGTCTGTGTTCAAATCTGTGTTTCCGATTAAAGACTTTACCGGAAATGCTTCCCTTGAATTTGTATCATACAGATTTGGAAAGATTAAGCAGAGTATGGAAGAATGCATAAGCAGGGGGATGACTTATGAAATACCTGTTCGCATTACGGTCAGACTGGTGGTGTATGATGTTGATAAGGAAACAGGGGTTTCCAATATCCGTGATATAAAGGAGCAGGAAATATACTTTGGCACTATCCCTTTGATGGCCGAAAGGGGCACATTTATCATAAATGGCACGGAGCGTGTTGTGGTGAGCCAGCTTCATCGTTCATCAGGAGTATTTTTCGATCATGACAAGGGAAAAACACATTCGAGCGGTAAAATTATATATGCTTCCAGAATCATTCCTGTACGTGGCTCATGGATTGATATGGAGATTGATCATAAGGACATAGTTTATATTAAAATTGACAGGCGACGCAAATTTCCTGTTACGATTCTTTTCAAGGCATTTGGATATACAAATGAAGACATTTTGGCTTACTATTATGAAACCGAGAAGATCGTTGTTCAGGGTGAAAACTATTTTAAGGAATTCAAAGAAGATTTTCTGAAAGGCCGGCGTGCTGTTCTTGATATCAAAAATCCTGAAACAGGGGATGTTATTGTAAAAAAAGGCCGGATGTTTACGAAAGCCACTATAAATCGTTTGAAATCTGCTAAATTAGAACTGATTCCGATAAATGTTGAGGATATTCTCGGCAAGGCATTTGCGTCTGCAATAGTAGATCCTGAAACCAGAGAGCCTGTTGTAAAGGCTAACGAAGTAATTGATGATGAAGTTCTTAAGACGTTAAGTGATGCCGGCATAGCTGAATTCGAGGTACTTTTTATTGATGGTGTAATCAGCAGCGATTCCATGCATAAAACACTTTTGCTTGACAAGGTTGGAACAAAAGAGGAAGCGCTTGTTGAAATATATAAAAGACTCAGGCCGGGGAGTCCTGCAACACCACAAGTTGCTCAGGATTTTGTCGACAATCTGTTTTTTAAGTCCACTTATTACGATCTTTCAGGCGTAGGTCGTTTGAAAATTAACCTGCGTCTTGGCATTGACACTTCAGTTGATTTAAGAATACTCAGGAAAGAGGATATACTTCTTACGACAAAAACTCTTATAAGGCTAAAGGATACACAAGGGGTTGTTGATGATATTGATCATTTGGGGAACCGGCGGGTACGAGCGGTAGGCGAGCTTCTTGAGAATCAGTATCGTATTGGACTGGTACGCATGGAGCGTGCTATCAAGGAACGGATGAGTCTGCAGGAGGTTGATGCTCTTATGCCTCACGATCTGGTCAATCCAAAGCCGGTTTCCGCTGTTGTTAAAGAGTTCTTCGGAACCAGTCAGCTCAGCCAGTTTATGGATCAGACCAATCCTCTTTCAGAAACAACTCACAAACGGCGTCTTAGCGCTCTCGGACCCGGTGGACTTACCCGTGAACGCGCCGGCTTTGAAGTAAGAGATGTGCATCCATCTCATTATGGGCGTATCTGTCCAATTGAAACGCCTGAAGGTCCCAATATCGGTCTTATTGTTTCGCTTAGCACTTATGCGCGGGTTAATGAATATGGGTTCATTGAAACTCCTTACAGTATTGTAAAAGATGCTGTGGTTTCTCATGATGTGAGATTTCTTAGCGCTTTTGAAGAAAAGGATTATCCAATTGCCCAGGCCAACGCTCCTGTTGACGATAAAGGAAAATATGTCAATCCTCTTGTAACATCACGAGTGGGAGGTGAGTTCCTGATGGTTAAACAAGAAGATATCAAGTTTATGGATATTTCTCCCAATCAATTGGTATCCGTTTCAGCGTCTCTTATTCCATTTTTAGAAAATGATGACGCAAACAGGGCGTTGATGGGTTCAAACATGCAGCGCCAGGCGGTTCCTCTGATAACAAGCGAGGCTCCTTTGGTCGGCACGGGTATTGAGGGTATTGTAGCAAAAGATTCCGGGGTTGCTATAGTTGCTCAGCGAGATGGCATTGTGGTAGATGTCGATGCTTCTCGTATAATACTGAATCATGACTTTTCTTTTGATTCCGAAATTAGAAATCGAAACGCTGAAATAGAAATGCCTGTGACGATTCACAAACTTTCGAAATTTGTACGTTCCAATCAGAATACATGTTTCAACAATCGTCCTATTGTTAGAAAGGGACAAAAAGTAAAAGCAGGAGAGATAATTGCGGACGGAGCTGCAACCAACAAGGGCGAACTTGCCCTTGGCAAGAATGTAACCGTGGCATTTATGCCATGGTGCGGATATAATTTTGAAGATTCGATTCTCATAGGTGAAAGACTTGCCAGAGATGGAGTGTATACATCTGTCCATATTGAAGAATTTGAAGTTGTAGCCAGGGATACAAAGCTTGGAAAGGAAGAGATAACTCGAGATATTCCGAATGTTGGAGATGATGCTTTAAAGGACCTGGATGAAAGCGGTATCATAAGGCTTGGCGCTGAAGTCAGTCAGGGAGATGTTCTTGTTGGAAAAATTACTCCAAAAGGCGAGACTCAGCTTTCCCCTGAAGAAAAACTTCTTCGCGCTATATTCGGCGAAAAAGCCGGAGACGTAAAAGATACTTCCTTGAGGGTACCACCGGGTATTGCAGGAATTGTTATAGATACTAATGTATTTTCAAGGCGGGGCGTTGAGAAGGATGATCGCACACGTTTTATTGAAGACGAAGAGATCGCTGCTCTTGAAAAAAACAGAGATGATGAACTTTCCGTAATTGATGATGTAGCTCGTGTTTATCTGAACAAATTGCTGGTCGGTCGAATTTGTTCCTCGCCATTAAAAAAGGGCAAGAACGTATTGATTCAAAAAGGTAGCACAATAGATTCAGGGATACTTGCCGAGATATCATTGTCTCATCTTGAGGGAATTGTATTGGAAAATCCCGAATTGACGCAACAGGTACATGATGTGCTTGAGCAATATAGACAGCAGCGCGCGCTTTGCATGACGCTTTTTGAACAAAAGGCAGGTCGATACGAAAAAGGAGACGACCTTCCTCCAGGTATAATCAAGATGGTCAAGGTTTATGTAGCTATGAAGCGTAAACTTTCAGTTGGTGACAAGATGGCGGGTCGCCATGGCAACAAGGGTGTGGTGTCAAGAATTCTTCCCCAGGAAGATCTTCCCTATTTTGAAGATGGAACGCCTGTTGATATGGTGCTTAATCCTTTGGGTGTACCTTCTCGGATGAATGCAGGACAGATTCTGGAAATTCATTTAGGTTATGCGGCAAAAGGTCTTGGTAATCAGATAAACAAATTGCTTGAAGAAAACAAGCTCAAAGATCTTCGGAAAAAATTAAAAAAAATATTTTCGGTTTCGCAAAACATGGAGATGATCGAGAGTCTGAACGATAAAGAACTTTGTGATTTTGCAGAAAATTATAAAGACGGTGTCTTTATGGCAACACCGGTTTTTGACGGCGCCAAGGAAGATGAGATTAAAACCTTGCTTTCTGAGGCAGGGCTTTGCACATCCGGTCAGGCGACTTTATATGATGGTCGTACCGGAGAGGTTTTTAGTGGAAAAATTACCGTTGGTACAATGTATATGCTGAAACTCCATCATCTTGTTGACGACAAGATACATGCCAGATCTATTGGTCCATATTCACTTGTAACGCAGCAGCCACTTGGAGGAAAGGCACAGTTTGGAGGTCAGCGTCTTGGTGAAATGGAGGTCTGGGCTATGGAAGCCTATGGAGCAGCTCATACCCTGCAGGAATTTTTAACTGTAAAATCAGATGATATGGCGGGAAGAACACGTATGTATGAAAAAATCGTAAAAGGCCAGAATGTATTGGAACCGGGCTTACCCGAGTCTTTCAAGGTCCTGACAAAGGAATTGCAGAGTTTGGGTTTAAACGTAAGTCTTACGGAAGAAAAAGAATAGGAAATAAAATGGAAACTCTATACGACTTCTTCGCTAAACCCATAGACCCAAAACTTTATTCCAGTGTTCGGATTGCATTAGCATCACCGGAGCAGATTTTAAAGTGGTCGTATGGGGAGATTAAGAAACCGGAGACAATTAATTATCGAACTTTCAAGCCGGAACGTGATGGTCTATTCTGCGCCAAGATTTTTGGTCCGATAAAGGACTATGAATGCAATTGCGGCAAGTACAAGCGTATGAAGCACAGAGGTGTTATCTGTGAAAAATGCGGGGTGGAGGTTATTCAGTCCAAGGTGCGAAGAGATCGGATGGCACACATAAAACTTGCCACTCCTTGCGCACATATATGGTTTTTGAAAAGTCTTCCAAGCAAGATAGGAAATATGCTTGATCTGACGCTTAAAAATGTTGAAAAAATTCTTTATTTTGACAGCTATGTTGTAATTGATCCAAAGGATACCGATCTTAAGCATTGCCAGCTTCTGTCAGAGGATAAATATCGTGAAGCATTAGAGACTTATGGGCCAAAATTCGAAGTCGGGATAGGCGCTGAAGCTGTCAAGCCTCTGCTTAAAAGTATTGATCTTGATGTAACATGCAAGGAATTGAGAGCTGATATCCGTGATACGGGTTCAATTGCAAAGCGTCAGAAACTATCCAAACGACTCAAGATAGTTGATGCATTCAGGCGTAGCGGAGTAGATCCTGCCTGGATGATTATGGACATTATTCCAATTCTTCCACCTGACTTACGTCCATTGGTCCCTCTTGAAGGCGGTAGATTTGCCACGTCTGATCTCAATGATCTTTATCGAAGGGTTATTAATCGCAACAATCGTTTAAAACGTCTTATCGACTTAAAAGCGCCCGACATTATTGTTCGCAATGAAAAAAGAATGCTGCAGGAGTCGGTAGATGTACTTTTTGATAACGGTCGGCATGGAAGAGTTATTACAGGAACCAACAAGCGGCCTTTAAAATCACTAAGTGATGCTTTAAAAGGTAAACAGGGGCGTTTCCGTCAGAATCTGCTTGGCAAGAGAGTTGATTATTCAGGTCGTACTGTTATTACAGTCGGGCCTAATCTCAGAATGCACCAGTGCGGCTTGCCAAAGAAGATGGCCCTTGAGTTGTTCAAGCCATTTGTTTATTGTCGTCTTGAGCAAAAAGGTCTCATTTCCACGGTAAAAAGCGCCAAGAAGATGGTAGAGCGAGAGACTCCGGAAGTCTGGGATACATTAGATGAGGTTGTCAAAGAATATCCGGTTATGCTTAACCGTGCTCCAACTTTGCATCGTTTAGGCATACAGGCGTTTGAGCCTATTCTTATTGAAGGAAAGTCTCTTCAATTGCATCCTCTTGCCTGCTCTGCATTTAATGCAGACTTTGATGGGGATCAGATGGCCGTTCATGTGCCGCTTTCCGTTGAGGCTCAGGTAGAGGCCCGTGTATTGATGCTATCAAGCAATAATATCCTTTCTCCTGCAAATGGAAGTCCTGTTATTGTTCCAAGTCAGGATATTGTTCTTGGAATCTATTACATGACAAGAGTAGTTGCCGGGTGCATGGGAGAAGGTAAAATATTTGCCAATGTTGATGAAGTCCGGTCAGCATATGATTCACATGCCGTTGACCTTCATGCCGGAATTATTGTTCGCATAAATGAAGAAAGGGTGAATACGACAGTGGGCCGTGTCTTGCTGTGGGAAATCATACCCAAGAGCAATATCATGTCACTTCGTCATATTGTGGTTTCTGGTGAAGATAAGGCAAAAATCGTTCTTAATGAAATTAGAGACGGTGTAAATGCAAGCGAACAGAGTGTTTCTGCTTTTACAGATATGGTGCGAAAGTATTCACGGTCTTCCGATAAAGATGATGACGGCATTCTTGGATTGTTCAGAAAAGATGAGTTTAAAAGGGTGTTTAACGTTGATGAAGCGGATGCTGACGCTGTTTTTTCTCTTAAAGAAGGAGATGTCAGCGACATAATTTTTGCCAACAAAAAGTATCATATTTTTGAAGTAACAAACAAGCGGCCGGAGATGCCTTTTGATATAATAAACAAGGTTATGAATAAAAAGACTCTTCGCGTTCTTGTGGATTATGCCTACAGAAATCTTGAGCCAAAGGCCACAGTTATACTTTCTGACAGGTTGAAAGATATAGGCTACAAATATTCAACAGAAGGCGGACTTTCTATTTCGATTGATGCCATGATTATACCTTCTTCTAAATGGGATATTCTTAAAAATGCGGAAAGTCAGGCGGAAAAGATCGGCGGACAATATACTGAAGGTCTTATTACTCAAGGTGAGAAATATAATAAAGTTGTAGATATATGGGCAAAGGCAACAGACGATATAGCCAGTGAGATGATGGAAGCCATGAAGATTGCTCCTGTGGTCGACAAGGAAGGTAATCCTGTTCTGGACAGTAATGGAAAGCCTGCTGTTGAAGAAAGTTTCAATCCAATTTATATGATGGCAGATTCAGGAGCCAGGGGCAGCAAGGACCAGATGCGCCAGCTTGCAGGTATGCGAGGCCTTATGGCAAAACCATCAGGTGAGATAATCGAAACGCCCATTACTGCTAATTTCAGGGAAGGGCTTTCTGTGCTTCAATATTTTATTTCAACCCATGGCGCCAGGAAGGGTCTTGCTGATACGGCGTTAAAGACGGCAAATTCAGGATATCTTACCAGGCGGCTTGCAGATGTTGCCCAGGACTGCATAATTATAGAAAAAGACTGCGGAACTATGATGGGTGTTGAGGTGGAGCCTCTGATGGAGGGGGGAGAAGTTATCCAGCGTCTGGGCGAACGTATCTTGGGTCGTGTTTGCACGGATGATGTTCTTGATCCATTTACGGATGAGGCGCTTGTCAAGGCAGGAATGGAACTTGACGAGATACTTGTAAAGAATATTGAAGATGCGGGTGTTACCAGTGTAAAAATCAGATCTGTTCTGACGTGCAAATCCGAACGTGGCGTGTGCGCCAGGTGTTACGGTCGGGATCTTTCTCATGGTTCAACTGTTGAAATAGGTCAATCAGTTGGAATTATGGCCGCTCAATCAATTGGTGAGCCTGGTACCCAGTTGACTATGCGTACATTCCATATTGGCGGAACGGCCAGTCGCAGAGTTGAACAGGCTGATATCAAGTCTCGAGCAGAAGGAACGATTAAGTTTATTAATGTCAATGTTGTAAAGGATGCTGAAAACAGGATTGTAGTAATGAGTCGGCGCGGTGGTGAACTCGCTATTATCAGCGACACCGGTCGAGAGCGGGAACGATTTTCCGTAATTTACGGAGCCCATATTATGATAAAGGATGGCGATAGTGTTAAAGTCGGCGATCTTCTTGCAACATGGGATCCATTTACAACACCAATCATTACAGGAGTTGATGGAATTGTTAAATTTGGTGACATTGTAGTCGGCAAAACAATGCAGGAGAAAGTTGACCCTGTAACAGGTAAGTCAAGTCGTACTATTATTGAGTCTAAAATTGCTGATGAGCGTCCGAGAATTTCGATTAAGGGCAAAGACGGGAAAACAGTCAAGTTGCCTGCAACAAAGGGAATAGCGCGCTATTTTTTGCCTGTAAATGCTATTTTGTTGGTTGATGAGCAAGATGAGGTTAAGGCTGGTGATGTTATTGCGAAGCTGCCGCGGGCTACAACCAAAACCAAAGATATTACAGGTGGTCTTCCAAGGGTAGCCGAGCTTTTTGAGGTACGCAAGCCCAAAGAAACGGCTGTTTTGAGCGAAATTGACGGATTTGTTTCTATTTCCAAGGTTACAACAAAAAAAGGAAAACAGAAAGTAGCGATTACTCCGGTGGACGTTGGAGAAAAGAAGGAATATCTGATTCCACGCGGCAAGCATTTAAACGTATATGATGGTGATTATGTAAGGGCAGGCGAACCCCTTATAAGTGGATCCGCTGTTCCTCAGGATATCTTGAATATTAAAGGTGAAATAGCTTTAGCTCGTTATCTTGTTGATGAAGTTCAGGAAGTCTATCGCTTGCAGGGTGTTCATATAAATGACAAACATATCGAAGTGATTGTTCGGCAGATGATGAGGCGTGTTAAGATTATTGATGCCGGAGATACTGATTTTATCAGTGAAGAACAGATAGACAGGGGAAAATTTGAGGAAGTTAATAGCGCAGTGATCGAAAAAGGAAAAGAACCTGCGGTTGCCGAACCACTTATTCTTGGTATTACTAAGGCATCGCTCAGTACGGACAGTTTTATCTCAGCGGCTTCATTTCAGGAGACGACTAAAGTCCTTACAAATGCGAGTATTGCCGGAAAAGAAGATTATCTATTGGGTCTCAAGGAAAACGTCATTATGGGACGACTGATTCCGGCAGGCACAGGTATTCATTTATACCGTGATGTGGCGGTTGAGTCAGCGTAAAATATTAGAAATAGTGGCTTCCAAATGTGTTTTTTTTTAAAAGACTGTAGCGACCAAAATAAAATGCTTGACAATGTGATGCCGTATGTATATAAGTCACCTTTTGTCAATATGCGAATTATCTTGATGAATATACAAAATCAAGAGGCTGTTTGAATGCTTACGTGTTGGGAAATAGCCTTGTTATGCTATCGGTTTTTCCGTGAACAGTTACGACTTTTTATATTTGCAGTATTAATTACATCAGCTTTAAAACAGGTTTTAAGAGGGGAAGTATGCCGACAATTAATCAGTTAGTGCGAAAGGGCAGAGAGCGAGCAAAGAAGAAAACCAGCACGCCGGCGCTAAGAGGTGGTCCTCAAAAGAGAGGAGTGTGTACACGTGTATACACTTCAACACCAAAAAAGCCCAATTCCGCTTTACGGAAGGTTGCAAGGGTGAGGCTGACTACTGGTGTAGAAGTTACGGCATATATTCCAGGCATAGGGCATAATCTACAGGAACATTCGGTGGTTCTGGTTCGCGGGGGACGTGTAAAGGATCTGCCCGGTGTAAGGTATCATATAGTAAGGGGTATTCTCGATACACTTGGTACGGAGGATCGAAAACAGGGAAGGTCCAAGTATGGAGCGAAGAAACCCAAGTAGGGAATAAATTCAGGAATTCAGGAATTAAAATCAGTAGAATTTTTTAAATCCGTGAATTCGCAATTAAGCGAAGCAAATTTCTAAATTATAAATTGTAAGAAAATTATGTTATCATCCTGGCGTTTTGATGGCTTGATGGCTAAAATATTATCAAATAACAAATAATAAGTGGTGCAACAATATGCCGAGAAGAAGAGAAGTGCCTGAGCGGATAATTGTTCCGGATTCTAAGTATAACAATAAGTTGGTGACAAAGTTCATAAAATCCATAATGCGTGACGGAAAGAAGAGTCTGGCGGAATCAATAATATATGATTCGTTTGATATTATTGAGAAAAAAACAAATGAATCTCCGCTTAAGCTTTTTGAGAAAGCTATTGACAGGGTAAGACCGACTATTGAGGTAAAATCACGGCGCGTTGGGGGTTCAACTTATCAGGTTCCGACAGAAATTCGGCAATCCCGTCGAACTGCTTTAGGGATTAGATGGATTATAGGCTATGCGCGTAAAAGGTCGGAAAAGAATATGGCCGGAAAACTGGCGGGAGAGTTTTTGGACGCTGCAAACAATAAAGGCGCTTCCGTTAAGAAAAAGGAAGATACGCATAAGATGGCTGATGCAAATAAAGCATTTGCTCATTATCGTTGGTAGGGTATAGTGTGTAATTTTGCAAAATGGGAGGGCTGAAACATGGCAAAACAAAAATATGAAAGAATCAAACCGCACGTAAATGTTGGCACAATCGGCCATATAGATCACGGTAAGACGACGTTGACTGCGGCAATAACAAAGCATATGTGTTTGAAGGGTATGGCGG
>JAUWOS010000134.1 GCA_030611985.1 Desulfobacterales bacterium | reverse complement strand
AAATAAAATAGTAAGCGTTCACAGGCACTGCATATGCACGTTTTCTTAGACAACCAACATAGCAAATCTATAGTTGATTGTCTAAGAAAACGCACATCTACAGCACCTGTAAAAGCTTACAGTTTGGGAAATAGCCTTGTTGTGCTACCGATTCTCCCGTGAACGGTTACATAAAATAATTGCAAACAGAGTTTTGTTCTGTTACTTTCAAAATAAATTAGCACAGGAACGTGGACGAAATAACTTCATCAAGCAGGCACACAGATTTGGGTCGGATTTGCCCAATCTCAAATCCGATCTTGAATCACAAAAGTTGAAGGAATAGCTTAGGATACATAAATGCATATACCTTGGCAATTCTAATTAAAATGAACGGATCAAGCATGAAATCAACAAGATGGATCGACAAGATCCTTCAAAATACACGCAACCACTTTATCTGCTATCTTCCAGAAAATATCGGCTTTTTATCATCATTTGTACTTAAGCGTTTCTTTTCCGGAATCAAAATTAACCAGGCTCAAGCCTCTATTCTTCAAAAAATCCCAAAAGATGCTATTTTTGTTTATTGCACCAAACACAAAAGTTATTTTGAATACCTTTTTTATCATACGCGCTACAAACAGATTTGGCTTCCGGTTCCTGAAATAGGTTTCGACTACAAAGTATTTATCTGGCAGCCGATATCGCGTATCTTCAGATTTTTTTTGGCGAATCTTGATTATATCTATCATAATCGGGCTTTTCCTGATCCTTATGATAGCGGATATATCAGACAAGAGCTGATTAACGGTCGGTCGGCACTTTTCTCTCTGGTTGAGAAAAGAGATTTTTACCGCAGGTTTGTCAAAAAAAAGACAGATCCGATACAATATCTTATCGAAATGCAAAAATCAATTGATCAGCCCATTTTTATTATCCCTCAACTAATGTTTTTCAGCAAAAAGCCTGATCGATCTACTTTCAGCCTGATCGATATTTTGTTCGGCACGGAAGAAAGACCCGGCAAAATACGACGTCTTGTGAGCCTGTTCAAAAATTCAGGCAAGATCTTTGCAGAAATATCTGAGCCGATTAATCTAAAGCATTTTTTAGATCTGGCGGAAAATCGTGAACGCAGCGCTGAACATCTGTCACTTCTCTTCAGACGTTATCTTTTAATTCAAATAAATCGCCAACGCCAGAGTACCACCGGACCGATTCTGAAATCAACAATAGAGCTTAAAGAAAATATTCTGACAAATGATCGGCTCCTAAGCTTTATGAGCCGTTATTCAAAAACTCGAAAAATTCCGATGTGGAAGGTACGCAAAAAGGCTGATGCATATCTTGAAGAAATAGCCGCCAAATATAATATAAATGTAATAAATATTTTTAGCGGAGCAGTAAAATGGATTATCAGCATTATGTTTGAAGGAGTTACTGTCAACAATGAGGCGCTCAACAAAATAAAAAACATGTCCAAAAAGGGTCCGTTAATCTTTATTCCATGCCACAAAAGTCATATTGATTACCTGATATTGTCACATGTTATTATTAATAATAATATGCCTTGTCCGCATATTGCCGCAGGAAAAAATCTTTCTTTCTGGCCAATGGGTCCTATATTCAGATCTTGTGGCGCTTTTTTCATAAGAAGAAGCTTCAGAGGAGCAGTGCTTTATTCAAAGGTTTTCATAGAATATATTCACAGGCTTCTTGAAGAAGGTTTTAACCTGGAATTCTTTATCGAAGGAGGCAGAAGTCGAACAGGCAAGTTGATCCTGCCAAAGTTAGGATTGCTGTCAATTCTTCTCAATGCTTATAAAAATGGGGCTTGTGAGGACATGATACTCGCGCCTGTATTTATAGGCTATGACAGAGTGCTGGAGGAAACTTCATATCTTAACGAACTCGAAGGAAGAGAAAAGGAGCCCGAAAGCTTTTTAAAGGTTATAAAAGCGAGAAAATTTCTAAAAAACAGGTATGGGAGAATATATATTAAGTTTCATGAACCTATTTCGCTTAATGAGCTTTTACTTCAGCAAGGTTCTCCGATTAAGGATATGACGAGCAAAGAACAGAGTGCTATGTGTCGTAATCTGGGTTACAGGATCATAAATGCCATAGACAAGGTCTCGGTTGTTACTCCTCATGCCCTTGTCGCAAGCGCTATCCTGAACTCATCAAAGATAAGATTTTCCTATAGTCATCTGATGTTCAAGATAAATACATACATGACTTATCTCTTTTCACAAAAGACCACGCTGGCGGACACTCTTCTGCTCAATCACATTCATGCCGTCGAACAGGTTCTTGATATTTATGTTCAAAGAAAATTTATCGAACGTATTCCGGAAAATAAATGGACACAATCTTCTGATATGCTATTTGATATTAATATAAACAAGAGGCCGAACCTTGAATATTATAAAAACAACTGTGTTGCTTTTTTTATTCCGGCAGCATTTACAGCGCTTGCAATCCTTAAAAAAGATGCATTTCAGTTTTCAGCTTTTGATCTTCACTCCGATTATAGTTTTCTTCAGGAATTGTTTAAAAATGAATTTGCTTATGATGTTGACAGGACATCAGAATACTTTTTGCGGAAAAACATAAAGGCATTTATCGATGATGCCATACTGATGCCTCATCAGACACTTCCGGATACATATAATCTGACTTCGGAAGGTTTCAGAAAACTGAAACTTTTTTCCAGGTTTCTGGAAACTTATTTTGAGTCATACTTGATAGTATTAAATTTCTTCATGCGATATCCGCAAAATTTCATCAAAACAAAGGATCGACTGAAAAAGATTGAGTCAATAGGAAACCGCATGTTTAAAAGAAAAGAGATCAATCGAAAAGAGGCGCTTTCGGCAGTTAACTATAAAAATGCAGTAGATTTTTTTATCACTCATGGCGTAAAAGGCTCAGATAATAACGAAAAAATTGAATTCTATGTGGATGCAATTCAAAAATATGTATCGAACCAATTACCGATATACTAAGGAGAAAAAACAAATGAACGAAATCCAACCTACCGTATTATCTCGTAAGGGGATTGCTGTCCGTCTTCTTTACACGTTTTTCTTTCTGATCGTCTTCGAGATCCTCAAGATCATTGTTCAGGTTACAGTTGTGTTTCAGTATATTTATCTTTTTATTACAAAAACATACAGCGAACCTTTAAGAAGATTTGCCAACAAGGTTTCGGCTTATACCTATGGAGTGATGCGATACATCACACTGAATGAAAATGGGCTGCCATTTCCGTTTTCCGATTTCCCAAAGGAAGCAGATCCGCCTGAGTCGGAAGCTCATTTCGAGTAGATTTATATGTGAACCCTAAGGATATAATTATGACGAATAACAATATATTACGCCGTATCCGCTATGTTTTTGACTTTGATGATTCGAAAATGATTGCTATATTTGGATTAGCTGATCATCAGGTAACGCGGGAGCAAGTCAGCGATTGGTTAAAAAAAGATGATGATCCTGCGTATCAGGAATTTAGCGACACTCAGTTGGCGATTTTCCTGAATGGTTTAATTAACGATAAACGAGGCAAAAAAAAAGGACCACAACCTGAGCCGGAAAAGCGTTTAACTAACAACATTATTTTCATGAAATTAAAAATTGCATTAAACCTGAAAGCTGAAGATGTATTGGAGATTATGCATCTATCTAATTTGCATATAAGTAAACACGAATTAAGTGCGTTTTTCCGTAAGCCGGGTCATAAACACTACCGTGATTGCAGAAATCAGATTTTACGTAATTTTCTAAAAGGTGTGCAGCTTAAATTTCGTCCACATCCCTGAACGGTTTTATCCGGAAACTAACCGCACAGATCGAAAAAATGTTAACTGAAAATAACGGACGCCCTATTTTCAATGATTCTTTTTACTCTCCAGGAACGCATCAAAGTCAAGGATTACAGGTTTAAATAGCGTATCTTCTCGCTCTTGTGCAACTATTCCAGGCACACAGGGATGATTTCGAGCATTGTTTTCAATTGCTTTTCTTACAAGTTGAAGCTCTTTGGAAATAGATGCCATACCTTCAACAAGTTTATCTATTAGCAAATAAACGTCGTCTTTGGTACCGGCAACACAGGGGTGTTCTTTGTAATCGGATGACATTGGGGTTGTTCTCCTTCCTAAGCACAGGGAACAGCGGAAATCTCTGTTTTGCCTTCCCTGTTTTCCATATTAAAGCTTATGCTTTTACAATTGTACTGATTGCAAATATGATGAAACTTGTCGATAATAAATTCCCTGAAAAGAGACGCATCTACGCCACCTGAATTATCACCATTTTTCGCTTTCAGGGTTTCATATCTTTTTTTCATTGTATTTATTATGGATTCTTGCGTTTCAGGATTTGATATACAAAAGACGCTGGAAGACATATCCTTGTTTTCATGCATATCCCGACTAATGCCATCCATCGTCTTGTCAGGAAAATCAAATGCAGCTCCGGCTGTTTGTCTTGATCTAAACTCTTTAATTATATCATAGGGCATCACCCTGAGAATTTCTGAAAGCGTTACTTCTTTTAACTTGGATATACCGTCATCAAGCATGGTTTTCATACCATTTTCCAACGCTATTTTTCTAATGCTATCCTCATTGAGTCTTCTGTTAAGCGCCTGGCTTATTTCATGGTCAATGATAAAAAATTCTGAAAGGAGAGTACGTCCACTGTACCCTGTAAAATTGCACGAGTCACAACCCTGTCCCTTGTAAAATCTCAGATGAGAAGGGTATTTTGCAAAAAGCATTCCCCATTTGTCTTCGTCAGGCACGTGTTCTTTGATACATGAGGAACAAATTTTTCTTATCAGCCTTTGCGCAACGACTCCCATGAGCGAGGAAGCCATCTGACCGTATTCCACGCCAAGATCCATAAGACGAGTGATGGAGCTTACGGCATCATTGGCATGAATGGTACTCAAGAGAAGATGTCCGGTTTGAGCGGCGTCAAAGCTTATTTTTGCTGTTTGAACATCACGTATCTCTCCCACAAGTATTACATCCGGATCAAGCCTGAGGAAGGAACGTAGAAGCTTTGAGAATGTCAGATCAATCTTGGGTTTTATCTGGGTCTGCATTATGCCCGGAAAACTGTATTCTATGGGATCCTCTGCAGTTATAATCTTTATTTCAGAGCTATGTATGTGTTGAAGCGCTGCATAAAGGGTGGATGACTTGCCGCTTCCCGTGGGCCCGCAAACCAGTATCATTCCTGCGGAACTTCTCAGCAAGGTTTTTAATGTCTTTAAAACGTGAGGAGAATGGCTTAAATCATCAAGACCGAGACCAACCTTACGGGAATCAAGGATTCGTATAGATACATTTTCACCCACAATAGCGCAACAGGTAGCAACCCGAAAGTCAAGATCAAATTTTTTACCCTTGCTTTTGTCATAATAGTTTATGCGAAAGACACCGTCCTGAGGAAGGCGTCTTTCAGCAATGTCAAGGTTTGACATGACCTTTATGCGGGAAATAATGGCGTTTGTTTTTTCTTCGAGTTTTGCGTTTAACCATCCTATATTTGCCGGTCGCAAAATACCATCCACTCGATACCGAAGATTGGCGCCTCTTCGGTCTTGCTCAATGTGAATGTCGCTTGCACCGTTTATTATTCCGTATTTTACAATAAAGTTCACTATCTCTTCGGCCTCAACGTCCTTAGTTCCGTAATAAGCTTTCTTCCCATATTTTTCTTCAGTATGTTCATCAATATCGAGTTCCAGGAAATTATCATCCTCTTCCTGCAAGGTCGCTTCATCCTTGATCGTGGCCTCGTTGCCACTCAAGTGTTTATTGTAAAGAATCTCAAAAAGCTCTTCGAACTTCTCTTGTGTTATCACTATGCAGGATATGTCAAAACTGTTATACATATGTTGCAACTCATATGTAGTATAAAGATTTTCTTTCCTGGAAATTGCTACGTTTAGATTTTTTCCCTTTAATGATATTGGCAGAATCAGATTCTTTTCAGCATACTTTTGAGCAATAATGCGAACCAGCAACTTTTTTTCCTCTTCGGGGTAAACAAAGTCGTCAAGTTCTTTAAAGGAAATGTTATAATATTTAGCAAGAGCCGCATTGAGCTGTTTCTGAGTAATGAATTTCTTTCGTAGAAGTATTTCCTCCATAGAATCTGAGCTATAGCTCAATTCCTGACGGGCAGCGGTGAACTGTTTCCTGGTTATAAGGCCGAGTTTTAAAAGAAGCTCCCCAAAATCCGACTGTTTGTTATATTTCCTCAGCACGTAGTTCAAGCTCATGGGACTTACGAGACTTAACTCGCATAAAATTTCACCAAGCGCTCGTGAGGATTTTTGTATCTTCAGAGCCGCCTTGAGATCTTTCTCGCTTATTAGTTTTAATTTGATCGCCAGCTCCCCGATTCTCAGCGCATTGATTTGCTCCTTAATAAGCTTCGTCAAATCGTTATGAGTCATTAAACCTTTATCGACGAGTACTTTTCCGATTAGTTGATCTGATCTTTTATTCTTTAAACAAAGTTTCAGTTGATCTACATCAATCAATCCCTTTTCAAGCGCCAAAATGCCAAGGTTTCTTTTCAGTTCAGGATGGTCGAGAAGACGTTCCAGATCAGATCTTGATAGTGCGCCGATTTTGACAAGAATTCGCCCCAGTGGAAGTCTTCGCATGTCCGCTTCTTTTTTTTGAATAAGGAGCGCTTCCTGAAGATCCTCTTTTTTAAGAAGACCTTCCTTTACCAGCAGTTCACCAATCTTTAATGGAGTTTTGGCGCTTATGGCCTCTTGTGACACAGAAGACTTATTATTATTCTTGTTCATAATATGAAAATTCCCTCAACTTTTGTGATTTGAGATCGGATTTGAGACCGGATTTGAGATTAGGCAAATCTGACCCAAATCTGTGCGCCTACTCGTGGAAGTTATTTCGTCCCCGTTCCTTATTTATTTCGATTCCGGCACTATCTCAACTGTAATTTCCG
>JAUWOS010000173.1 GCA_030611985.1 Desulfobacterales bacterium | reverse complement strand
GTCTCCTGTCTCCTGTCTCCTGAATAAACGTTCTATTTTAGTTACACTCATATCATATATAGAGTCAATGGGGAAGAGGGATTGAAAAAAATCTTGACAATCGGAATGTGATAATATAAATACTTAAAAAATTTAGAGGATATTTTAAATGACGCACAATTTTTCAGGCAGGAATTTTTGGTATTATCGGTATTATTTTAATATTGGTCTGCCAGTGGTGCGCTGAAATTATATTTTATCAGGCGCAATAAGCCGTGGGAGACCTTAAAGTTCCACGGCTTTTTTTGCTTTAAAAGGCCGTGGAGAAAAAACTCTGCGGCTTTTTTTGCTTTAAATGGAGGGAAAGTATTATGACAATTTTGGGTAAAAAAATCAGGATGGAACGTATTATAAACAGGGATACCGGCAGAACCGTAATTGTTCCAATGGACCATGGTATTTCGGTTGGTCCGATTGACGGTCTGCAGGACATGAAGACTATAATACAAACAGTAGCTGACGGAGGAGCAAACGCTACTGTTATACATAAGGGACTTGTAGGCGAAGGCCATCGTAAAAAGGGCAGAGATATAGGTTTGATTATACACCTGTCGGCTTCTACTAATCTTTCACCATATCCCAATGCCAAAACGCTTGTTTGCTCAGTTGAAGAAGCTGTCAAGCTGGGCGCTGATGCAGTATCCATACATATAAATATAGGAAATGGCGGTGAAAAAGAGATGCTGAATGATTTTGGCAGAGTAAGTTATGAAGCGCGCACGTGGGGTATGCCGCTTCTTGCTATGATCTATCCGAGAGGCGAGAAGATCAGGGACGAGTATGATGTGAAATTTATCAAGCATGCAGCCCGTGTTGGAGACGAGATGGGAGCGGATATTGTCAAGGTTTCATACACCGGATCGGTAGAGACTTTTAAAGAAGTCGTTTCAGGATGTTCAATTCCGGTTGTAATTGCCGGCGGTCCTAAAATGAATTCAGATATCGAGATACTGGAAATGGTAAAGGGCTCTATTGATGCCGGAGGCTCCGGTGTTTCTATAGGTCGCAACGTATTTCAGCATAGAGATCCGGCATGCATGGTAAGAGCCATTGCAGCCATTGTAAATGACGAAAGCAGTGTGGAAGACGCAATAAAGATTCTGAAATAGATTTGGAGATTAATTCAATGCGAAAAATCTGGGTAAAGGTGGATCCCTGGGATAAAAAGATTGTGACCACTGCTCTTGAAGGAGGAGTGGATGGCATAATGGTTCCAAAGGGATTTTCAAAAAAAGTAAAAGAGTTGGGCAGAATAGAAACTATCTCTGAAGATGGCGATCTAATTCTCGGAAAAGATGTTGTCTTATTTACTATAAAAAGTGGCGAGGACGAGGAAGAAATAATCAAGCTCAGTCAAAGCAAAAGGGTAATTCTTGAGTGCAGCGACTGGACGATTATACCACTTGAGAACTTGATAGCAAAAGGCGCAGATGTTATTGCTCAGGTTCGGAATTTAAAAGAAGCTCAAACTGCATTCGGTATTCTGGAAAAAGGGGTAAGTCATATACTTTTTCATACAACCGATCCGATGGAGCTTAAAAAAGCTCTTTTGCTTCTTCGTGCAAGTAACCATAAAACGTCTCTTGAAACAGCAGAGATTGTAGAAATTACTCCTGTTGGAATGGGAGACAGGGTTTGTGTGGATACATGCACATCAATGACTCTGGGACAGGGCATGCTTGTTGGAAACAGCAGCAGCGCTTTGTTTCTTGTTCATGCGGAAAGTGTTTACAATCCATATGTTGCTCCCAGACCTTTCAGGGTCAATGCAGGACCTGTTCATGCATATACAAGGGTTTCCGGAGGAAAGACCAGATATCTTTCAGAACTTTCGGCCGGTGATGAGGTACTCATTGTTGATTTTGAGGGAAATACGACAGTCGGAATCGTTGGGCGCTTGAAGATCGAAAAACGTCCATTGATGCTTATAAAGGCGGTTGTTGGAGACAAAGAGGTGGCAACCATTCTTCAAAATGCGGAAACAATTCGGCTGACAGATCCTGAAGGAAAGCCGGTATCGGTTGTGAGTCTTAAGCCGGGCGATAAGATTCTCGTAGCGGTTGAAGAATGCGGCAGACACTTCGGTCACAAGATAGATGAAACTATAACGGAAAAATAATGCGCCTTTGGATAAGCAAATGACAAATCTTGAAAAAATAAATAGAAACACTTCCGGTTCCAGTATGGACACGCTACGAAATTCCATAGATGAGATTGATGAGAATGTCCTTGATTTGATCAACAAAAGACTTTTGCTTGCAAAGGAAATAGGCAGGATCAAAGAGCAAAGTGGTAATCAGGTTGTGGACCAAGCGCGTGAAATCGCAATTGTAAAGAGGCTTTTAACTCTAAATAAAGGGCTTTTAACCAAAAAAGCGCTTCATCATATTTTTACCGAAATAATTGCCGCATCTCGTGAAATTCAAAGTCCGGAAATTGTAACATATCTGGGTCCTGAAGCAACGTTTACTCATATTGCCGCTATGAAGCATTTTGGACATTCTGCTTCGTTTGTTCCAATGCCGAGCATTCGCGACGTATTTAATGAGGTAGAAAAAGGGGCTTGCAATTATGGTGTTGTTCCGATTGAAAACTCGATTGAAGGCACGGTAAATTATACTCTGGACCTGTTTTTTGAATCCAGTCTCAAAATATGTGCCGAAATATACCACACAATATCTCATGATCTATTGTCAAAAACCGGCTCTTCAGACGATATAAAGATAATCTATTCTCATCCTCATGTATTTCCACAGTGCCGTAAATGGATCAGAAAGCATCTGCCTGAATGCAAGCTTGTAGAATGCAGCAGTACGGCTCGTGCTGCGCAAAAAGCATCGCAAGAATCGGGGACTGCCGCAATTGCCGGCAGAGAAGCAGCCCATATATATGACTTGCAAGTTCTGGCATCCGGAATTGAGGACTCTTCCAGAAACATAACCAGATTTCTGGTAATCGGACGGGATAAGCTCCACAGAACAGGAAAAGACAAAACATCAATAATGTTTGCCATAGCACATGTTCCGGGCACTTTACACAAAGTTTTGGAACCGATTGCCAGGTCGGGAATTAATATGGTCAAACTGGAATCAAGACCGACCAAGCATGAGAACTGGAGCTATTTTTTCTTTGTGGATCTTGAAGGGCACATCGAAGATCAAAATGTAAAAGAAACGGTTGCAGAGATGAAAAATATCTGTATGTATTTAAAGTGCTTTGGTTCTTATCCGGCTGAACAGTAAGCTTTCATAAGCTTTCACAGGCACTGCATATGTGCGTTTTCAGGGCAACCAACATAGAAAACTATAGTTGGTTGCCCTGAAAACGCACATCTACAGCACCTGTAAAAGCTTACATAGAGATTTAGAGATTTAGGGATTTAGGGATTAAAACCAATAAAATACCTTCAATCCCTAAATCCTTCAATTCATTTACAGGAGTTATAAAATATGAAACAGGTTGTTGTAGATTCTTGTACATCTCTTTACTGCGTGCTTGGAGATCCGATATCCCATAGTTTAAGCCCTGTTATGCATAATAGCGCTTTTACTCACATGGGATACAACGGAGTATATCTTGCATTCAATGTAAAAGATAAAAATTTGGCTTCCGCAATCAGCGGAATAAAAGCTCTTGGCATAAAAGGCGTCAGCGTTACCATACCTCATAAAGTAGAAGTGATGAAATTTCTTGATAATATAGATGAGAAAGCCTTAAAGATCGGCGCTGTTAATACTATTGTTAACAAAGATGGTAAACTTTTTGGTTATAATACGGATTGCCTTGGCGCTACAAATGCGTTATTGGAAAAAACAGCCATCAAAGATAAGGATGTGGTTATTCTCGGTTCCGGCGGAGCTGCGCGCGCAATAGGCTTTGGAATAGTATCAGAGGGGGGAAGGTTAACGATATTGGGTGTTTTAAAGGATGAAGGAGAAAATCTGGCAAAGGATCTTGGAGTTGATTACTACCATCTTTCAGAGTTTAAAAATATTGATTGTCAGATACTGATTAATGCAACTCCTGTCGGAATGACGCCCAATACAAAAGCAATGCCGGTACAAAAAGAAGATTTGAAAAAGGATATGGTTGTTATGGATATTGTTTATAATCCAATAAAAACCAGTCTTTTAAAAGAGTCTGAAGGTATAGGTTGTATTACCGCAGACGGCGCTTCGATGTTTGTTTATCAGGGAGCTGCTCAATTTGAAATGTGGACCGGAAAGAAAGCGCCTGTGGATATAATGAGAAAGACAGTACTGTATAATTTGAGGAATAATGATTGAGATAAAATCGCAAAAGATAAAAAACAGTATTGAGGTTGCGGTTCCAGGGTCAAAGAGCTATACGCACAGGATTTTGATTGCAGCGTCTTTGTCCGATGGAATCTGCAGCATACAAAACTGCCTGAAAAGTGAAGATACTCTACTTACCATGAGTGCTCTCAGGCAATTTGGCGTCAGAATAGATGAAGATGATGACAGGATAGTAGTGCATGGGACGAATGGAATATTAAAGCCGTGCAGCGATTCTGTTTATCTTGGAAATTCCGGAACATCCATGCGTCTTTTAACTGGAGT
>JAUWOS010000030.1 GCA_030611985.1 Desulfobacterales bacterium | reverse complement strand
TCCATGATATCATAGAATGTTGGTTCTTTATCTTTCTGGTTCATTAGATCGTCCAAGTGTTCATAAAACTTACTTGTATCACCATCAGATCCTATCAATGAACTAAAACCTTCAGTTGGTACATGACTAATTTTAATTTCTTTCTTTGTTGCTGCTTCAACAAATAGTGGCTCCATTTTGGAATTTCGGCCAGAGGTTTTCCATTTTGGATCAATTTTATTGAATTCTTGAATAAACAAATCTGTATAATAGTTACTTCTTATTCGCTTAAAAAAATTACTATTTGTTTAATTTTATTCATGATATAAATCAACAAGTTACAATATCAGTCGTATTTTTCTGACTCCATGCTCATAATTCGACTAATTTTTAACCACATCATCGGGTTATGAAAACATCCTTATTGCTGGATTTGAACCATTGACAGAGTGATCAAAATTAAACTCATTTCATGCTCGCTAAAGCAAAAATCAGAGAGTTTACATAACCTATTGATTTATATGGTAATAATCGACCTCCCGCATAGCGGGAGGTTTTAGAGAGGAAATGGGGTCAAGTCTGCCTTTGACCCCATTTTTGCATAAGAGGCAGAGCCTCGCATAATGCATTCCCAGGCAGAGCCTGGGAACGAAAGCGTAAGCACATAAGCTTTTACAGGTGCTGTAGATGCACGTTTTCAGAGCAATCAACTATAGTCTGCTATGTTGATTGCTCTGAAAAGGCTGCCTCCAAACACATAAGCTTTTACAGGTGCTGCATATGTGCGTTTTCAGAGCAATCAACTATAGTCTACTATGTTGATTGCTCTGAAAACGCACATATGTAGTACCTGTAAAAGCTTATGCTCATTTTATCTTTTTCCCTGCCCATACTGCAAGCTTTTCGCGGAAGATTTTTGAGTTGTGGCGTATGTCCACAGGAAATGCTTTGCAAAAGAGTATTGTTTCTATATTTTTAGTCAGCTCATTCTTTTTTGCAAGTTCAAGAAGCTCTTTCTTGAGTTTCTTTTTATTGATGCTTTTATCATTATGTTTAAGCTCAATGCAAATTACCGGCTTTTGTTCTGACACTGGACCGATTCCTGTAAGCGCGCTTCGAAAGACATTCCGGTGATTATTGAAAATTGCTTCACACGGTATGGAAAAAAGCGTTTTGTTTTTAGTGATCACCCTGTGGCTTTTGCGACCGCAGAACCAGACCCTTCCACTTCTATCCATCCACCCAAGATCCCCCATCCTGTGCCATACCTGATCTTTTTCTTTGATCTTGGCAAGCGCATCTGCTTCCGGTCTTTGAAAGTACTGCTTAGTTACCAGATCGCCCTTTACAGCTATTTCGCCTGTTTCGCCATTTGGGAGAACAAGATCATCAGACCATTTTTCGATTGCATCATCACTGATCTTTATTATACGCACCTTCAATCCGTTAAGTAGATGTCCTATGCAGGTTCCGTAGCCCTGCTCGCTAAGTTTTCCGGTTTCAGACAGGATTTCATTGCTTCCGATCGACATGACAGGCATAACTTCAGTAGCGCCATAACCGGTATGAATTTCGGCGTCTTTGCATAAGAGAGAGGCAAACTGCTTTATATTGGATGAAGATACAGGCGCTCCGGCAGAAATAACTCTTTTCAGGGATGGGAGCTTTATTTTTCTTTCTTTTCCATAGCTCCCGACACGATTCAACAATGCAGGGGATGCAAACATATTCGTAACACCTTGATTTTCAATTGCTTCTATAATTTTTTCAGGATTTACAAGAGCGGGTTTTGTTGGGTTCATATCCGGTATTACTGCCGTCATTCCAAGCGCAGGATCAAACAAAGCAAATAGCGGGAAGGTTGGAAGATCTATCTCGTCTGCGCCTATATTGAAATGAGATTTAATATGACGGATCTGGGCATCAAATGTTCCGTGGGTATATACAACGCCTTTGGCGGGCCCTGTACTCCCCGTGGTAAAGAGAATAGCCGCAGTCTCATCTTTATCGGTTTTGGCAACAACATATGGTTTATGCAGTTTTCTGCCAATTTGTTTTAGAGTATACCCTCCCCAAAACCAGCGCCTGCCGACCGTTATCCATATTTTTACGGATTTGAAAAATTTTGGACGAAAGGTTCGAAGTAGATGGGCGCGAGGTATACCGATAAAAGCCTGCGGTCTGCTTTCTTTGAAACAAAGCAGCATGCGGCGGATTCCCATTCCTGGGTCTACAACAACTGGAACGGCGCCGACCTTAAAGAGCGCAAATATCAAAGCAAAAAATGCAAGATTCGGTTTTACCATCAAAATAGTTCTTGTGCCGCGTCTGATTCCTGCCTTTTCAAGCCCGTGAGCAAGGGAGTCGGATTTCTGATCAAGCTGCAAAAATGTGAGATGTGAATATGCAACCCGTCCGTCTTTATCCTGACCGGCAGGATAGACAACAGCCCTTTTGTATGGCTGCAATGCGGCCATGTTTTTCATATGGTTTGCAACATTGACTGAGTATGACATTTTAGGTTTGAGGATATCTTTTTAAAAAATTTTTGATTGCGGTAATAATTTCGCCATATGCATCTTCGAGTACATAGTGACCTGCATTTGGAAACAAGTGGACTTTTGCATTTGGAAAACGGCGTCGCCACTCGGCAAGGTATGACATATCAAAGACAAAGTCGTGTTTACCCCAACATATGAGTAGCGGAACCTTTGCAAGCTTATGCAGATTTTCATCCACATGCTTTACAAGAAAGAAGGATGGATCTTTTTCGCTTACAGGTATATCCTGAACAAACTTAAGCGTTGCTATCCTGTTTTTCCAGCAGTTGTATGGCGCTATAAAACCTGATTTAACATCTTTGGACAATTTTTTGCGGGTCGCCATGAAAATAGCTCCACGGACAAAGAGATTAAAGCCGCAAACAGCCACGGTTGCAAGTGGACCGGTATTTCTGATAAGCCAAAGCCTTAAGGGCAGCTTTTTTCCTCCAGGCGGGAAAAAGGCGGCCGTATTCATTATGATTATGCGGTCTATTCTGTTCGGGTGCCTTAAGGCATACGCCATGCCGATCATCCCTCCCCAGTCGTGGAGAATCATGGTAATTTTTTTTTCCGGTTCAAGATAATCAAGTAGAATTTCCATATCGTCTACACGGCTTTTCAATCTGTAGTCGTATTTTTTTATGTCTGGTTTGTCGGAAAGACCGCAACCGATATGGTCTATTGCAATAGTGCGAAATTGCGTTGAGAACTCTTTTATAAGCCTGCGATAATAGAAAGACCATGTTGGATTTCCGTGAATCATTACAATCGGATCACCTCTGCCTTCATCTATAAAGTGGCACTTAATGCCTTTTAAGTCCATGTAATGAGATTTAAAAGGGTAAAGGTGACGGAAAGGGGATATATCAACCGGTCTGTCTTTTACCATTTTATACCCAGCATCAAACAGTTCAGACCGCTGCCGATTCCAAGGAATCCGACCAGATCATTTTGCACAAGGAATTCACGCTCGGATGCTATCGCAGCGGTGATGGGAAGTGACACACTGCCGATATTTCCAAGATATTTAAATGTAGTAAAATCTTTTTTTTCAGGAATACCGACAGCCTCCAGCATTGTTTTTTGATGAGTTGCTCCTACCTGATGACAGATAATCTTATCCGGTTTATCATCAGACCATGAGAGTTCTTCTTTAAAAGCCTTGAACGTTTTTATCGCAAGAGCTACTCCGTTTTGCAGTACGCCTGTGGAATCTGTTTCCATAACATAGGGTGCGCCGGCAGGCATTCCGGTATCCGGTCCCCAGCGGCAGAGCTTGTAATGCTCTGTTGCGCTTCTTATTACTCCTCCAAGGAGACGGTGACCTCTGTCGGAAATTGATTCATCTGTTAAAAGTACAGCCGCGGCGCCGGAGCCTCCGGTTAGTGTTGCTATTTTTTTCTTAAAATCGTCCATATCCTTTGTTTTGAGGAGGTGGTCAATTGTAGTGTCGATTATCTGTCGTGCAGACTCGCAGGCTACCACAAGACCCGCCTTAATCTGACCGAGTTCTATGGCATTTGCCGTCTGGACTATTCCGTTCAGGATGCCGAGGCATGCATTTGAAACATCATAAACATGAGTTTCCGGACCGAGACCAAGACCGTGTGAAACTGCGCAGGCCGTCGCAGGTTCTAAATTATCCCTGCAAACTCCGCCATAGACCAGCATACCGATAAGTTCGGGTGAAATGCCGGACGCTTTAATAGCTTTTTCTCCTGCTTTTGTTGCGCCTTCATGCATTTTATAATTAGAATCCCATAATCTGCTTTCATGAATTCCGGTTATAGCTTTCAACTGCCCCTTTTGAAAATGGAGCGCTTCATAAAGAGGCTCCAGGCGGTTTTCAAGGTCATCCGATGTTATCACGTTCGGGGCAAGTTCATAACCGAACGAATCTATGTAAACTTTAGAGTAAAGCATATTTAAAGCGCCTTTGTTGCCGGGTCTCATCTTTCCGGCGTGTAAATTTTTCAACAGTGTAAACTACAAAATGACAGATGCCAAATATTCATTTATCTTTTCATTATTACATACTTCATAATATTTTCGAGATGTCATTCGTATAATACTCATGTCTGAAGGATTAACTTCAGGGATATATTCTTCCCTGATAACAATGCGTTGGAACCTGCCTGATACCATAGGAAATTTTCCTGTATAAATTTTAATCTTGTCTTTTTGCAATTCCGGTATTTTACATTCTATTAATTCTAATTCAATCTCCTTTGACAGTTTCTCAAAACCATCTTTACTCAATTCAATTCCTCTTACATTATATCGAATAAACAGGGCATCACCAGTTGCAGCTATATCCTTTTCTGATACAGGTTGAAAATTATAAAGATTAAAAGGCATTTTTTTAGCAGAAAACAGCTTTCGCAAAGATTTTTCGCATCCGGACAACCTGTCTGCCGTATTTATAGCAGGAGATATCATAATACGATTATCGCTCTCAAAGAAAAATGTTGGGGAGCTGTTACAGTGTTCTATGCCTATTCCTATTTCGATTTCAGGAAGATTGTTCTTCTTGTTTATTATATTGTACCGCTGTACAATTTGCAGCATATTAATAGCTATCCCACATGCGCGAGCAACACTGTACCAGTTCCCGGGAGTATCAGCATGCTCATATATTGACAATATGATTGCATCACCTTCAATAAATACTTTAACTGCGCCGTATCGAGACAAAATTTCAGTTATTGGATCGAAAAAATTAAGACTGAAATTAGAGGCGGGATTTAATCCTTTGTCATTCATTCGGCTGACTATGTCGGTCGATCCTCGAACATCAGCTTTTATGATTACATGATTTATTATTGGCTTTTCGCCGGCAACATATTCATGCGGGAGAAGAAATTCATACAATGTATTATTAGCTCGGGAAAGTTTTATAATTCTTTCTTCAAAAGTCAGATTAATACAATCAATTGCATCCTTTAGAAGCTTGAAGTTCTCAAAATCTCTGTGATAACGGGCAAAGTCTTTAATGAATTGCAATAAATATTCTTTTTTCTTTTTATTGGTAATTCTTTTTTGATTATTAATTATTTTGCGAAGCGGCTTGAGAGAATAAGATTCGCCATAATATTTTTTGAATTTTTTCAGTTTATTTATAATATTTTTTCTTGCCTTTGTTGTAATTATAAACTGCAACACCTCCTGTGGTGATAAGCGAGAATAGTGTTCATGGTAAATGTGCTGCATTTTATAAAACGCAACAATTTCATAAATCAGACCTTTGCTGCTAAATTTCTTGAGAAACAAATTTAAAAGAGCTTTCTGCTCTTTTGCTTTCTGCTTTAATTTTTGAAGCTCTTTTTTTATTTTCTTTCTGTTTTTTTAATTTTTTATATAAGTTCCAGGTGTGAAAATAGTTTAATAGAGTATCTACATTATCGACTTCTTTAATCAAATTATTTACAATCTCATTATTTACAATTTCATTATGCGTGTCATGGAATTCGTTACTTTCTATGGAAGTAATTGTGCTTTGATTTGCAATTTCCTGTGATCCAAAACTATTTTGATAAAGATCACATAAAAGACCATTGATTAAATAAAATATAGTTTCATATCTATTTGGATCTTCAATACGGTGTCCCAGTAAAATATATTCTTCCATCATAAAAATATCATTGGAAGGATTTTCAACATGTAAAAGAGGATTGGAAAAAAATTCATCGGGTAAAATTGCCTCTTTTCCAAAATTCACAGCTCTCAACTCATTTAAACCTTCTTGAACCTCAGACAAACATTTAAAAATATCAATGCTAACCTCTCGATAGATTGATTTTTTGTTCTGCATTATTTGTGAAAGCTCTTCTTTTAACTTTATCGTCATATTTTGATTTTGGTCTGCTTCGTGTTTACGTATTACATTTTTAAAATTTTGCTTGCAAGCCTCATATTGCTTTCCGATCTCTTTAATAAATAGTTCAATTATTGCTATCTGTGCCAAATAATCAATTTGAATTTCATGAGCAAGCTTTGCCTTATTAATTGCATCTCTCAATACATCAAGACAAAGCTTTTTAAATTCATTTCTTTCTCTAAACCAGTCAAAATTTTTACATAAATCCGGCGCATTTGATGTTTTAAAATGCTTTGCAATCAGCCGAAGCATTACTTTGCTTGTTGTCTTGCAAAATTCCGGACTAAGATGTACATCAAAATGAATGTTATCCACGCCCAGATTAAGCTTGTCCAAAGATAAGTTAATAGAATAATTTTTTAGTGAAAATTCTTTTAGACTGGGAACTTCTGTAAAGAAATTAAAAAAAGCAACCATATTCTCTCATTACTCGCTTAAAAAAACGGGCTATCAACACAAGGCGTAACAGCCTGTAAATTCAATCAGTTGACAACCTCTTGGATTTTGCTTGATTGTGAAATTACCATAGAGTCAAAATAGTGTAAAGTGTTCCGCTTTAAGTTTGGCAGCCGAAATTATCATTTGCTCCACAACTTTATAATAACCATAAAACCATTTCTCAATCAATAATAATCTAATATCATTGACCAAAAAATGGAAATTACAAGAACGTGAACGAGCTGTTTAAATCTTCCTTTTTTGCCCTTGACTTAACCATTTAGATTGACTACTATCCTTTCATAAAGGAGGTGTTTTATATGAAAATCATGGGAATAAGTCGATTTAAAGCACATGCTTTAAAAATTTTGGACCAGGTTGCCAAAACACAGGAAATGATTATCATAACAAAGCGAGGCAAGCCATTAGCTCAAATAACACCTTATCGCACTTCTGATATAAATCCCAAACCAGGCAAACTTTCTGACGCCCTTGTTTTTGAAAAAGATGTAATTCTACCATTGGGTGAGGAAATGTGGGATGCTTGCAAATGATATATCTGCTTGATACACATACCTGGATCTGGTGGAATATGAATCCGCAAAAGTTATCACAAAAAGTCAAAGAGTTGATTGGCAATGCTAAGATGTATGACGAGATACTACTGTCTGCAATTTCTCCATGGGAATTCAGCAAACTTCTTGAAAAAAAGAGAGTGGGTATTTCGTGTGAGCCGGAAAACTGGATAAATACTGCCCTCAATATGCCAAAACTCAGATTAGTTCCTCTCTCTCCTGTTTTATCATACCGCTCAACTGTACTACCCCAACCTTTTCATAATGATCCGGCTGATCAAATTATTGTAGCAACGGCAAGGGAAGAAAATGCCACGATATTGACAAAAGATGAAAGAATTCTCGCTTATAAAAATGTTAGAAGTTTTTGGTAAGGAACGTAGACGAATTAACTTCCCCAGACAGACACATAGATTTTGGTCGAATTTGCCCGATCTGCCCGCAACGCCTTTGGCACTTTCTTGTGGGTTATGGTTCTCAGGTTGACTTGAACCTTGCCTTCTGGTATTGCACCCTGAATCAAAATTATTGAGAAAGGATAATAAAAAACATGGAAAGAACATTATCTATTATTAAGCCGGATGGAGTTGCTCGTGGACTTATCGGTAAAGTGGTTGAACGGATTGAAAGCAGCGATTTTCGAATTGTCGCCATGAAAATGCTCCATATGACAAAGGCCCAGGCAGAAGGCTTTTATGCTGTGCATAAAGAGAGGCCATTTTTTGGCAGCCTGATGGACTTCATGACTTCCGGCGCTGTAGTTGTAATGATACTCGAAGCTGAAGATGTCATTGCCGGATACAGAAAATTAATGGGAGCTACCAATTACAAAGAAGCTGAAGAGGGAACGATTCGGGCGGATTTTGCCACAGATATTGAAAAAAATGTAGTTCACGGTTCAGACTCATCGGAATCAGCCGCCTTTGAAATCGGTTATTTTTTCAACAGCTTTGAAATAGTCGGTTGATGTCTGACAAAGTCAATCTTGATAATATCTCTATTGTGTTGCATCAGCCCAGATATCCTGAAAATATCGGCGCTGCTGCTCGCGCCATCCTTAATATGGGAACAGGAAGGCTCGCAGTAGTCAATCCGGAAAACTTTTGTCTTGCAAAAGCTTTGAAACTGGCAACCCATGCCGCATCGGATGTTGTAAAACAGATAAAGTTTTATAAAGACCTTAAAGAAGCTCTTTCGTCTTATAGCTATGTAGTAGGGACTACGGCCCGTTTGGGAGGGCAGCGTCAGGTTATAAGCAGTCCTTCAAAGATGGCCGAGGAGCTTGTTTCTATTTCACGAAAAAACAGCATAGCCATACTCTTTGGCCCGGAAGACAGAGGGCTTTCCAACGAAGATATCAGGCAATGCCATGCTCTTGTAAATATTCCCACCGCAAAATTTTCCTCCCTGAATCTGGCTCAAGCTGTAATGATTATCTGTTATGAAATCTTTATTGCCGGTCGGAAGGAAAGTAATGAATTTACTCCTCGCCTTGCCGGCCGGCACGAACTCGAAGGGATGTATGATCAACTCAAAGATATACTTGTCAGGATTAGCTATATAAATCCTGACAACCCAGATTACTGGATGAATAAAATACGATATTTTTTCACCAGGTTACAGCTCAGGGCAAGAGAAGTCAGTATTATCCGTGGCATATGCAGGCAGATCGACTGGTATGGTAAAAAATCCTATAATGAGGGAATGAGAGATTCAAAAAAAGGTAAAGGCCAAATTAGTTGCTGAATTAGTAACCGTTCACGGGAGAACCGGTGGCACAACAAGACTACTTCCCAACAAAAAGGAAAAGTTAAGATGGATGGTTTTTACGGCAGGATTCTGAAAATTAATCTTACCGAAAAAATATTTTGCATAGAAGATATAGATGATAAAATACTCTCAAGCTATCTTGGCGGAAAGGGTCTGGCCTCTTATCTTCTCTATACGCTTAACCCGGAAAAAGTCGATCCTCTTTCGCCTGCCAATTGCCTGATTTTTGCAACCGGACCTGTAACAGACAGCATTATATGGGGATCGAGTCGATATGGGGTCTTTACCAAATCACCACAGACGGGTTTTTATTCTGAATCATATTCAGGAGGCAAAGTGCCGGAAGCCATTGATTCGACAGGATTTGATGCCATTGTTATAATGGGTCGAAGCAAAAAGCCCCGTGTTCTTGCAATAAATCCTGAAGGAGTCGATTTTCACGATGCTGATGATATCTGGGGCATGGATACTTTTGAAGCAGAAGATGCCGTAAACAAAAGATTTGGAAGCGTTGATTCAGTAGCAACCAAATCCGGGTCCGTAGTAATCGGACCTGCAGGAGAGAAGCTTGTTCGATTTGCTGTTATCGAAAATGACTACTGGCGATCTGCGGGCAGAACAGGAACGGGAACGGTCATGGGGTCAAAAAATCTCAAGGCTATTTTATTTAAGGGTGATAAAAAACGTCCTCTTTTCGATAAAGAAAAAGTCAAAACGTTTTCAAAAAATCTTGCAATAGAATCAAAGAAAAGTCCATCTGTTCTGGCTTACAGATCATGGGGAACTCCCAATATGGTAAAAACCATGAATAAAGCCGGAGCATTTCCAACAAGATACTGGTCTGAGGGATTCTTTGACAGATGGGAAAATATCGGCGCAGATGCTTTGCATAAACAGTGCCGTGTTGAGCCGCATGCCTGTTCTAAATGTTTTATATCATGCGGCAGAATGACTACGGTTCTCAAAGGACGTCATTCCGGACTGAAGCTTGAAGGACCTGAATACGAAACAATCTATGCTTTTGGCGGTCTCTGTCTGATTGACGGCATTGAAGAAATTGCCTATTTAAATGATATCTGCGACAGGCTTGGCATGGATACAATTACAGCCGGAAACCTGTGCGGATTTACAATCGAAGCTGCGAGAAAGAAAAAGATAAACTTTCGCATAGACTACGGAGATGTAGATGCCATAGCAAACTTGCTCAAAAAAATCGCAAAAAGAGAAGGAATAGGCGATACTCTTGCTCTTGGAATTCAACATGCCGCAAGAGAGTGGAACATGGAAGATGTAGCTGTCCATGTGAAGGGCCTTGAACCCCCAGGTTATGATCCCAGGGTTCTCAAGGGAACTGGGCTTGCGTATGCAGCTTCAGACAGAGGCGCATGTCATTTAAGAGCGACTTTTCATAACCCTGAATTAACCGGCATGATCGACCCTGAGACAATCAAGGGAAAGGCCGATCTTTTTATCGATTTTGAGGATCGTCTGACTTTATTTGACGCCATGATCCTCTGTCGTTTTTACAGAGATCTCTATCCATGGGAAAGATTATGCGAACTTGTTCGGATTACCACCGGATTAAAAGAGAATAAGAAAACTCTGCAAAAAAGAGCTGCAAGAATATCCACCCTTGTCCGCTCTTTTAATATACGGGAAGGCCTGACACCGGAAGATGACAGACTTCCGGAACGTTTACATAAACAGATTCTCAAAACAGGACACGGCATCAAGAGGGACGAAATTGATTCCATGCTGCAGGATTATTACAATCTTCGTGGATGGGATAAAAACGGCATTCCTGCAGGACTCGGAAACAAATAATTGTAAGCGTTCACAGGTACTGCATATGCACGTTTTCAGGGCAACCAACATAGCAACACTATAGTTGATTGCCCTGAAAACGTGCATATGCAGTACCTGTAAAAGCTTACATGTTACTACTTTCGTTCCCAGGCTCTGCCTGGGAATGCATTATGCGAGGCTCTGCCTCTTGTTAAGCGTAAACTGATAAATGAAGGATGCCCAGAAATTTATTGTTTTTGTATAACTTATCTGCAATATTCTTATCTGCAATATTGGAAATTTGAAAAAAACCTATCACAAAAGCATGAAAAACAAGGATTGGCTTATGCGTAGATATATCTCAATTTTGTTTATAGCCGTCGGCATTTTTTTATTTCAGGGCTGCGCCACAAGTTACAAGGCAAAACCATTATCATTTAAGACCCCTGCTTCATACAATAATGTTGTGCAGATTGGCGGAGCAGATGTGGCGGCCAGGGCTTTTATTGATAACGTTGAAGCAAAAGAAGCTTTTGGGTTCGATATCCTGGGTGCAGGAATGCTGCCAATTCAGGTGGTATTTGACAATATGGGTTCGCATTTATTAGAGATTGATGAAGAACAGACATTTCTGGAAGATGAAAATGGCAACCTCTGGCCTCTTTTGAGCAATGAAATCGCATACAAAAGAGCCACAAAATATGCCGGCACAAAAGAAATCGTAAAAGAAGGCGCTTATCATGGATTATTGGGAGCGGCCGCAGGGTCGTTAATCGGCGCTGCCATAGGTATCGTATCCGGTGAAAATATAGCTGAAGCGGCAGGCAAAGGCGCTGCTGTGGGCGCTGCTGCAGGAGCCACTCTTGGAGGAGTCGGTAAGTACGGCGCAGACGATGCAAGATCTGCAATTATCAATGATTTATACGAAAAATCACTGCAAAATAAAGCTGTTGAACCAAAAAGCCTTGCTCACGGCGTCCTCTTTTTTCCCGGCGAGGCAGGCACAGCCAGACTTTTGCGCATTAAGATTTTGGAACAAGATACAGGCAGGACGCATGTTATAAAGTTCGATTTTTTGAGCGAACCCTTAATTGATCTTCAATCGCAAAAATCATCGAAATAGTTCGCTATTTCTGCCTGCTTTGTGGAATGCGAAGCCTATTCTTCCGGGGTGATTTTTGCTCAATCAGATCAATTAAATCTACGGCGGCAAATTCGGGCGCAAATTCTACCAAATTATTTTTTTATTAAATCCTTACGGAGATTATTAACCAATGGCGTTTGAAACCAAAGAAGAAATTCTGGAAAAGATTCTATCGGAAGAAAAACCGAAATGTCCTCACTGCAGCGCGGAAATGAGTATATGGGAAACCCCCATGATTCCAATGGGTGATGGTCTTGGCTGGGGCTCTCCTTATCTTTTTGTATGCTTCAATGATGAATGTTCGATGTATAAGCAGGGCTGGGATAATATAAAAGAAAATTATGCCCATAATGCTTCTTACAGATGTATGTGTTATCCAGGGACAAAGCAGTTTGAATGCATACCTGTATTTGGTTCCTCAGGAGCTAAGGGCCAGGTTGTCGACGAACAAGTGATTATGCAGCAGGAAGTCTTGAAAGAAGCTATAAAAAAAGGTTTTTTAATTCTTGCAGGATGCTTTGTGGAAAAAGACTCGGTCACAATTCTCAGAATACTTTTGGATCCGACTGAGCCGGTGCGGGTCAGGGTAAAGGCAGCGGAAATGATAGGCGATGTCGGAGAACTGGAAGCAATTGAGCCTATCAAAAATCTCAAGTTAGGCAACGAGATACTTCAGAAAGAAATCAGGAAAGCTGTAACAAAAATACATGAAAGATATTTTACGCGTGAATGCCCTTTTTGTGCTGAAATAATAAAGAAAAGAGCAGCAGTCTGCAAACACTGCGGAAAGGAAGTAGCCGGTCAATAAAAGATGAACATTGAAAAGATGAACATTGAAGAACAAAATAGCAATGATCTGACTCTTCGGTATTTCCCGTGGTCATTTTTTTTGTTTATGCTCCTGATTTTGCGTTTTAGCGGCTTAATCGTTTGCATTGTCTGACTTTATTTTTTCAACAGCCTTCTCGGCTATATTCAAAACGGCATTGCGATCCTCATCACTAAGTTTATCTCCGGATTGAATACGCTTGCAAAGATCAGGCAGTTGTGTGGTAACTGCCTTACGTATAAGCTGCTCGGCTTCTGCTATCTGATCGAGCGATATCTGATCAAAAATGCCGCCGGTTACAGCCACAAGAACAGCGGTCTGTTCAGGAACAGGCATTGGTTGATATTGAGGCTGTTTGAGAACTTCTCTGACTCTGCGTCCGCGATCAAGAGTCTTGAGTGTTTCCTCATCCAGACGCGTTCCAAAACGTGAAAATGTCTCCAGTTCTTCAAACTGCGAATAGGAAAGGCGCAAGTCGCCGGCAACAGCTCGATATGCGGCAAGCTGTGTTTTTCCGCCAACTCTGGATACTGATTTCCCAACATCCACAGCAGGGAGGATACCTTTTTGAAAGAGGTCGGGAGAAAGATATATCTGACCGTCAGTGATCGAAATAATATTTGTTGGAATATATGCGGATATGTTTTGAGCCTCTGTTTCCACGATGGGCAGGGCAGTCAAAGATCCGCCACCGAGTTCTTCCTTAAGATGGGTTGCGCGTTCAAGGAGCCTGGAGTGGATATAGAATATGTCACCCGGAAAGGCCTCTCTACCGGGAGGACGACGCAATAAGAGCGAAAGCTCCCGATATGCCCGGGCATGACGTGTAAGATCGTCGTATATGATCAACACGTCTTTTCCCTGTTCCATAAAATATTCCGCCATGGTAGTTGCGGCATAGGGTGCGATAAACTTCAAGCCGGGAGGGCTTTCCCCTTCGGCTGCTACAGCAATAGAGTAGCTCATGGCGCCGTACTTGTTAAGATCATTAATGAACTTTG
This sequence comes from Desulfobacterales bacterium, assembly GCA_030611985.1. Lineage (GTDB taxonomy): Bacteria > Desulfobacterota > Desulfobacteria > Desulfobacterales > ETH-SRB1 > DAOVDN01. Next base: position 4,132 of record JAUWOS010000030.1, on the reverse strand, counting down.
CCACAGATGAACTTCGCTGACCAATAGCGCAATAGATACAGATAACATTTTTATCCTTCTGGTTAATCATTGCATCCAGCGCAATTGCTGTCTTACCTGTTTGCCTGTCTCCAAGAATGAGTTCTCGCTGACCGCGACCTACCGGAATTAATGCGTCTACTACTTTAAGTCCGGTTTGAAGCGGGATTGTCACAGGAGAACGGTCCATAATTGCAGGGGCCTGCCGTTCAACAGGACGTCGCGCGGAAGCACGAACAGCGCCCAAATTGTCCAGAGGGCGGCACATGGGATCCACAAAGCGTCCGATAAGGGCATCTCCTACCGGCACATCCAGAACCCGCCCTGTGCTTCTTACCTCGGAACCGGCCTTCAGTTCATCACTTTCGCCAAAAAGAATAACCCCTGTCTCTGAAACATCAATGTTAAAAACCATGCCATAAACATCGCCTGAAAAGCGAACAAGTTCTTCTGATCTGATTGACGGCAAACCATCAACACGTGCAATGCCCTGACCGATGTAGTTCACCGTTCCCACCTCACGGCTTTTCAGCTCCGGTCTGTGATCATCAAGAACGCTGTCAAAGAGCGCAAATGTGTCATTCAGAAATGATTTCAGTATTGTGCTATCTTCTGTCATATTTAATTCGCTTTAAATTTTTTCGATCTGTGAGGTTAACTTTTACCCAATACCTATTCAGATTGTGGAAGTCAAGACAAGTCACATTAAATTCAGCAATTCTAATCCAGAAAATCCTGGGTTCATCAGGGTGGCATTGTTTTATTTTGGTTACACTCAAACCAAAATTGCTGCCTGGAAATATTATGGCTTGCGCAGAAAAAAAACTTGTTGTAACTGTAGCGGATCTGAAAAAGCATGGCGCTTTATTTTTTTGCTATATTTTTGAGCATGAAAAAAACTTTCTGTAAAAGTTAATTCGTCCACGTTCCTTAAAAGAAAATTTCATGAGAAAGGAAATCAAATGAAGCTCAATGAAATATATAAGGTTGTTCTCAAGAACATGAGGGAGATAGTTTACGTTTGTGACATTGACATGAACCTTCTCTATATCAATCCGGCAGCCGAAAAGCTATTTGGTTGGTCTTTACAGGAGGTTTTAGGAAAAAAGTGCCACGAGGTCATTGGAAATGAAAACCTGATGTGCAAGGACTTGTGTTCGATTGAAAAAGCGAATTCCGAGGGGCGCTATATTTCCCATCACGAGGAGAAGCTAAAGACTCGTTTTGGTGATGTAAAAGATATGCGGGTTTCGATCTTGCCTTTTTACGACAGCGGGAACGTTATTGGAACAGTTGTTATTATGGAGGATATCACCGAGTGCAAGCGTGTGGAGAAAGAAAATAAAAGTTATCAATTTATAGTTGAATCCGCCCGTGATGCTATTTTTTTCAAAGACCTGAAAAGCTGCTATGTTATTGCTAACACCAAAACCTTAGAAGTATTTGGATTATCCAAAGAAAAAGTTATTGGAAAAAATGACTATGAAATAATGCCGGTTAAAGAAGAAGCCGGGAAAAATATTGAAGATGACCGTATTGTTTTCAAAACAGGCAAGCCAAAAGAAATTACCAGACACATGACTGGCACAGACGGAAAAGAATACTGGTTTCAAGCTATAAAGACTCCACAGTTTGATAATAAAGGAAATATTGTCGGGCTTGGCGGCATTGCACGCGATGTCACCGAACATAAACTTGCGAAAGATGAAAAAGCCAAGCTCGAAAAACAATTCCTGCAAGCCCGAAAAATGAAGGCTGTTGGTACTCTTGCCGGCGGCATAGCTCATGATTTCAACAACATACTTATGGGAATCCAGGGATACGCCTCTTTGATGCTTTCCGGCATTGATTTCTCGCACCCACATTATAACAAGCTGAAGGGCATTAAAAAACAGGTTCAAAGCGGGGCTAAGTTGACCAAACAACTTCTTGGATATGCCAGGAGGGGAAGATATGAGGTCAAACCGATTAGTCTGAACAAGTTGGTGAAAGAGACCTCCGACACTTTTGGTAGAATCAGAAAGGAGATTACGATTCACAGGGAGTTAGCTGAAGACTTATTTGTCGTAGAGGCAGATCAAGGGCAAATTGAGCAGGTTCTGCTGAATCTGTATATCAATGCTGCAGATGCCATGACTGTCTGCGCCGATGAAGCGGCAGGCAGAAATCTTATCTTGAAGACCATGAATACAACTCACGTTAATATAAAAGGAAAGGCATATGAACCGGTACCGGGTAACTATCTCCTGCTAATGGTAACAGACATGGGAATCGGCATTGATAAAAAGATCCAGGAGAACATCTTTGATCCATTTTTTACGACAAAGGAGATGGGCAGGGGTACCGGTCTTGGTCTGGCTTCGGTTTATGGTATTGTCAAAGGTCACAATGGCTACATTGAAGTTGAATCCAAAAAAGAGAAAGGAACAACATTTAGCATATATCTTCCCGCATCAGAAAAAAAATTCCTGAAAGTAGTCAAAACTGCCGGACAACTCATAAAGGGAGCTGGAACTGTCCTGCTGATAGACGATGAAGATGCAATTCTGGAAGTAGGCAAAGCGCTATTGGAAATTATAGGCTACCGAGTGTTGACAGCCAGGGATGGAAAAGAGGCCGTCGAGATTTACAGTAAGAATAAGGATAACATAGATATTGTCCTTTTGGACATGGTTATGCCCAATATGGATGGCAGCGAAGCCTATGACCGAATGAAGGAGATTAATCCCGGGATAAAGGTTCTGCTTTCAAGCGGTTACAGCATAAACAGCCAGGCAGCAAAGATATTGGAACGAGGCTGCGATGGTTTTATTCAAAAGCCGTTCAGTGTGAAAGAGCTATCTATAAAAATAATGGAGATTTTGTGCAGAAAATAGGCTCCAGAAACTATTTTCGTAACCGTCCTCGTTCCTAAGCTTTTGCAGCTACTTCAATCAAAAAGGAAAATTAAAATGCAGTCAAAATATGTAAGGTATTTTTGGAATTTGGTAATGGCGTTGGCTCTGGTGTCGTTTGCTTTGCCGGCATTGGCAGCACAAAAACAGATATCGAAAGACAAAGTTGCAGCAGATGAAGTTGCAGCAGTGAACGGATCAGTGATCACACGGACGGATTTTGACGCAGAAATGAGCCGTATCCACCAGCAGTTTCGCAGCACGAGACAACCACTTTCCGGCATTCGATTGTCAGAAATCAAAAAGGAAGTCCTTGAAAATCTTATTGACCGTGAATTGCTTTATCAGATGAGCCAAAAGAAGGAGATTAAAATTGACGAATCGGTAATCAATGAACAACTGGCAGCGCTAAAAAAACGATTCCCCAATGAAGCGGAATTCAACAATGCATTAAGCAAGATAAATCTATCCGAAGCTTCCATGAAATCTCAACTTAAGCAAAATGCGGCTGTTAAAGAACTTGTTGACAAGGAATTTGCTCAAAAAATTACGATTTCCGACAAGGAAAGCAAGACACACTATGAAAGTAACCCTGATTTGTTCAAACAACCCGAACAGGTTCAGGCTAGCCATATTCTGATCAAGATTGATTCCCAGGCGGATGCATCTCAAAAAGCCGAAGCGCACAAGGAGATTGAAAATATCCAAAAGAGACTGCAAAAGGGTGAAGATTTTGCAACGCTTGCCAAGGAGTTTTCCCAATGCCCCAGCAATACCAAGGGCGGCGACTTAGGCTACTTCGGACGGGGACAAATGGTTCCCCCTTTTGAACAGGTTGCTTTTACTTTAAAGCCTGGCGCTATCAGTGATATTGTTGAAACCAGGTTTGGATACCATCTGATTAAGGTCATAGATAAAAAATCTGAGTCTACAACTCCCTACAAAGATATCAAAGAAAGACTCGAACAGAATCTGAAGCAGGAAAAAATACAAAAAGAAATAACTTTATATGTTGAGCAACTGAAAGAAAAAGCAAAAGTGGAAAGGTTTCCGATGGACGACCTATGATAATCGAAATTCGTAACCGTTCACGGAAGAACCAGTAGCATAATAAGGCTACCTCCCAACACGTAAGCTTTTACAGGTGCTGTAGATGTGCGTTTTCAGGGCAATCAACTATAGATTTGCTATGTTGGTTGCCCTGAAAACGTGCATATGCA
>JAUWOS010000145.1 GCA_030611985.1 Desulfobacterales bacterium | reverse complement strand
GGCACTGCATATGCACGTTTTCAGGGCAACCAACATAGCAAATCTATAGTTGATTGCCCTGAAAACGCACATCTACAGCACCTGTAAAAGCTTACGTGTTGGGAGGTAGCCTTATTATGCTACTGGTTCTTCCGTGAACGGTTACAAATTTTCTCTATTCTTGTAAATAAAAGTTTCCCAAACGACTTAATATTTTGTAATTGTTTAAATTAGCACACCGAAGGCGTATAGGATTTAAGGATTTAGGATGGAAAAAGGGATGGATGGGATGGATGTTTAAATAATCTGCGTAATCTGCGTAATCTGCGGATGTGGTTAAAATCAGCAGATTACCTTCAATTCCTTAATTCCTAAATCCCTAAATCCCTAAATCCCTAAATCCCTAAGTTCCTTAATTCTTCAAAGTATTATAAAGATCAAATGCCTTTTCAGGTGTTTCATTATCGTGAACAACAGCCCGTACAGCCTGGATCATTGCAGTTGGAGACTCCGACTGAAAGATATTTCGCCCCATATCGACTCCACTCGCTCCCTGCTGAATTGCATTATAAGCCATCGTCAAAGCATCCAGCTCAGGAATCTTTTTGCCTCCGGCCATAACAACAGGAACAGGACAGGAAGAGGTAACGGTTTCAAAGCCTTTCTCAATATAGTATGTTTTGATGTAATGCGCTCCGAGTTCGGCACAGATCCTGGTGGCAAGCCTGAAATATCGCGCATCACGATTCATATCTCTGCCGACTGCGGTTACAGCCAGCGTTGGGATACCGTAGCGAGTTCCTATATCCACCATGCGTGTCATATTGATGATTGATTCCTTTTCGTATTCGCCACCGATAAATACCTGGACAGCCATAGCGCAAGCATTTAGACGTATCGACTCTTCTATGTCAACAGCAATATCTTCATTGGAAAGCTCACTAAGCATGCTGGTTCCGCCCGAAACTCTGAGAACAATCGACTTTGTCATCGACGGAGGAACAATGCTTCTCAGTATCCCCCTGGTAAGCATCAGCGTGTCAGCATAAGGAACCAGAGGAAGAATATTGAGGTCGATCCGTTCCAAACCCGTGGTCGGACCTTGAAAATAGCCGTGATCTACGGCTAACATGACTGTACGACCCGACTTGGGATTGAATATTCTGGCAAGCCGGTTTTTCATTCCCCAATCAAGAGAATTCGATCCTTTAAGAAAAAAACCCTCTGTCCGATAGGGAATATCGGAATAAAACCTCTTAGACTCTTTTATTTCATCTATGTCAGGCATCTACTCGTCTCCTTTCTAATATTTATTGTTAAGCGTTCACAGGCCCTGCATATGCCCGTTTTCAGGGCAACCAACAGGCAACTCTACCTATAAAGTTGATTACTTAAGAAAACGCACATCTACAGCGCCTGTAAAAGCTTACATGTTGGGAAGCAGCCTTGTTATGCCACCGGTTTTCCCGTGAACGGTTACTTTATTGGAATAATTCAGTCACCAAGCCGCTAAAGGTAAAGATTATAATTTAGAGATTGAAGGTATTCTACTGATTTTAATTTCATCCACAGATTACGCAGATTTCCGCAGATTATTTAAATATCCATCCCCATCCAAATCATCCAAAATTTTTAATCCCTAAATCCCTAAATCCCTAAATTATCAGTTAAAAATTATCAGTTAAATTACTCTTTCATTGCCACCATCAATTGGAATCTGGGCGCCTGTAGTTTTGGCAAAAGCCGGGCCTGCCATGCAACAAACCAGAGCAGCTACATCTTTGGATGTTATTTTTGTTTTTAAAAAATTTTTTGTTTTATATTCCTCCACAGTAATGTTGTAACGTTCGGCCCGCTCTTCTATGATTTCCTGAGTCCAGATGCCGGTGTCAAAAACAGCATCCGGATGAACGATATTGACGCGGATGCCGTCGGATGCCAATTCCATTGCAGCTATCCTGGCCAGTTGAGTCAGGCCGGCTTTTGCAACAGAATAAGCGGAAACGCCAGGTCCAGGAGCAGGAACGTTTTTCGAAGCAATAAATATTACCGTAGAATCAATACCCTGCTTAAGATAAGGGATGCACATTTTTAATAATCGTTGATGAGATGATAAATTGATATCCATGCTCAGATTCCAGATTTTTGCATCCATATCTTCAATGCTCAGGCTGGGAGGAAATATACCTGCATTGTTGACCAGAATATCCAGCCCGCCAAAACGACGAATAATTGATTCAACCACTTCTTTCACACGTTTGTCATTGGTGACATCGCAGGTCAATCCTGTCAGATCCTCCTGGTTGAAGATACGGGTAATCTTAGGGTTTAGATCCAATCCTGTAACTACAGCGCCCTGTTTATGCAGCATTTCCGCACAGGCACGGCCGATCCCGCTCGCAGCGCCGGTTACCAATGCTATCTTGCCCTGTAATTCAGAAGTGACATCATTTTTGTGCAATTTAGCCTGTTGCGGGCCCCAATATTCCATGTCGAAAATATCTTTTTCAGGTAATGGTTTCCACCCTCCTATGGTTTCACCATATTGGATTGCACGGATGGTATGACGAACAATATCGGAAACTATATTGACCCCTCTTATGCTTCGGCCAAATGCCAACGTGCCGTGTTGGGGCCAAACTCCCCACCTGGGAGCTGGATCAAGGCAAGTCAGTTCGCCGGTTGTGTTTCGGTCAAAATACTTCTTATAGGCGGAAGAATAATTGATTATATCTTTTTCCACATCGTCCTTCAGAATAACTGGAATTGGTTTGGTACGTATTGCATGATCCGGAGTCATAGGGCCACGGGCAGCAATTGATTTGACATCAGGAAGATCGGCAAAACCGCAGGCCTCTGTGCTTTTATCCAGTCTGGCTATCATGGCATCTCCTTTTGTTACTGAAATTTGATGACGAATTCCGGCAAGCTTAAGCAGATCTTCTCTATCTTCTGCTTTGGCGACAGAGCCGGGAGCGCCTTCTTTTTGAAGATAATCTTCCGCAAGCGAGGCAAGATGAATCATCCGTTCATAACTGGTTCGAGCATCATCCGCAAAAGTAAAGAGACCATGATTCAAAAGGATCATCCCTTCAATTTTCTGCCAATTCATATTACGGGTTATCTTTGAAACCTTTCTGGCCAGAATAAAACCGGGCATTGTATAAGGGATAATCAACACACTGGCTTTATAGATTTTACGAATCAGCTCTTCTCCTCTTTCATTATTTGCAATTGTGACAACAGCGTCAGCATGTGTGTGATCGACAAATTTAAAGGGTATGATGGCGTGCAAAATAGCTTCGACTGAAGGGATCGGAGCAGTGGGATCAATCATTGCTGATCTTTGGGCTTTGATCATATCCATATCTGTCAACTCGTCCAGCGAAGCCATCCGTGTTAGCGTTTCCAGTTTAACGGGAGCAAATCCGGCAGCTTGAATAGTTGATAGATCCACGCCGCTCTCCTTGATATAGAGTGTTTCTTCGCTTTCTCCAAATAAATTCGTAGTACTTGTTTTTACAGAGGTATTACCTCCGCCATGCAAAACCAGTCGGGTTTCCCTGCCCAATAGCCGGGAGGTATAAACTCGTAATTGCAATGGATCACAAGCAAAGACTTTTGCCTCATTATCATTCCACAAATTTTTCATAATATAATTGTATCCTCAGAAATTTGAAAACTCAAAGCAACTTGTCAAAAACCCCGAGGTGATCCAAAGCTTGAATTACCTCGAAAAAAGTGTAAACTGACAAATTAAGAATGTCAAAAAACGAGTCTGTATGTCAATATAGAAAGTATTTTATCTGTTCAGGCTTCCCTGAATATAACCTTCCATGTCCAGAGATACATGAGAAAATCCGATTTTCCTGAATTTTTCAACAATCTTTTTTCTGATAGTTTCGTCTAAAATTCTTTCAAAATCCTCAGGACATATCTCTATTCTTGCCACCTTGCCATGAAATCTTACACGACAGGTGGTAAAATCAAAACTTAAGATAGCATTTTCAGCTTCTTCAATCATTCTAAGAGCTTTCCGGGTTACAGGTATTCCATAGGGAATCCTGGTTGCGAGACAGGGCGTTGACGGTTTGTTCCATACGGCCAGGTTCATTTCTTTTGAAAGCAAGCGTATATCTTGCTTTGTCAGCCCCGCATCAATCATGGGAGCAACAATTCCCATTTCACGGGCAGCCATAAATCCAGGACGGAAATCTTCAAGATCATCTATGTTGGCGCCATGAGCTATATTTTTAATTTTCATATCTGAAGCAATTTTTAGAATATCCTCAAAAAGGTTTTTTTTGCATATGTAGCATCTATCCTTTCTGTTGCATATGAAGTCCGGTTGGCCCATTTCTCTTGATTGCAGCAGGATATGTTTAACGCCAAGAACTTTTGCGAATTCTATTGCTGTTTTTTTTTCCTGCTCAGGATGTATATGCGATACTGCTGTTACTGCAACCAGATTTTCTTTTATTGTTTCATGGGCTGCGGCAAGCAGAAGAGAGCTGTCAACACCTCCGGAAAATGCAACTATCATTGAATCGAATTTGTTTATTGCTAAAAGCAATGTTTTCTTTTTTCTCTTTATCATAAACTGGTTCATTTTGCTTTGATTCCAAAAATAGATGTTTACAAAATTGGTTTGATCCTATATGTAAAAAAAAATTTAGATTGATTGGGAACTGGGACAAAGCTTACATGTTGGGAAGTAGCCTTGTTATGCTACCGGTTCTCCCATCAACAGTTACAATTATAACAATGTTTCATAAATTCAAAGAGGTTTTTTATGAAAAAAAAGAGTTCAATTAAATCCGCTTCAGAGAAAAACACCAAATCTAAAAAAAAGAATGAGGTAAAGAAGGTTGTTAAAAAAACCAAAGGCGCTGAAAAGGCTAAGGCAGTGACTAGGCTTCATGCTGAAAAGACTACTGCCGAAACGAAAAGAAAGAAAGTTTCTGCAAAGGATCTTGTTTTAAAGAAATTCAATACATGGAAGCCTGAAAAGGTTTTCATGGCAGAATCTGATGAAAAATATATGGAGAATTTTACCGCTCCACCCTTTGTTTCAGGAAAAAATAAAAAAGAGACCAGCCGCATTGGGAAATTATTGTTTAGAAAGTTTGATTTAGCAACTATTAAAGCTGCAGCAGAGAAGGCAGCAGCGGAAAAGGCAGCAGCGGAGAAAGCTGCGGAAGAGAAAATAGCAGCGGAGAAAGCGGTGGCGGAGAAAGTAGCAGCAGCAGAGAAAGCCGCAGCCGAAAAGGCGGCAGCCGAGAAAGCAGCAGCGGAAAGAAGAGTTGCTGAGAAAGCAGCAGCCGAGCGGAGGGCTATAAAGAAAGCTGCGGAAGAAAAGGCGGCAGAAGAACGGAGAGTTGCCGAGAAGGCAGCAGCCGAGCGAAGGAGAGTTGCAGCAGAAGAAGCGGTAGCTAAGAAAGCAGCAGCCGAAAAGGCCGCGGAAGAGAAAGCAGCAGCAGAGAAAGCAGCAGCCGAAAAGGTCGCCGCAGAAAAGGCAGCAGCCGAAAAGGCAGCAAAAATTGCTGCGAGAATGGTGAAATTAAAAGTAATATCTCTTGTAGCCTGTTTTGTACTTTTGGTCGCACTTGTTATCAAAGTCAGTTCTTTAAATACGGAAAAATACTATATCAAAGCTGTTGATGGCGCAGTTGAAATCCGGCAGGGCAAATTTGCTCCTATGGGCGAAGAACTATTTATCATCCTGCCTGGTACGCAGTCTCCTGAGCCGGCCAAGGCTGTTTATTCACGGGAAGAAGTATTTCCTCTGGTTTTCAATTACTATATTGATATGGCTGATGCTCTTTTGGATGTGCCCGGTATGCCTGATTTTGAAGGAATCAGATCGTATCTGAATAAATCCTTGTCATTTGTAACAACAAATGATCCTGGCGCATCTGCTTATGTTCGTTTAAACAGTATTGATCTGATGCTTTTTCTGTACAAGGCGGATGTTGCTGCAAGCAAGGGAACCATTTCCGATCTTAAGAATGCAAAGCGGTATCTTAAAAAAGCTTCTCGGTTGAAACTTGATGATAGCCAGTCTGAAATGATAAAACAGAAAATTAAATTGATCGATGAGTTAAAGGCAGCGCTTGAAACAAAACAAATTGAAGTTTCGGAGGATGTGCCTCAGGAGACCACAGGAGATCAAACAATTCAAACAATGAATGATGAAGCAAAACAAATTGAAGATGAATCTTCGACGGATTTGCCTCCTGCTGAATAAGCTATTTTGGTAACCGTTCACGAGGAGAACTGGTAGCAAACAAGGCTGTTTCCCAACATGTAAGCTTTTACAGGTGCTGTAGATGTGCGTTTTCAGGGTAATCAACTATAGTGTTGCTATGTTGGTTGCCCTGAAAACGTGCATATGCA
>JAUWOS010000024.1 GCA_030611985.1 Desulfobacterales bacterium | reverse complement strand
AACCAGTAGCATAATAAGGCTACCTCCCAACACGTAAGCTTTTACAGGTGCTGTAGATGTGCGTTTTCAGGGCAATCAACTATAGATTTGCTATGTTGGTTGCCCTGAAAACGTGCATATGCAGTGCCTGTGAACGCTTACGAAAATTTCAAGTAAAGTATACATATTAGGAACGTGGACGAAAAGTTCTCCCGATAAAAAATCCCTCAAGACTATGCAATCTTCTTCCACTTTTGTGCAAAATATTACATAATAAAGTGCTTATAAATTGCACACTCTCCTGACTTTGCTTTTTTTCAGCTTATCCGATCTGATAAATCATAAAATCCAACCGGTTGATATCTCTGACTAAAATATCTGTTGTTATCGTTTTTAGTTCCCACGCTTAAAATCAGCTTAATATTTCGGTACAAAAATTGCTGCAATTTTATATGGTTATTGCGAGAAAATCCACTCTGTATAATAACATCCAAACAGGGTATAATTCAATAGTATAGTGGCTTTTAAGCGGGAGAGGAGGTGATAGATAGGTCTGACAGATATTATCATAATTATTGCCTGAACAAAACACCGCTTAGACACGATTTTGAGCTTTGAGTTAAAGAAGAAAGCAATCTTGGCGAGTTGGAAATCTCTAAACAAAATTGAAAACCATATTTCGGGGTTTCGTTCAGGCAGGTTACCAATTTAAGACTGGACACTTTGTAATTTCAAGGAGTTAAAGTTAAGACTGGTAGTCTTCAGACATTAACTAAAAATTTAAAGAATAGAAAAGGAGAAAAGCTTATGAAAAAACTTTCAGTATTTACAGTAGCAGCATTTGCTTGCCTGTGTTTTATTGGCGTTATGTCGGGTAAAGTGTTTGCCGATGGGACAGAAATATTAGGTCCACCAATGAACATAACAATTGAGTCTGGTTCGGGTGTTGTGGCCGCTGGGGTAGGACTTGCGGTTAATCAAACAGGGGATATCAATATTGCGGTTCCTGATGGCTCGACTGTTAAGCAGGTATTGCTTTATTGGGGAGGCTCCAACGATAGTTCTTCAGTAGAAAGTTCCGCCAACATTATAGTAGACGGAAAAGAAATTATCGGCGAGCTGATTGGCGGTCCATATGTTGGTTCTCAGAACTGGAATGGCTTAGCCTTTCGAGCCGACATTACCGATTTGGACTTAGTCGTTTCAGGCAACAACACTCTAACTGTTTACAAGATTAATTTCGAGTTAGTAGCGAACGGCGCAGGAGTGATGGTCATCTATGAAAAAGTATCGCTGGGCGAAGCTGAGATCAGCATACTGGATGGCCATGATTTTGCTTACCACAGTTTCGACGCCCCGTTAGATACTACTGTTCCCCAAACGTTCACATTTTCCAAGGCTTCTGTTGATCGAACAGCAAACCTTAAAATGTTTTTTTCAAGTGTCAGCGGAACGTATTCGTCTGGCAATCCCGACGATTTCCGTCCCACTGCTATCAAAATCGACATCAAGCACGAATCCAATGCAATACTAACAACCTACTGGCGCGACAATGAACTTGACAGCTACGATGGTGAAGAATGGGATACGACAATCCTTGATGATATCATCATTCCTCCCGGTGCCACAAGCCTGACAGTTCAGGTTTTTTCTGAGGATCGATTAGGCTTCTGTACTGATTGCGACCCAGCGTCTCTCGCCTGGATCACAGCGGTGCTGTCGCTGCCAGCGTCACCACCACTTTGCAGCATTGGCGATTTTGTCTGGTATGATGAGAACAATGACGGCATTCAGGATTCAGGAGAGTCTGGAATTGAAGGCGTGATTGTGAATCTATATAACTGCTCAGATGAGTGGCTTGGCGAAACTACCACGGATAGCAATGGTTTATACGAGTTTACGCATTTGCTTCCAGGCGATTACTATCTTGAATTCATTGCGCCGGATGGTTATACCTTTAGCCCGAAAGACCAAGGTGCAGATGCTGTAGATAGCGACGCGAATTCGGTAACTGGTAAAACCGCATGCACTACCCTTGAGGCCGGTGAAAATGACCTTACATGGGATGCAGGACTTATAGTATGCGGGGAGTGCGAAGGTAAGGTAACTCAGTTGACTCTGAAATATACTGGTAAATCCAGCGCTATAATTAGAGTTGAACAAAAAGACGGGACGCTCGTGTTTGATGATGTGGTTGATGCCGACGGCACCTTTACTTTCGTTGGAATGGATAAGCACGATACGCTTGGTACAGAAATTAAAATATTTGTGAACGACAATCTGAATACCAAAATACACACAAGCTGTTCCCAGCCAATCGGCCCCGGCCTTGTGAGCGGTGACTTTGTGGTAGTCAGCGGTTACAGCAAGGATGGCGGACTTTTGTGCCCAACTTATGAAGACGATGATTGTGAGTGTGATGGAAAAGTGACTTGGTTGACCCTGCAGTATAATGGACCAACAGCTACCATCGAAGTTTTTCAGAAAAAGCCTGATGAGTCTTTATCACTCTTTGAGAATGGTGCAGCAAGTGATGGAGAAATAGAAGACGATGGGCAATTCACCTTTAGTGGCACTGACAAGAAACTCACACTTGGTACTGAGATCAGCATATATGTAGATGTAAACGGAGAGCCGGAGTCAGAGACCAAGCTCCATACAAGCTGTTCCCAGGATATATACATAGGTCTTAAGTTCGGTGGTACCGACGACGAAATGTTTGAGGTAATTGAAGGTGCAAGCAGGAACGGCGGACCATTGTGTGAGGTAGCACAACCATAACAATTTCTCAGAGCATGAAAGATAAGTGGCTGTTTTGCCCCATAGGGACGATTCATAGCCAACCTATCTTACTTTTTTAACACGCTTTAGTAAAAACAAAAAAAAGAGGCCCGAATTTTCGGGCCTCTTTTTTTTGTGCGCTTGAAACGACATCGCTTTTGTGTTTGATCAGGAAACGTGAATGAAAGCTTGTAACTTGTGGTTATAGCTCTTTTAGTTTTTTAGTTTGATTTTTTGTAACCGTTCACGGGGAGAACTGGTAGCAAACAAGGCTACTTCCCAACATGTAAGCTTTCGCGGGCTGATCAACGACAATTAAAATTCCGCCAGGTTATTTTTCAAGCCCTTATGTGAGAATATCCCGGATACTTTTAAGTTCTGAGCGGATTTCATCGAGTATGCCGGTTTGAGATTCTTTCTTTTTTCCACCGATCCCGGAACGTAGGTATTGCTTTGCGCCGTTAATCGTAAATTTTTTATTATAGAGGAGGTGTTTGATTTTCAAGATCAGTTCAACGTCTTTTTTTCTGTACAATCTCTGACCTGAAGAGGTGCGTTTCGGTTTTATCTTTGCAAATTCGGTCTCCCAGAATCTTAGAACATATGCTGGAATCTCTGCGATTGCACTGACTTCTCTGATCTTGAAGTATAGTTTGTCAGGCAGCTTCTTTTGATAAGGCTTATCGTTTTGCATTTCAAAAAAACGTAACCGTTCACGGAAGAACCGGTAGCATAGCAAGGCTACTTCCAAACATCAAACCGGCAAAGTAGCGTCAAACTCTTTTAGAAACCTGTCTGCAATCTTTTTATGAATGGAGTTTATTGTTTCGTCCTCAAGGGTTTGCGTGGCTGATCTGTATGTTATTCTGAAAGAGATGCTTTTTTTACCGGCCGGAACAGGACTTCCTTCATAAACATCAAGCAGGCATAAATCTTCCACCAGTTCTTCATCAAGAACTTCAACGCTTTTCATTATATTTAAAGCCTCAATATCCTTGTTGACAATAATGGTAATATCCCTTGATGTAGCTGGAAATTTAGGTATGGGTTGTGCTATTCTGGTGTCTGGTATGAATTCAATGAGTTCATTGACGTTGAGTTCAAAAATATATGCTTTTTGCTTTAGATCGTAATTTTGAAGAACAAGATGGTGTACTTCTCCAAGAAGACCTATTGATTTGTTTTTAACAATAATTCGAGCTGTAAATCCAGGTTTTGTATAACTGCAGGCTGCCGGAGGCATGCCGGTAAACGTTGCATTTACTATGCCCAGCTTTCTTAAAAGTTCTTCAACAACGCCTTTTAAGTCGTAAAAATCACAGGCTGTTTCTCTGGAAAGCCAATGTGCATTGCTCCTTGCTCCCGTATGGATGCCTGATAACATTTCAACCTCATCAGGCCGGTTATCTTCCTGTCCGGTGTTAAAAAAGACGTTGCCGACTTCAAAGAGTTTAAGATTTTTGTTCTGCATTGACATGTTGTGGTTCATAGTTTCAAGAAGACCGGGTATTAGAGAAGTTCGCATTACTGACTGATCTTCTGCAATAGGATTTAATATGTTCAGCATACGTCTTTTTGAATCATCAGGTTGAAGTTCGAGACGATCACATGACAATTTATTAATAAAGCTGTAATTTATTGTTTCGGTAAAACCAAGAGATGTCATCAGACGTTTGATGCGCTTTCTTGAATCTATTTTTTTTGATAGCCGTATAGCTTTGGCAGGTATCACAGGGAAGGTTGTTTTTATATTATTATAACCGAAAAGACGCGCAATTTCTTCTGTCAGGTCTTCAAATCTGCTTATATCCACCCTGAAAGATGGCGGAATAACTCGAAGTTTGTCATCGTCAATCTTTTCAACTGCAAATTCAACAGATTTTAAGTATTGCTTGATATCATTTTGAGTCAGATTGGTGCCCAGCCGGCGATTTGAAGCATCGACACTGAAAACAATCACTTTGTCGGGCAGAGGCTCAGAATATTCATCAATTATACCGTTAATCATTTTACCGCCGCAGATTTCAACAATAAGCTGCGTTGCCCTATTTAATGCCGTGATGACACCATCCGGATCTGTTCCGCGTTCAAAACGATGTGATGAATCCGTGCTTAATCCTGTTTTTTTGGAAGTTTTGCGAATGCAAACAGGATCAAAATATGCGCTTTCAATCAGAACTCTTGTGGTTGATTTATCTATTTCCGAATGCAGTCCTCCCATGATTCCTGCAAGAGCCACAGGTTTTTTGCCATCGCATATTATGAGCATCCCCGAAGCAAGAGGACGTTCTTTTCCATCAAGAGTAGTAAAGGTTTCATCTTTTTCAGCCGTTCGGACAACAATTCTCTTTTCAGCCAAACGATCAAAATCAAATGCATGGAGCGGCTGACCTGTTTCCATCATTACAAAATTAGTTATATCAACAATATTGTTAATCGGTTTTAAACCTGTGGAAATCAAGCGGTCCTGAAGCCAGAAAGGAGAAGGCGCGACTGCAACATCAAAAACAAGACTTGCGGAATATCTCGGGCAAAGATCAGGATTCATTATTGCAGCAGAGGTAAGCTCGGAAATATTGCCGGCAGATTCAGAGGGTTTCGGAAGGTTGATTTCAGGATAGGTTAGTTTTGTCTTTTGAAATACGGCAATTTCACGCGCTGTTCCGATGATACTGAGACAATCCGGTCTGTTAGGGGTAAGGTCAATCTCAAAAACTGCGTCTGAAAGGTTAAGCGCATGATGAAGCTTATCTCCAACAACAAGATTTTGCTCAAGCTCCATTATGCCGTCACCGGTTATGCCTAGCCCTAATTCAATTGTGCTGCAAAGCATTCCTTCCGATGCTTTTCCACGAATCAGGCATTTTTCCAGTATTTTTCCATTCGGAAAAGATGTGCCGGGCAGGGCGCATGGCACAAGCATACCTTTTTTTACATTTTGAGCGCCGCAAACAACATCAATAATGCGCTCACCTGTATCTACATTGCAAAGTTTCAGTTTGTCTGCATTCGGATGAGGAGCAATTTCAACAATTCGGCTTACAACAACACTATCAAGATAACTATAACGGTCTGAAACAGCTTCAACTTCAAGCCCTGCCATAGTAAGTGCATCGGCCAAACCATCTATCGGGCTATCTATCAAGCCATCTATCGGGTCATCTGTATTCAGATCAATGGAAACGTAATCTTTTAACCAGCTTAAGCTAACCTTCATATTAAAACTGCCTTAAAAATCTTAAATCGTTCTCATAGTATTTTCGGATGTCATCAATTCCATATTTCAGCATGGCAATCCGTTCTATGCCCATCCCAAAAGCAAAGCCCGTATAAAGATTAGTATCATATCCGACATTTTCAAAAACTGCGGGATGAACCATTCCTGCTCCCATGATCTCAAGCCATCCTGTTTGCGAACAGACTCTGCATCCCTTTCCTCTGCACATTACACAACGGATATCAACTTCAGCGCTCGGTTCGGTAAATGGAAAGAAGCTGGGGCGAAACCTGAGACTTGTTTGTTCGTCGAAAATCCGGTGAATAAAAGTTGTAAGCATTCCCTTTAGATCTCCGAACGATACTCTTTTATCAACGAAAAGACCTTCTATCTGATGAAACATAGGTGTGTGCGTCAAATCGGAATCACACCGATAAACCTTGCCGGGCGCAATAATTCTTACCGGTGGTTTCTGTTTTTCCATTATTCTGGGCTGGGTTGGGGAGGTATGGGTTCGAAGAACGATGTTCTTTGAGATGTAGAAGGTATCCTGCATATCTCTTGCAGGATGATTTTTTGGAATATTAAGCGCTTCAAAATTGTAATAATCTGTTTCAACTTCAGGTCCTTCAACAATGTCAAAACCAAGCCTTGTAAAAATTTCACATATCTGCCAGGTGATCTGTGTAATCGGGTGCAAAGAGCCTTGTCGAACTGTTCTTCCGGGCAGCGAAACATCAATCTGATTATCGGTTGTTATCGAACTTCTTGCTTCGAGTTTCTTCAAAGCTTCCTTGAATAGTTTATCCAGATCTTTTTTTATTTCATTTGCTCTTTTTCCTGCCCCTGGTCTTTCTTCTATGGGAAGATTTGAGATATTTCTTAGAAATTTAGTAACCATGCCCTTTCGACCCAGATATCGAACGGAAATGGCGTCAATGCTTTCCCTGTCAGAAGTAGTCTCAAGTTCCTTTAAAGCTTCTATTTTAATTTGTTCTATAGTCTTTTTCACTTCTTCCGCTCTGTCTCACATGTAGTATCCAAACAAAAAACCAGAAAATTTTTTAAATTAGCGCACCTACTTTATGAGGCAGAGCCTCAAGAGATGCATTCCCAGGCAGAGCCTGTGAACGCTTACATGTTGGGAAGTAGCCTTGTCGTGCTACCGGTTCTCCCGCGAACGGTTATACAACTACTTTAGGAACGTGGACGAAATAACTTCTGTAAGCAGGCGCACAGATTTGGGTCGGACAGCTACTTTGGTGGATTCGTCGCTTACGCTCCTTACTCCACCCTACGATTCAGTCTGCCAACGTAAGTTTGTAGGGTGGATTAAGCGAAGCGAATCCACCGAAAACTGCAAATTCAATCAGGAAAGTGTCCCGCTTTAAGTTGGTAGCCATAATTTCCATCCCATATAAAACTAATCTTCATATTTTGCTCTAACCTGTTGAAAACTGATAATTATGTAATGACATCCAGTTTAGTTTTACCATCATCATGCCCCATAGAATGATCCAATCCAAGGTATGCACAGGACAAGCCAAGAAGAAAAAAGAATTCACCTGAATAGGCCTTTGACAGAAATGAACCAGCCACTACAAATCCTATCCAGGAACCTACGATTGAACTTGAAATTATGAAATCGAAGCTATGCGAACCTGTATCTCCATAAGACAAAACCACACTTCGACACCTCTTGATTGAACTCCAAATAATATAACAAAAAGCAATGAGCCCTGGAAAACCAAGCTCGGCTCCTACTTGTAAAAAAGAATTATGGGCGGCGCTCCACTTGCCACCGCTGTCAGCATGCGACATCCCTTCTGCTGTGGCAAACTCACTTATCCCTACACCCAGCAAGGGGTTACTGACCAGCATATTCAATGCCCTCTTCCAAACATTTATCCGTCCCCCTTCGCTCGTGACATTATAATCGGTTTCAAAATCTTTAATTGTTAGAATTCTGTCAAGATATGGTGTGCCTCCCTTATAGATAACAACACTGCCTATCAATATAAATACCAAGACGACGGATTTTAGGTAACCTTTCTTTATGTGCCTGGCCTGAAAAATAATAACCATTATTACTGCTAAAAAACCAACAAAGCCGCCCCTTGATTGAGTTGCAACAATCATAAATATTATTAATAAGCACATCGCTATTGAAGTAATTTTCCTTACCCCATTAAAAAGCTTTATTCTCCAAAATGCAAAAGGGAAAACCACAACAGCCAGCAGAGCCAAGTCATTAGGATCATACGTTTCAGTTATTGAAAATCTATGCATTCCACTTGCAACAACAGAGATACAAGCTAACAGTCCGACACCAAAAAGATATGCCCAAATTATCTTATCAATTGCCTCCCTTGACGACCCATAGGCTAATATAAGACTTGTTGAAACAAGGACTTTCCAGAGATGTTGAGTCAGAAATCTAAAGCTGCTGCCAGGATATATAGAAAAAGGAACAGATAGCACCATCCAGCAAAGCAGGAAAATTAGTCCTTTAATCTCTGGAGAACTTAACCGTTGCATAGCATTATTCATCAAATTCTTGTCAATCAAAACCCCAAAAATTGCAAAAATAGCAAGTAAATCTTGAAGATGAATCTTGCTGAGAAACGGTAACAGCTGTTGAATTTGGCAAACGTCCGTAAAGACAAATAATAAAAAAGAATTAAAAAACATGTTTGTTTACTTCTGAAGTATAAACATCAAAGATAAAAAAGGTCACAGGAGGATTGCGACATAGCTATACTCGCGTTATTTTGATATGTTACCGGTGATTATAAATTAAAGGTGAATAGAAATCTTATTTATTGTTGATAAAATGGATTCCTCAAAAATCTTTACCAACCTAAGGTTAGCAAATGTTTTTCCCACAAATGGATGTATAATATCGTTAAACCTCGTGTATTGCGCTTGAAACCATACCAATAGACGCTTTAATTTAAAGATATTTGCAAACAGCATAAACACCTCTCTCTCGTAAGTTGTTTCTGACAAATAAACTTCTAAAAACTTATCGCATAGATCTCTATCAGCCCTTTGGTAGTCAAATAAGGGATAAAAAGGAATACTATTTACAGTCGCCATTGAGGCTAAAAAATATCCTATGTCATCGTATATGGGATTATTCTCAACTCCCAGTATATCGATTACACTTATTTTATCATTAGAAATAAAAACATGGGCCGGAGTAAAATCATAATGACATTTGGCACATGGCATGTTGAATTTCCCATTAAACGAGGCAAACCGTCCAATTGTCATTTCTAATAGCACCAAAGTACTATTCTGGAATTTGAAATCTCTCAATAAACACCAATCAAAATCTTCCTTGATGCCATCTATAAATAATGTGGAATCGAAACAAACGGATTCATTTGATTTTGTGATCTCATGAAAGCCTGACAACCAACTGGCGCATCCGGACACTAATGAAAAAAGCTCAGACAATGAGTCATTACATCGCAACAGAGAATTCTTTTTTAGTAAATACGCCTTAAAGCTCTTGGTACCTACGGATTCCATTGCGTAAGCATTCAAGTCTGGAAAAAAATCAAGAGGGCGTGCCACATTACAGTATTTTCTGACGCTGGGCATTTCAGCGTAAAGTAATTTTAATGTCTCGTATTCCATTGCGGCCATATTGCAAGCCGGAAATACAGGGCATAGCTTAACGAATATGACATGTTCCTTGTTCTTTTCACCTGCTCTTATTTTGAATCTGAATGTTCTCGATGTTCCTTTTCCTCCCCATGGTTTCCCAGTGATTATAGCTTTACTAATATCTAAACCACCGTAATACAATTTCAGATTCTTCCTTATTCTTTTGACCAGAGTAGATATTAGAACTTTGCTTGAAAGCTTGTGTACGGCTTGTTCGTCATAAGCGAATTGGTGGTCATCATCTCTCATGTCACTACATTTTCTCCTGCGAAGCTCTCGACAGATCATACTTTTCCATTAAATGAGCAATTTTTCGGACAAGTGTTCCCCTTTCATATTGTTCAAATGAAGGATTCCAGACTTTTCCGGCACCTTCTTCACTCTTTTCTTGTAAAAGCTTCATAATAGCGTCTTTCATCTCAGACATGTTGTCAGGTGAGACTATATAAGCGTAAGGATAATTCTTCAGCAAACTTTTTGTAGCCCCATCTCCGCAAACAGAAAGAATTACCGACCGCAAGCCTAAGTATTCAAAAACTTTTCCAGGTATTTGCAGCGGTTGATTAGGAGCCATAAGTAAGACGACGTGCGCCATAGCGATCTCTCTAAGCGCCTCATCATGCGGTATTTGATCGACAAATTTGACAACATCCTTTAAGGCCGTTTCTTCAACCATTTTTTCAACGGATTTTCCGTCACTGTATCGGCAGTCCCCAATAAACCTGATTTGGACTCCTTTGGGGTCAATATGACCATCTTTAATAAGATCAGACATTGCCCGAAGGAATATATAAGGAGCCCTGCCAAAATAGAATGACCCAACATAAGTGATAGTAAACCTTTCATAGATTGTTACGTTACGATATTTAGACAGCGCCTCAGAATCGAATCCATTATGAATGGTATGAAACTTATTCCCGATATCTGGATACATGTCTTTGAGCCGTTGCGTCATTTCCGAAGTTACAGAAACAACGCAATCGCTTTTTCTAACGACCATTTTTCTCATCCACTGCTCTATTATTACTGAAAAATACGACCTTATTCTCATTTGCTTCATTTCAGGAGCCCATGGATCTCGGAAATCAGATACCCAGCATATCCCTAGAAGAAACTTGAGTACTAAACCGATTAAATGAACAGAATGTGGAGGTCCTGTCGTTAGAAGTGCATCTATCTTAGTAGTTCTATTCAAAGCAACTGCCTTTAAAACAGCCAGCATGATCCAGCCAACTTGTTTGTCCGGCAGATAAACGAACAACGAATTGAAGTATCTCATGAGGTTAAACTTTAATCCCTCTTGTTTTTTACCTTGTCTGGCTTCATGTGGAATCCATCTCTCCCTTATTGAAAACGAAGATTCGGGTTTCCTTATACGTAAATATGCCCTATATATAATAACAAGAATATCATTAACATACGGTATTTGAGCAGTTCTATTAATTGAAATTGATTTTAAATCATTATATTTTGCAGGGTCAATATGCTCATAGTACTTCTGTCTTACAGTCAATACAATGGGAGACCACCCATGTTCAGGGAGAAATCTTGCAAACTCAGCCGGACGTATGGCGCCTACAGCCGAGTCAGGTGGAAAGTGATAGGATATTATTAAAACATTTTTGGTCATACAAAAATGCACCTCCAGTGCTCTAATTGGAAAGGTTGTCGGGGCTTTTGCAAAACGCCACTTCTTGCCCAATCTCTGTATCAGAATCAAATTTAAATACTAAGTGTAGTGTAATCTTACCGATTTGTCGTGCAAGAACTATTCCCTTATTATCAATAACGGGGTATCCACTTGACGCAAGTTCAAAAGATGTATCAGTCTGAATATATAGCTTTTTTTATGATTTTTTTGCTTTTCATTCAAAAATGGCCAATATCCTTTAAATTCAAAGAATCATGAATTAATTTACTTGCGTCAAGTGGATACCCCGTTTTATTAATATTTAGTCAGAATTGCCCATTAAATCTTTTTGACCCAAATGTTACATTTTTGGTAGTCATTACAAAGCGGTGCAGGTTTGGAAGCACTGCCTCATTTTACTTTGTAAACACCTGATTTTTCGCTATGTGCTGTTAGAAGACATGATATGCAACTTATTGAAATTATTGACCTGCACTATTTTGCAGAGACTACCACATTTTTAGATGTCATCTACTATTAATTTAGCGGGGACACCTGCGTATATACTGTTTTCAGGAACATCGCGTGTAACCACAGAATGGGTTCCTATGATTGCATTATCTCCAATGCAAACTCCTTTTAATATAACAGTGTACGCTCCTATCCAAACATTGTTTCCTATTTTTACAGGCTTAACATCTGTTGGGTCAACCGGTAGCCCCAACAGTCTCTTTTCCGGATCTACCGGATGGTCATCGCTGTCCATAATCATGCAGCTATTTGATATCATACAATTATCACCTATGATTATTTTCTTTGCTACACTAATCGACGTCCCATAATTTATGCTTGTATTGTTTCCTACTCTAAAAACCGGCTCATCAAAAACCTTGCTTGCACCGATTGTAGACATCTGTATTGCAACATTGTCACCCAGATAAATTTTCAAATGAGAACCGATAATGAAAGGGATTCCGTTTGGCAATTGAAGATTTTTCCCCACTTTTTGGCAACGCGCCTTAAAAAGAGGAATCGACCAAAAGGTGTGGAAAAATTTTCTAAATATAACTTTTATGAATGAATCCAGATAATATAGAGGAAGGTGTATTGCTTTTATTGTGGGTATGTTAAAACTGTAAAATGCTTTTGCCAGTTTGTAGAGGAAAGAATAAAAGCGGTTTTCTTTTCTTTTTATTTTTAGGATGAAAGTGTTTAGGTTCATTAGGTTCATTGGGTTCATTGGGTTACTTGGGTTACTTGAGTTTATTGAGTTATATCGGTTTGTGCGTTAAGAGTGCCTATATCATTTTCGTCGTCGGGCTTAGTAACAATTTGACAATATTCAGATAAAAATACTGGTTTTAGATTATAGTTGTCGTGAAGCCAGGCAAAAAATAGTTCCAGATTTTTAAAAAATGTCTGTCGGTCTTTGATTGTCCTGACGAAAGGAGATAGTCCAGGGGCAAGGCTGGTGCTATGAAACATGAGGTTAAGAACAGGAATTCCCAGACGAATGATAACTTTTGAAAGTTGCTGCATTTCCTTGTATTCTGAGAGTTCCGGGCATAACCATATCTTTTTTAAGAGACCGAGCTTATCGGCAATTCCGCGGAGCCTCAATGGCCTTAATTTATCTTTACTTAAGAACTCGTAAATAGAATTACATAACTTGAATGGGGTGCGATTAAAACCGATAGCAACAGGAACTTCCCAAAGTGTGCCATCTCGTTGATGGGCATTAATTTCTTTCTGCGAACCAATGCGGTACGGATAGTACGGATAGCCGCGAAAATCGATACCGCCATAGCCTTTTTGCCAATTAACAAATGGCGTTACGCTAGAATCAACAGAGTAGTTCAGTTCCGCCAATATTGGCACGGTTTGATGGTCAAAGCAAAAACGCCCAGCACGAAAAGAGGTGGGGCTAATGCCCAGATTTCGTTCTATCAATACTGTTAGAGCAGTTATTTTTTTCTTCTGAAGATCACGGGGGAGATTTTTCAACATAGAATTGCGCGTTGTTGTTTCTTCTTGAAACGGGGGGGTATTCCACGGATGCAAATGAGCCCCTATCTCCGCTCTGCCAGTATCGTGAACTGTTTTGAAGAAGTCCCTGTGGGTTTCATCAGCGGCTACAGGATAATCTATTAAGTAAGTCGGCTTTATTTTATAACTATCAAATAGTTCTTGTAGCTCGGGCAAATGAGCGATATTGGTCAGGTGATGACCTGTTGGCTTGTAATCGCCCCAGCCGTCTTCTTCGGTATCGATACTTACTATCAGGTAAACTATTTCTTGATCCGTAGACATAAAAGTTCTGTTGAGTTTATATTAGAGGTTTATGGTTATTTGGGTTATAATTTTCTTAATAGTTGTTGGTAGAAAACTTGCTCAGTTGAGATTCATAATCAGATAGATAATGATGGGGCAGAATTTTGTAGCCCTGACATTTTCTTTCTTTGATTATGACATCTACTATCTTTTGTTCCATCGCCAAGGGATCCCGCGAAAAAAATAGACTATTGGGAGTTCCTTTTTTGCAACAAAACGTTTTCCATTTATGTATCCCTTTTTTCTCACCTCTGGCATAGACTCCAAACAAGGCATCACAGATATGAAGCCTTGTTTTATTCTTTATGTGAGGGTTTAAGTTAATATCAACAATGTGTTCCTCGATCTTATCACCATGCAGGCAACCGGGATATTGGGCGCCATTGGAGAATCTTACCGTGCCAAAGTGATTCTTTAGGGGGCCTGAAGCCAATACATAGATATGATTGGTTAAAAGAGAAATGTTTATCAAATGATTAACCTCGGTCAATACCTTGGGGATATAACAGGATAGTTCATTACCCTTTGAGTCAACGATTTTATTTCGTGTCCTTATAAGTTCGTTCTTATTAGCGCAGGACAGACCTAATCCCAACCTCAGCTTGATCTTGTCTTTGAATTTGCTAAGATCCAACTGTTCTACATAATTAACCTTATAGTTTATTCTGTCCCTAACAAGCTCTGTTGGTATTTTTTTACATAGATCATAAACATGGATCTTATCTTCCGGAGCGTTAAGATGAGAAACCAAGCCTTTAACTACGCTGTTAATTACTTGAGGTGAAGTGAAGCAGTCCTGATATCCGTGATTGATATTATTAAAATTGGGCTTTATAGCAATTTTATCCCCCTCCGCATATCCCGACATAATGTTTCTCCAAGCACTTTTAGGGTCTTCTAATCCCGTTAATTCGCATACACCTTTATCGACCATGTCATCAACTTCATCCTGATTAATGTAATCAAGATATCTTTCTGTTGTGTAGTCCCAGGAAGTGGCCTCTTCATTATGAATTTCCAACACCCTGGCTTGCGGGAGAAATGAACTATGATGATGACCTTTTTGAGATGAAGGAAAGCCCAACGCATTATTAACTTTATTCGGGAGAAACGAAAATAAGGGGATGAAAAACATCCCGACAAAACTTTTAATAAGATTGCGTCTTGAAATCATCGTAATAAGATTTTGGTTGGATTCTTCGAAAAGAATTTGTAATTCAATATTTTGAAATATCTAACGTGAGCAATTCTCTGAAAGTTAAGCTTTTCAAAAGCTCTCCGGGAACTGTCATTCCAGGACGGAATATGGCACCATATCTTTTCGAATTTGCGATCTTTCAAGTACTTTATTGTTTCATTCAGAAGAAAAGGCGCGATATTTTTTCCCCTGAATTTCGGCATAACAAAAGTATCATAGATGAAGCTATTCCTGTCCGGAAATTGTATGCTCTCGTCATAATCCAAAATGTATACTCTGTGAAAGCCGACTTTCACATAACCTATTATTTCTCCATTGTACTTCACATGGGGGAAAACATGGTTTTCAGAAATTCCTGTTTTAATCTCCTCCGGAATGTGCATCCAGGGATATGAAATGTTATGCTCCCTAAGCCAGTTGACAATTTCATCGTTAAGGTCAAATATAACCTGAACATGCTTTTGAGCCTTGATATTAAGCGCTCGATCTCTTAAGTCCTTGCAGCAATACCAATCTGCGACGTTAGTCACTAAGAGAAGATTTTTTAGCTTGCTTAGCAGAGCCTGGAGGAGTGCTATAATTCCTTTCCTTTTCAGTATTTTTAAGCTTCTGAAATAATAATATTTGGCTGATCTGGTAGAGTTCACTTAATATCGTTGCTCATGCAAACTTTTTAATTTCTCACAGAGGAGGCGTTTTCTGCTTGCCACCGGTGACTCTGACCCTTTATAAAGGTGGTTCAGGTACCAATTTAGTATATGAGTGTAGTAGATTCTCTTTAAGCTCACGTAAAAGGGATGATTCCTTTGGACTCCATATATGCAATGCCTACAAAGAGCTAATTTGCCCGTCCTTTGCTGTTCTATGAAACGACTATGTTTTGCGTTATTCCATATTTCCTGGAAATCTGATTCTACAAGATTTCCAAAGAAATAATTATTGACGCACATACACGGAACGATGTTTCCATAAGGATCTACGGTAACTTCTGTTCTTAACATATAACATTTTTTATTGTTGATAGTTCCCTGGTAGATATCATCAATGGGCAAAGTATCGATGTTGACGGTTAGAATGCCCAGGCTTGTGTTGACAAACTTCTTCTTTATCATCCATAATGTATTTTTGAGTCGTATTGCTTCTTCCTTGTTGAGCAACACAGAATCTTCTTGCTTCATGTAATAAGGAGTGGGTTCGATACCATCGAAAATAGACCGCTCAACATGTTTTTCACAAAACTCACCTACATATTCAAAATGATTCTCATCGAAACCAGACCGATAGGCAAAATCGGCAATGTCGTATAGAGAATTTATGTTAAGATTCGATACTGTGGTATTGCAGATGAGGCGTGGTAGCTGTTTCCCAGCTCTGGCCTGAGTTAAAAACTTAATTGCGCGGCACGCCCTGTCAAATGTTCCGTCAACTCCTCTGATCTTATCCTGTGCACCTTTTACCCCATCTACAGAGAGATAGATAAAGTCCACTCCACTTTCCACTAATTCCCTGGCTATGTCCGGGGTCAACAGATTTCCATTTGTGGGTAAATGGATGGTCATTCCTCTTTCTTTCATGAACTTAATCAAAGGCATTAGTAGGTCTTTTCGAAGGAAAACGTCACCTCCGAAGAGTTCAACAATCCTTACATTATTTTCAGAGAGTTGTTTTACTATTCTTTTCCATTCAGCTAAACCTAATTCTGGGATCCCTGCTTTAGGACGTTTCCAAATAGTGCATGTTTTACATCTTGATGTGCACCGGTAGGTAAGGACAAGTAGGCTAGCTGTTGGCGTGCCATGATAACAGGCTAATTCCCTTTGCACTGACCTCCTTACTTCTTGTCCAATAGTACCAATGCCTTTACAAAGTAACTTTAGCATACTTCTCTCCCCAACTATCTTGTTGCTTCAAGTAATTTTTTGGCTTGCTTAAATAAAGGTACATGTCTTAAATAGGGCAGCAATTTATACTCGAGAGAATACAAAAATAGTGACAACGCCTTTGAGTTAAAGATCTCGATATAAACGTGTGGCTCAATGACATCAGTCCAGTTGCGCAAGTACTTGTAGCTGTGGGCACAAGTGTTGTATTCCGTTACTTCTGAGTCTTCAAAAAGGCTTTTTATTATATGGTATTCTAAAATTGATCCAGGGGACAACCGGCGAAATCTCTCATCGAAGTCAGCTCCTATGGGGTACACTTTCCCATTATACTTGAGGTGATATTCATAGGCTATGCATTCGTCACGATCTTTAAGCAACCAAACATTAATCCAGCCTTTCTCACCTGTTTCATCAGTAAAATAGTTCAAGAAATCTGTGTACTCTGTGCTGTCTGCAATGGATTGCTTGAGTTTTGCTTTCCAGCTATTTTTAGATACTTCAAACATTAGTGGCAATGCGTTCTTAATATCATTGAGATCTGAAAGCCGTTCGATTTGTAACGAAGAGTGTCTCTTGGCTCTGTTGAGCTTGTTCCTTAGGGACTTTTTGAATTTTGTAGGTCTTTGTGAAAAGAAAGCGGACCAATCTCCAGAGGTCTTAATAGTTGGTGTATCAAGGCTTGATTTGGTACCAAATATAATACGGTCTTGTTTTAGGAGTTTTATTAATAGATTGTAGTTCTCTGATTTTGCGGGTAATTTATTGAAAATTAAAATATCCCAGATTTTGTGACCTTTTAGAAAACGCAAAAGTTCTCTAATAGATTTCTCTTTGTCTGACGTCAATATAAAATCAACATGTGCTGATAACCCCGATTCTAAAAACCCTAATTTCCTAAATTTCATCCCCCTATATTTAATTCGACTGGTTTTTAAAGGAACTATACCTACATATTTCCCATGATCTTTTATAAGTAAAATGGAAAGATGTTGGTCATGCTCATACCTTTCTGCATGGGATTTCCACCAGCAATCGAACCACTCGTGTCTTAAGAAAATGGATTCATTGCCGCTTTCTTTCAAAAGATTATTCCAATCTTCTTTAAGGACCAAGAAATCATTATAGTTTGAAATTTTTGTAATGTGCAAAGTATTCTCTATAAGTATTTAATAAGAGACGGGTATAATTGCTCGACAAAATCGACCAAAATATTTGACGCTTTTTGAGTATCACCAATTGGGATAGGTGTTGAAATGCGTATTAGAGATCCACTTCTTGCTTTATTCGTAAATTTATTTGTCGCAAGATTCAATCTTAATTTTATGTAGCTTTGTCCAAGGAATTCCCCGGTCTTGTAGAAATAATAGACCAAATTCTCCCTATTACCCTTCTGCCAAACAAGCTTGTTCAAATTAATCTCCACCGTTTTGCTATTATTTATTAAGGTAATAGTTGCAGAGGATTTCTCAAGTTCAATTCCCTGTCCACCAAGGCAGCCTTCGGGTGCATGAAAATCTACTTTGGTATCAGGATAGTATACAATAGACAGAAATACCTCTTGACCGGTTTCCGTATGATATACTCTATTGATAATTGACCTGGTTTCCAGTATTTCATAGACCAACTTTTCAAGCGGTACATCCTTCCCCTGCCATCTCCCAAGTTCTAAAGGGATGCTTGCTATAGTCTCAATCCCGACCTCTGCCTTATGATACGTATCGTAAGTTAGGAAATTGACCAAAACGGAAGCGAGAAGCATTACGGCTATTAGTACTATATATCTGTTTCTTGTGTTTTCCATTCCAAGAGACGTCCTGTGTAAAACATCGACAATATACCAACGATAAACACAAATACTCCTGATGCATTATGCCAAAATGAGTCAGGTGATGCGACCTCAAGCCCCCAATAATGTGAAATCAGTATAAGTATAGGAACTCTTATGATATTGGATAATAAGGCTATCGGTATCGACAAAAAAAATAGAATCCATTTCCTGATATTTGAGATACTACTTAAATAAGCAAGAATAGCGCCAAGAGCAAGGAATGATATTAATGACCTGAGACCGCTGCAGGGATTACCTACCAAAAGGCTTCCTGCAGGGATTGTTATGTGAAAGCCTTCCCTGAGAATCGGAATTCCCAAACTATCAACAATCCAAACTCCCACTTTTGCGACGAGCAACTTCATGGGAAATGAAATTTCACCAATAATTGCCAGGGGTAGGGGGAACATAAATATTAGGAAAACGAGAGGGAGAAGTATGGTCCGGGTAATATTTTTTCCGAAAATAAAAAGAGATGTTCCTGATATCAGGAAGAAGATCGAAAAACCAGATAAGGAAAAGACGTAGAACACTGTCCCTGTAACGTGAATTAGAACTGAAGCGCTGATAAGAACAAGTCCCCAGCAAGAAACTTCCGGCTCTTTTCCCCTTAAGTCCTTTCGCTTGCGCCATATTAGGTATCCAGATACGAAGGGGACGATGAAACCGTGAGAATAATAGGAATCATGATTCATATAACGCACATACATCCAGCTCAAGGTTGAATGGTAACAGACAATAAATAGAACGAATATTATTGAAAGAAATATCAGATGGTTTTTTATTAAGTTGCTTGGGTTTGATGAGTTCATTGGGTTGCTTGGGTTATTGAGTTATTGAGTTACATTTGATTGAGAAGACATCTGGTTAACCAGTGTTGTGATTTTCTGCAAGTCACGTTTGGATACCAACGGATGAACAGGCAATGTGATCAGTTTGCTTGCCATTGCTTTCGCTCCCGGGAAAGTCTGTTTCTTAAAATCATCTTTTAATTCTTTTCTTCCTGATTTGATAAACTTTTTTAATAATATTTGCTGTAACAGTTAAACCCGTTTTTGTAGTTGCGGTCTCTATCAAGTCTTTGACGAGTTCATGACTTTTAAAAATAACACCATTTAATGCTCTGGTAATATGACAAAACAATCTAT
>JAUWOS010000060.1 GCA_030611985.1 Desulfobacterales bacterium | reverse complement strand
CACAGGCACTGCATATGTGCGTTTTCAGGGCAACCAACATAGCAAAACTATAGTTGATTACCCTGAAAACGCACATCTACAGCACCTGTAAAAGCTTACATGTTGGGAAGTAGCCTTGTCATGCTACCGATTCTCCCGTGAACGGTTACGAAATAACTTCCCCAACTATGCATCACAGCTTCAGGCCATATTTGACCCAAATCTATGCGCCTACTTGCGGAAGTTAATTCGTCCACGTTCCTAACGCAAAAGCGTAAACTGTGGTTCGCCAAGCATGAATTTGCCTTGTAAAATCCATTTTTTTAATGTTTCGGCAATTTCACGAGCCATTACCATGCTGGAAAGTGGCACGGTTGGTATTTTTTCTCCTTTGAATTCTATGTGGCCACTTTTAAGTTCTGCATAACTGACCTGCCCGTAGCTTTTTGAAATTCCGTTTGGATAATCATGCCCATAATCAACGATCTGGGTGAATATTTCCTCATCAGATACCGCGGCATACTGAACAATTTCTTCATTCAGTATAGGAATAGGAATGCCAAGGCCGACTGCAAGTGAGCATCCATAACCTTGTATGCTCACTCCCACAAGCCATTTGGAACTCATCTTTTTCAGATCTCCCATGACCCACAGGGTTCCGGCAGGTGTAAGAGGAACTCCTTTTTTTGTTCGCTTTACAGAAGGTTTGTGCTGTGTGCCATGCCATGTAACATACCCTATTCCGCCACCCAGAAAGATCCTGGTCCCGAGGCCGATTGTTTTGTAATAAGGATCATTTAAAAGCGGACTCAATTCTCCTGCAGAGCTATAGTTTGCGTTACCTGCTTTAGGTTTCAGGGTACCCATGTAAGTATAAATAGTTTTGTTTGTGAGGTTTACAGCGCAGTTGTAATTCTGATATCCGTTTCTAGGGTTGCATAGTGTAGCGCTGGGAAGTGTGCGCAGAGATATTTCCTTTTCGATCATCCGGTTTGGATAGCAGGATGTTCCATAAGATGTTGCTTTTAAATGTACATTTTTTCCTGCAACCAAATCCTGGATTACATGGCCGCCGCCGTAGTTAAATTCACCGGGGTAGACTTTGTTTAACGGGTCATCCTCGCATAGTTCTGTGGCTCCGATATAGCAATCAACAGCGGCTACTCCTGCATATGCAGGTACTTTATTCAACCAGACTTCGGAAGCCCTTATTGTTGGAACAGAATGTCCAAAATTTATAAATGCTCCCGATGAACACATAGGAGAGAAAGTTCCGGTAGTCACAATATCAACACGTCTTGCAGCCTCAACCGATCCTTCTTTTTTGACAATATCAATTATCTCTTCAGCAGTAACCACAACGACTTCACCGGACTTGATTTTTTCATTTATCTCCAGATAGGTTTTGTTAACCTTATATTTTTTCATTAATGGTAATTCTCCGTGCTATCTTGATTTTACTTCATTAATCTTATTTGTAATATTGTTTTTTATCCAGGATGCATCCCACCATTCAAGCGGATTTACAAAAGTATTATGAATAAGAATGCTGAAATGAAGATGATCGCCACCTGCAAGACCTGTGGCGCCGGTGCGTCCTATAATTTCGCCTTTTGATACGACCTGTCCTTCTTGTACACCATAACTACTTAAATGAGAATACATGCTCAACAGTCCAAAACCATGGTCAAGCATTATTGTTTTTCCGTAAATACCTATATGGCCGGCAAACACAACTTTTCCCTTGTTTGATGCAGGAACAGGTGAATGCGCAATAGAGGCCAGATCTATGCCTAAGTGTATCTGGCGGTCAATTATATGACCTTTGTGTTTGTATTCTCGATGATCTGCGAAACCCGCTTTGTTTGAAGACCTTGGAAGCCTCAAGAATACACCGTCCCAGTATAAAATTTTATCAGTCTTTTCTCCTAATCCTGTTATTTTTTTGTAATTGGCCTGACGAAGCTCGCGGTTGACCATAAGAAATTTATCCATTATTGATGTCTCGGAATTTTGTGGAATATCTGCTTCAAATTCCGGAATCTTCCAGTTGAGAAATCTGTCAGAAATATTAATTACATCCTTTTTAAACGTTCTTTCTTTTATATAAAACTGGAAACCTGCTCTTGCGCTGTTGCCTGCCTGATCAGTTGCCTTAACAAAAATTTTAGTTCCTGATCCCTGCTTGTAATCAAGAGCAAAAAAGGCCATTAATATCTTGGTATCTTTAAAAAAACCTGAAAGTCCCGGGAAATAATTTTCTCCAACATAAACACCGCTTTTCAGACATGGTTCAGATATCTTATAGATCACAAGACCTGCTCCGCCCCGGTTTATATTATGAACTCTGGTCAGAATATCTACCTCTGGCGGTCTTGTATCAATCATTATATTTTTTTCTATGTACGTTTTGTTGCCGCGCCACCATCCACGCCAGGAGAAATCCCGTGCAACCATACGCAGGATTGCCTTGCCGTCTGTTATTCCCATTTTTCTTGGCTCGACTTTTATCTTGAAAGACTGTTCATGTATTTTTCCACCCCCGAGAAGACCTGTGGCAGGAAAATCTCTTTCAAGCAAAACAAACTCTTTACCATCTTTTAAAAGGCATATCCATACCCTTCGTATACCACTTTTGACATCGGAAACCGAAACAGAAAGCTCTTGAAAAGCTTTTATTGACAAAGACGGAGGTTCTATCATAATAGATGGTTGTTCACCTTCTAACCGTACCAGTAAAATCCACACAACCGGAAGGATAACGATCAAACCAATCAGAGCAATAAGCAATAATTTTATTTTTTTTATTTTAGTTCTTTTAGTTTTCAATACGTTGTATCCTCCACTTTGCAATTGGTCGAATAGTTGGCAAAAGTTGTTATAATTTCAAGAAAATTATAGAAATAAGAAATTGCAGAAATTTCAAAATATCTATAAATTATTAAAAATAACAGTTAAAAAAGCAGTAATCAAGAAAGTTTTTCGTTTCTTGACTTTTAATTGTGTAAGAGATAAAATTACACAATGTAAACTGCTTTCAGTCTGTTATGAAGGATGCTGTTTTAACGATAAAATTATGAACAATACTGTCAAAATAGGTAATATATCAATTGGGCAGAAATCACCGCTCGTTTTGATTTCCGGTCCATGTGTGATAGAAGATTATGAAACTACTTTTGAAATAGCTTCATTTCTCAAAGAACTTACACAAAAATTGGGCATGCTGTTTATATTCAAGGCTTCCTATGACAAGGCCAACCGTACATCCATAAATTCCTTCAGAGGTCCGGGAATAATGGATGGGCTTAAAATTTTAAAAGATATTAAAGCCCGACTCGACATCAATATACTTTCAGATGTTCACAGAATAAATGAAGTAGCGAAAGCAGCTCAGGTTCTGGACGTAATTCAGATTCCCGCTTTTTTGTGCAGACAGACTGATTTTATTTTAGAAGTAGCAAAAACAGGAAAACCTGTAAATATCAAAAAAGGACAGTTCCTTGCCCCATGGGATATTGTAAACGTTGTGAAAAAGGTGAATTCTGCGGGAAACAGGCATATCTTGCTCACAGAACGTGGAACAATGTTCGGATACAACAACCTGGTAGCAGATTTTCGCAGCATAAAAATAATGCAGGATACAGGCTATCCAGTGATATTCGATGCAACGCATAGCATCCAGCTTCCAGGGGGAGCCGGCGCCAGTTCAGGCGGGCAGCGAGAATTTGCGCCAATTCTTGCGAGAGCAGCGGTTGCCGCAGGAGCGAATGGAATATTCATGGAAGTTCACAAAGATCCGGACAAAGCGCTTTGTGATGGACCGAATTCATTAAAGCTTGATACTCTTTATGATTTGCTTTCCGGTCTTAAAGCTATTAGGGATGTATTTAGGAATTTAGGAATTTAGGAATTGAGGGATTGAGGGATTATACAGAGCAGACTATTTTAAATAAGCTGAAACGCATAAAGCTCCTTTTGCTTGATGTGGATGGAGTTCTTACTGATGGCGGCATTATTTATAATAATGATTGCGTGGAAACCAAGATATTTAATGTAAAAGATGGCCTTGGCATAAGGCTTTTGATGGAAGCAGGCATAAAGGTATGCATTGTAACCGGCAGGAGTTCAAAGGCTCTTCATCACAGATGCAAGGATCTTGGCATTGTTTACGTATTTGATGGGGTAAGTGATAAGGCCGACATGCTGGATCTTATTTTGAAGCAGATAAGTTTGTTGCCTGAAGAAATTGCATTTATTGGTGACGATCTACCCGACATTCCACTTATGAAAAAAGTCGGGCTTTCCATTGCCGTGGCTGATGCTCACGAAGCAGTTATTGAAAATGCAGATATGGTTACAACTTTTAGAGGCGGAGCAGGCGCTGTAAGAGAAGCCTGCGAAGCAATACTTAAAGCTCAAGGTCTGTGGGAAAAAATAGTTGATCGGATGATTGGATGAATTCCTTTGGAATTTAGGATGAATGAATGGTTGGGTAAATCAACAAATCAATGCTAAAATATTACAAAATCTTTTTATTTTCAGTTGTTGTCATTATTTTATGCATTGTTTCAGTTGTTTTTGTCGGCTATCGACGTATTTTAAATAAACACGAAGGCATTACTTCATCTATTCAAAGCAAAGCGAATATATCAATAGGAAGAATTCATCAAACGGCAACACGAAATGGAATAACGGAATGGAGTTTAGATGCTGGGTCTGCACATTATATTGATGCAAAAAAACAGGCGGTTTTGCAGGATATATCTGTAACGTTTTTTCTTAAAGATGGAAAAAAAATTTATCTTACGGCAAATAAAGGGAATTTAAAAACAGACTCAAATGATATTGAAGTTACAGATAATGTTGTGGTAAAAAATGTGAGTTATAAACTCAAAACCGAAAAATTATATTACAAGCATGATAAACATATAATTTTCTCAAAAGTTCCGGTGGAAATTACAGGAGATTCATTTAATATTGTGGCCGATTCCATGTCTTTTGATTTAAACACGAGCAAGACTTTGCTTGAAGGAAAGGTGGAGGGAACCTTCAGTGGGAATATTACACTATAGAGCTGCTTGCAAGAGTTATCTAATTTTGTCTTCTTTAATCGGAGCTTTTGTGCTGGTGGCAGGCTTTATGACATTTTTCGCATATGCCGATAATGATCATGAAGATAAAAAGATTCATATTGTAGCTGACAGGCTGATTTCTGACAGCGAAGCAGGTCTTACTGAATTTGCCGGTAATGTCAAAGCAACCGGAAAAGATGGTGTTATTACTTCTGACAAACTCAAGATTTATCATAAAAAAGGTTCTGACAAGAAAGAGAATTTGTCTTTGAGTGAAGAATCAATAGAAAAAATAGTTGCAAACGGTAATGTTAAAATAAGGTTTAACAACAAGGTTGCAGTTACACAGCAGGCAATATATATAACGGAAAGTAAAATTCTTACTTTAACAGGAACCGGTTCAAAGGTCATAAGCGAAAACAATTCTATTTCAGGATCAAAAATAATTCTTTGCAGAGTTGATGGACGCATTACAGTTGAAAGCGATAGCGAAAAGCGTGTGGAAGCTATATTTTATTCAGAAGAAAAAGAGGAATAAAGCAACAACGCTAACTCATGCAACATTCAGGCGTTGCACCTTGACTCCACGACTCTAAAGGATTTTCGTAACCGTTCACGGGGAGAACTGGTAGCAAACAAGGCTGCTTCCCAACATGTAAGCGTTTAGAAACTATTTAGTTATGTCGACACTATCTCTTCAAAAACTTGTTAAGATATATAATGGAAAGCCGGTTGTAAATTCTGTAACTTTGAATATTGAAAGCGCTGGTGTTGTTGGTCTTCTTGGTCCGAATGGCGCAGGCAAAACTACTACTTTCTATATGGCTATTGGAATGATAAAGCCGGACAAGGGACGGGTTTTTCTTGACGATGAGGATATCACCGATTACCCTATGTATTTAAGAGCGCGTAAGGGCATAGGCTATCTTCCTCAGGAGGCTTCTATATTCAGAAAACTTACTGTAAAAGAAAATATCATGGCGATTCTTGAAATTTTTTCAGGTTCTAAATCAGAGCGAGAAGATCGTGCAAATGTGCTTCTTGATGAGCTTGGCATAAAACACCTTTCGGACCAAAAAGCCGGTCTGCTTTCAGGCGGAGAGAGACGGCGGCTTGAAATTACCCGCGCGCTTACAACAAACCCCTCTTTTATTCTTCTCGATGAACCTTTTGCGGGTATAGATCCTCTGGCTATAATTGACATCAAAAAGATCATAAAACATCTTGAAGAACGAGGTATAGGAATTCTTATTTCCGATCACAATGTAAAGGAAACGCTTGAAGTCTGTGGTAAAGCATACATATTAAATGATGGAAAGGTTGTCGAATTCGGTTCTCCGGAAAAGATAGCTTCAAGCAAAACAGCCCGCCGTATATATTTAGGAGACGAGTTCAAATTATAAAATGGCACTTGAATTACAACAACAGCTTAAATTAACCCAACAGTTAATCATGACCCCACAGCTTCAGATGGCAATAAAACTTTTGCAATTGTCAAGACTGGAGCTTATAGATACGATCCGCCAGGAAATGGAGGAAAATCCGGTTCTGGAAGAGACCCGTGAAGTTGTCACTGAAGGAGAGCCTGCAGAGCAAATTGAAACTGAATCCGATGACACTTCTTCAACAAAAGAAGTTATAATTGAAGAAAAAATTCATGATGATGTCGACTGGAGCAATTATCTTGATGAATACAATTCGTCAGGCAGAATTCATTTTGAGACGGAAAGAAAAGATACGCCGGCTTTCGAAACCTTTATAGCACGCAAGGAGTCTTTGCGCGAACACCTCCTCTGGCAGCTACTTATGACATTTCCTGTAAAGGAGGAAGAAAAGATTGGAAGTCTTATTATCGGCAATCTTAGCAGTGATGGTTATTTAGAGTTATCTGTTAAAGAAATTGCTGAAATAAGTGGGTCGGCGATTGATAAAGTTGAGCACATCTTATCTCTTCTGCAAGGATTTGATCCAGTAGGAGTATGCGCAAGGAATCTTTCCGAATGCCTTATTATACAGGCAAGGCACTTTGGTCTTGACGATACCATAGTGACCGACATCATTTTAAACCATCTGAATCATCTTGAAAACAAGAATTACAAGGCCATAGTCAGGACTTTAAAAATAGATATTCAAGATGTTATTTCTGCAGTAAATGTTATTCGGGGACTGGAGCCAAAACCTGGAAGGCAATTTTCTGATGAAGAACCTCAATATATTAATCCCGATATTTTTGTTTATAAGTTTGAGGATGATTTTGTGATATCTCTAAATGATGATGACGTTCCAAAGCTTAGTCTTAACTCATTTTATAAAAAATCCATAAGAAGCAGGGAAAAAATTTCCAGTGAAGCAAATGATTATATACGATACAAGCTGCGTTCAGCAGCATGGCTGATCAAAAGCATTCATCAACGTCAGAAGACAATTGTTAAGGTTATGGAAAGTATATTGAAGTTTCAGCAGGATTTTTTCGAGAACGGTATAGCTTACTTAAAGCCTATGGTTCTTAAAGATGTTGCGCAAGATATAGATATGCATGAATCTACAATCAGCAGGGTTACAACAAACAAATATGCCCATACACCTCAGGGTATTTTTGAATTGAAATATTTTTTCAATAGTTCTATTAAACGTATTCATGGCATGGCAGTAGCTTCTGCCAGTGTTCAGGAAAAAATAAGAAAAATCATTGAGAATGAAGATTCCGAAAAGCCGTACAGTGATGATAAAATTTCGGAACTTTTGAAGAAAGAAAACATCTGTATTGCCAGGAGAACGGTAGCCAAATATCGCAACTTGATGAAAGTGCTGCCATCCAGCAAACGTAAACAATATATGGGAATATAGGCACTCAAAACCAAGGAGGTTTCATTATATGCAGACATCTGTAACTTTTAAAAATCTTGACCCCTCTGAAACTTTAAAATCATACGTTCGAGATAAACTTGATCGATTTGACAAGTTTCTTTACAATCCTGCAATCGCAACTGTCGTTCTTTCGGTTGAAAAGTTTCGACACATAGCTGAAATCAATATTAAAGGTGACAGGCTAAGTGTAAATGGGAGAGAAGAAACCAATGATATGTATTCAGCTATAGATTTAGTTCTTGACAAGCTTGATAAACAGATAAAAAAGAATAAGCAGAAAAACAGAACTCGAAAGAGTAGATCGAAACCCATGATAAAAGACGCTATTGCTGAAGACGCAACTCTTTTACATGCGCCTGACGAGGTTACAAAACATATCAAGGTCAACAATATCGAATACAAACCAATGGATGTTGAAGAAGCGATTATGCAAATGGACATTGTGAGCAACAGTTTTCTTGTGTTTACAAATGCCAAAACCGATAGAGTTAATGTCCTTTATCGTTGCAAGGATGGTGATTACGGGTTGATTCAGCCCGTCAGTTGAAAAATGACTCGCCCAAAAGGTTAAACATAAATGAAGATTATAGATGTTTTAAATAAAGAAACAATTCTTCCTGACTTGAAAGCACATGATAAAAAAGGTGTTCTCGAAGAGCTTGTGACTCCTGTAATTCATATTGCCGGCGTGAACAAGAAAGATCTTGTACGGGTACTCGTGGAGAGAGAACGGCTTGGAAGCACAGGTATAGGCGGAGGCATCGGAATTCCGCATGGTAAATTAAAGGATCTTGAGTCACTGATTCTTGGTTTCGGTCTAAGTAGAGAAGGCGTTGACTTTGAATCTATGGACGGACGGCCGACCCATATATTTTTTCTTCTCATGACACCGGAAAATTCTACAGGTCTTCATTTAAAGCTGCTCGCCAGAATTTCCAAAATTTTAAAAAATAATCTTTTCAAGGAAAAACTGTTAAACGCTACTGATAGTGATGAAATTTTCAATATCATTAAAGAGGAGGATGAAGAATTTTAGGGGTATTGGGTATTGGGGTTAAAAATTGAAAAAGCCATATTTTGAGGTTTTGTTCAGGCGCTAATTAACGGTGAAAAACTTAAGAATCATTATTATTACGGGACGGTCCGGTTCCGGCAAAAGCACCGCAATTTCGGCATTTGAGGATGCGTTTTTTTATTGTGTCGACAACATGCCGGTAGCTCTTCTTCCCAGGTTTTTGGAGCTGTTTGTTGATAGCGCTTACGAAACAGCAGGACTTGCTTTTGTAATGGATTTGCGTGAGAAAGGCTTTCTTTCCAGGTATGCGTCGATTTTTGAATCACTTAAGGCACAAGGATACAATTTTGAAATACTCTTTCTGGAAGCTGATGAAGAGATTTTGTTGCAACGTTACAGTCAGACGCGAAGACATCATCCCCTTTCCAGTAATAAAAATCTCCTTCCTGAGAGCATACGGGTTGAGAATGAGCAGTTAAAAGGCCTGAGAGCAATGGCTGATAGAATTATAGATACTTCCAGTTACAATGTGCATGAATTAAAATCTATTATCCTTGATATTGCTCAAAAAAACAGAAAACTTGTGTCAATGAGGATAAATATCATGTCATTCGGTTTTAAGTACGGTATTCCTCGCTATGCTGACTTGATAATAGATGTCCGCTTTCTTGCAAATCCATATTTTGTTCCCGAAATGAAAGCTTTGAATGGAAAAACAAAAAGAGTTAAAAATTATATCTTGAGCAATAGTGAAACTATAATATTTTTGCAGAAATATCTGGATTTGCTTGACTATTTAATTCCTTTGTATGAGAAAGAGGGGAAGGCTTATCTAACCATTGCAGCAGGATGTACTGGTGGTCAGCATCGTTCCGTGACCATTGCACAATCCATATTTGAACATATAAACAAACCGGAAAAGCAAATCAAGATCACACACCGTGATATTGACCGGCATAAAGAAAGATTGAAGATTAAAGCTGTAAAGATTGAAGATTAAAGCTGAAAGCGACCGGATTGTGAAATTAAGAATTTTTGCAAGGCGTCCACGTTCCTAAAATGGGGTTTGTTTAAACGCGATCAAGAATTCAAGGAAACTTCGCTGAAAAACTCTTGAGTCTTTTTTTACGTAAACTGTGAACTTTTTTTAAACTTTAAACTCTTGAATCATTAAACCTGTGAATGGATACGGATTTTTTTATGATAGGTATAGTTATTGTTACACACAGTCAGCTTGGGGATGCGCTAATTGATGCAACTAATTTTATTATCGGAACTCAATCCGAGGCTATGATATCAATTTCCATAGATTTGAATGAAAATGCAGAAAAACTGCGCAAGAAAATTGCTGAAGGAATTAAAAGTGTCGATCGAAAAGAAGGCGTGCTGATCTTGACGGACATGTTTGGAGGGACGCCTTCCAATTTAAGTTATTCGTTTCTTGAAGAAGGACGTGTGGAAGTTATATCGGGAGTAAATCTTCCTATTTTGATCAAAGCTGTTAATACTCGAAAAGGGATGGAGCTTGGCAAGCTTGCAGTAACTTTGGAGGCTTTTGGCAAAAAATCTGTTTCACTGGCAAGTGGAATTTTGAAAGGAAACAAACGGAGTTAAATCTGTGACATTCCGTCCCGTTCCAATCAACAAGGAGGTATTTTATGAGCATAAAAATAGGTATCAACGGTTTTGGAAGGATAGGACGTGTTATCTTGAGGGCTGCAATTAATCATCCTGAAGTTGAGATTGTGGCTATTAATGATTTAATGGATTCAGCTACAATGGCTTATCTTCTCGCTTATGATTCCGTACACGGCAAGCTTGATGTTGAAGTTGCAGCTAAAGATGACTCAATTGAAGTAGCTGGCAAGTCTATAGCTGTTACGTCAATAAAAGATCCTGCAAAACTCGGCTGGAAAGACCTGGGCGTTGATATTGTTATGGAATGTACCGGTCTTTTCATGGATCACGAAAGCGCATCAAAGCATCTTGCCGCAGGAGCTCACAAGGTTATAATATCTGCACCTGCCAAGGATCCTGATATTACCATCGTCATGGGAATCAATTCAAATCAGTATGATCCGGGGCAGCATCACATCATATCAAATGCATCTTGTACAACTAATTGTCTTGCGCCGGTTGCCAAGGTGTTTCTTGAAAATTTCGGTATAAAATGCGGTCTTATGACTACCGTACATTCTTACACTGGCGACCAGCGTCTTCTTGATTTTCCTCACAAGGATTTTCGCAGAGCAAGAGCGGCAGCCCTGTCTATGATTCCAACAACAACAGGAGCTGCAAAAGCCGTAGCTCTGGTGCTTCCGGAGCTGTCAGGCAAGCTCAATGGACTTGCTATTCGTGTTCCAACGCCAAACGTCTCTATTGTTGATTTTGTTGTAACAGTGGAAAAACAGGGAATTACTGTTTCTGATGTAAACCATGCTCTTAAAAAGGCTTCGGAAGATTCGCTTTCCGGCATACTCGGAT
The DNA here is from genome assembly GCA_030611985.1 of Desulfobacterales bacterium. Lineage (GTDB taxonomy): Bacteria > Desulfobacterota > Desulfobacteria > Desulfobacterales > ETH-SRB1 > DAOVDN01. The sequence goes on along the minus strand of JAUWOS010000060.1, from coordinate 989 downwards.
ATAGCGATGCCCCTCTGGTATCGACGGATTTCAACGGCTCAACACTGTCTTCCATTGTTGATGCGCCATGCACACATGTCATAGACAATATGATAAAGGTGCTTTCCTGGTATGATAATGAGATGGGATATTCGAGCAGAATGGTCGATCTTGCAGCCATGATCGGAGCGCAGCTTTAAGTACCTGGAAATAAAAATTGAGGAGATCGTAATAGATGGAAAATCGCAGACCCCTTATTGCGGGAAACTGGAAGATGTTTAAAACTTGTTCTGAGGCTGTTGAAGTAGCCGAACAACTTGTAAAACTTGTAAATGATATGACTGATGGTGTTGACGTTATGATAGCACCTCCGTTTACTGCGCTTGCACCTGTATCAGATATTGTCAGGAAAAGTTGTGTTTCTCTTGGAGCGCAGAATCTTTTTTGGGAAAACGAAGGTGCATATACAGGTGAAATATCATCTGCCATGCTCGTATCAGCAGGATGCAGATATGTTATCATTGGCCATTCTGAAAGGCGCCAATATTTTGGAGAAACTGATGAAGCAGTCAATAAAAAAATAATGGCCGCGATCAAAAATGATTTAATTCCGATTCTATGCGTTGGAGAGTCTGAAAAAGAGCGTGAATCAAAAGATACATTTTCTGTACTTGACAAACAGGTGAAAAATGGGTTAAAGGATTTTGTTTTAGATGATTTAAAAACATTGGTTATAGCATATGAACCTGTATGGGCTATCGGAACCGGTAAAACAGCAACCAGCGATCAGGCTCAGGAGATTCATCTGTTTTTACGTTCAATGCTTGAAAAAAGTTTCGGGAATATGCTTTCCAAATCTACCAGGATATTGTACGGAGGAAGCGTTAAACCTGATAATGTATCTGAGCTTATGGCAATGCCTGATATTGACGGAGCGCTTGTCGGCGGTGCAAGCCTTGATCCTGAAACATTCAGTAAGATAGTTCATTTTAATAAATAAACTTAGAGAC
>JAUWOS010000182.1 GCA_030611985.1 Desulfobacterales bacterium | reverse complement strand
CTACACTACCCCTGGTCCGGCATGGCATCAACCACTTTAACAAAGCCGGCATCTGTGTCTCAATCAAAATGAATACAGTAATCAATGGGTATAGTTTTCCAAATAATTGTAAAAATCAATTTCGTTGCTACCAAGACCATAGGTATATACGAAACTCGTTGCAAGCTTGGCAGCAACGATGGCGTTGAGATAGTTTTCAGGCACTCTTTTCAGGATATTCTCCATCCCTATAAGGTCCAAAAGGGGCTTTGGCGTATAATCTTTAACCACCTTTTCTTTTAGTTTGTTGTTTGCAGGAAGGTCGGAGTTAAAAATGGCATCCGTTATATCATTTATCTTGCGACTCACTATATTGGTTAGATGGGTAAAAGGAATACCTTTTTGTTCATTTTCGCTCCACAGGAGTTCAAACTCCGTTCGTGCATTATAATTTATGATTTTAATGACTTCATCGACATATGATTTCATAAATTCCGAAATGTCTTTATCTTTCGCTCTCATGTGAGCATCAAACTCATCATCACTTAGCGCGAGGGCTGCAAAAACTTCAAGAGAGGATGATGTTACACCGCCCTTATTGGCAGAGGCATCCTTGATAACAATTACGCCATGTTCTTCCAGTCTGAGTCTTGCCTCTTCGGTGATGAACAAATTCGCGCCTTCAACGATGATTTTAAATTTGGGAGCGCCACCATCATCAAGCAATTGCCGCCAGTTATTAATATTCACTGCCCCAGGTCTTCCGCCGCAGGGTACAAAGAGATCCGCCCTGGCAAGGGGATTGAGGTGGAAACCGTTCCGGAACTCTTCCCCGTTGGGAACAAATGTTCCATCCGGTAGCGTCAATTGCTTGTCATTTACCGACACAAAAAAACCATCGGGAGAAAGCATCGATTTATCGAAATTTTCAACCATCATCCTCTTATTGGCAAGCTTGAGAAGTTCCTTTCTGTTAATTCCATTCGGGTCATAGAGCACACCACTGCCATCTACTATGGCAATTGTTTTATCTTTTGATATTTTAATTTCGTTACTGCCAAGGTCCCCATCAGGTCCACCTGTCTGAATTTTTACAACATCTTCTTCTTTCAAACCAAGTTTTTCAAGTACACCCAAAACGTACTGATGAACACCTGAGGTGGTCATTCCATAGAGATCATGGGGAATCCCACCATTTTCGGGCGATTTCCCTGTAGATAGAGCTTTCCAGAATGGATACATTCTTTTACTGCCATAGGAAGATACAAAGTCCATGAGCTCTGCCGTTCTTTCATCCGGGCCAAAAAAAAGGATTTCCTCTTTTCCGTAAAGATCGCGTACTTCTTCATGGTCAATAATAGTATCAAGTATTCCATCCACATAGTCTTTAAAGGCCCTTTCCGCTTCGTCCTGATTAGCAATACGAAGCAAAATTATTCCTTTCGCTCCACCTTCAGGTATATCCTTGTTTTTTTGCTGTTGGGTTAACGCCAAATTATAGTTTTCCATAAAAATGGTATCGAGATTATTCCGATATTCAGTAAAATTTCTTGATATTACAATCCGTATTCCTCCTCGGGCGATCTCTCTGAAACGCATGTGAAAGCCTATAAAAGATCTTCCCACACAGAAGAACACTCCAAAAGGTTTTTCAGGAAAGTCAACTTTATTCAGGAAAGAAGGATCCAGGCGATAGACCGCACAAATTTTATCCCTCCTGAAAAAATTTGTTTTTAAGATCATTTTATTAAAAGTAAGAAAATATTGAAGGATCTTTTTATCAGTAGGAGAGGGAACATTGGTTTCTATTTTACTCTCTATTAGTTTTTCAATTTCTTTTTCATTTCTTTGTTTCTTCTCTGGATGAAGTCTGTTGGAAAAATCCTGGTAAATCAGTAAAACAATTTCAGCGTGGTCTTTAACTGTCTGGGCTATTCGTGTTTCGGTAAAGGTATCTTTTACTAACCTCAATTTCATTTTGTCTAAAACGCCCTTAGCCTCAGGCTGATTTTTCAAAGCCCGGCTTAAAGACGTATACTCTTGTGTGAGAACAGTGATAAACTGATTAGTAAATGCTGCGGCAGAGATTGCATACATTGTCGGTTGAGCTGCCATTACTCCAGCTGTAAAGAGCTCAGTAATTGACTCTTGCGGTAACATTACAATCGTATTTAGCTCTCTTGAAAAATCTTCAATGATTTTCTTATCCAGATCATCAAAATAGAATGTGTAAATGCTCTTTTGATCGAAAAAGGGTTCCTTATACTTTCTGCTTGAAGAAATCTCGAATATGTGCATCTGGTTCGTAAAGTTGGCCATAAACTGCCGTGTCCCCTGGCCATGGATTCCAACCATAACCCTTGTTTCACCGGACTCGAGCTTCTCGTTTATGAAAATATACGGAGACTCCCTGTTACACATCCATTCCCATGCATCTTGATACCTGGCTAATGTTTCAGACTCACTGGCTTGCAAAAATGCTTTATTCGCAGCTTCTTTAAAAGTCAGGTGTTCTTTTTTCTCCAAATCCTTTTCGAACAAAGGTTTGTTAACGATGTAAAGCCTTAAACGAGGGTCATTCGACAGGTTCTTTGTAATGTAACTTTCAACGCGAAATGTAGGATATTTATTTTCAATTCTATCTTCGATTTCTTCGATTTTGGAGGTCTCTATAATATAAAGTGCCCTATCCGCCTCTTCATTGATAAGTTCGACTCCAACCCCTACACCACCATATTTTGAAACGAGTTCCGAGGCACTGATTGAGATGAGATGCTTGGCGATATCATCAATACTTGTGGTTTTGAAATAATACTCATCTATACCGAGTTTGACTGCAAACCGTTCGATTTCCTCCAATGCCTTTTCGCGCGCCATATATCCCGTATCGAGAATGAATTCCTCCAATTTTACAAGGTCTTCTAATGACAAAAACGATCTTTTTTCAATTTCTCTTAAGCTTATCATAGCTACCTCCTCCCTTTTCGGACGAACATTCGTCTAAAAATATTTAATTTAAGATTCGATAAACATTGGATATGCTGGCCGGCTTACGTCCGAAATTCGAAAAAAGATTCCAAAACATAAAAAGCGATAAAAATGATATCATCCATTTCTCTCCCTCGTTATATTTATAAGGAGCATCCCTGATGCCATATTGCTGATATCTAATATATCAGATATCAAAACGGCTTGTCAAGCAAAATTTTAGCATCACGCTGAAAAAAATCACAAACCACAAAGAACTCTCCGTTAAATACAGCCTGAACAGCTTTCAATCCCCTGAAATTCATAAATAATCTTCTTAAATATTATCATGTGCGGGAATATGAAAGTTGACGGTTTCGTAAAAAGTCCAACTTCTGCGTTGTGCTACATTTCGTAACCATTCAACGTACGATCAGTACGCCTCATGATTACAAAATTTGCACGCCTTTCTTGTCCAGCTGCTTTTTTGCGGGGGAATTTGATCTTTTTACGAAACCGTCTGAATTGGACTTTTTACGACGTCCATCGAGTTTAATCATCAATATAAATTACACTTTGTGAAT
>JAUWOS010000171.1 GCA_030611985.1 Desulfobacterales bacterium | reverse complement strand
GCAACCAACATAGCAACACTATAGTTGATTGCCCTGAAAACGCACATCTACAGCACCTGTAAAAGCTTACATGCTGGGAAGCAGCCTTGTTTGCAGTTCTCCCGTGAACGGTTACGATTATATTTTCAAAAGGAGATGAGTGTTTTGGCGAACGGAATTATTAAATGGTTTAGTGATCGAAAAGGATACGGCTTCATTGAACAAGAAGATGGTCCTGATGTATTTGTTCATTTTTCCGCCATCGGCGGATCGGGATTCAAGACTCTTGGCGAAGGTGATCGTGTGACTTTTGATGTGGAACAAGGCGCTAAAGGACCTGCGGCAACGAACGTTGAAAAATTATAGTCTGCTGCAATAATTTTGTTACAATGTAAAAAGGCATCTCATCCCGGCTCAATGAGATGCCTTTTTTTGTAAGCGTTCACAGGCACTGCATATGCACGTTTTCAGGGCAACCAACATAGCAACACTATAGTTGATTACCCCGAAAACGCACATCTACAGCACCTGTAAAAGCTTACATGTTGGGAAGTAGCCTTGTTGTGCTACGATTCTCCCGTGAACGGTTACCTTTTTTATTGCATAAACTGTATTTATTAAAATCAGTTGATTGAAAACGCTTTCATCAATGGCTCAAAAGATATGATTTACATCACACACTCCATAGCAATTAATGAGAATGAAATCCGGGAGAAATTCATTCTCGCCTCAGGACCCGGCGGACAGAGGGTTAACAAGGTCGCCACAGCCGTCCAGCTTCGTTTCGATGTAAGAAACTCTCCTTCCCTGCCTCATGACGTTCGCAAACGTCTTATTCATCTGGCTGGCAAGCGTATTACCGGAGATGGCATACTGATTATCAATGCCCGACGATTCCGCAAACAGGAACAGAACCGTCAAGACGCCGTTGACCGGCTAATTAAATTAATTCGCAAAGCAGCCGAAAAACCTGAACCCCGTCATAAAACAAGACCTACGCTTGCATCTAAAAAACGCCGACTGAATACCAAGCATCACCGAAGCGAACTCAAGCAAATACGACAATCAATCTCGTGTTCTGAATAAATAGCCGCAAAAAAATACTACCAAGTGGATAAAAATTTTTGTAAATATTATAAGGTGTTACAAATCAAAGAAGTAACATGAAAACCTCCTGCGGGAGTCATGGGATATACCCGCTTACAGGTAAGAATTATCCGAAGGCGTATTGAAATGGCTACAAATATGATAGCAGAAATTCTTGCATCAGGAGATGAAATCTGTTCAGGCGCAATCCTTGACAGCAACTCAGCTCACATCGCACAAAAGCTGGAAAAAGCTGGAATTAAAGTAGTCAGGCATAGTTGTGTCGGCGATGATATTAACACTATTGCCGGTATCCTTAAAGAAATCGGTGGTCGTGCAGATATTGTGGTGGTAACAGGCGGTCTTGGTCTGACAGCAGATGATCTTACAGCAGAGGCGGCTGCAAATGCGGCAGGAGTTGAACTTCAGACAATGCTGCCAAAAGGCGCTGAGTCTCTTTGCAATCTCGTTGGAACAGCTTCGGGTTTTTTTATGAAAATAGGCAGATGTTCCGCTTTCTTTATGCCTGGTGTTCCTTCTGAAATGCGAAGGATGCTTTCAGACACAGTTCTTCCACGGATAAAAAAGCTTCAAGGCAACAGTAGAAAATTCCGACAGGTAAAGGAGATATCTCTGTTTGGTTTGACTGAGTCAGCAATAAGTGAACGTATTACAGACTTAAAAGTGAAGTTTCCAGAGATAAAGCCAGGTATTTGTGTCAGATTTCCGGAAGTTCATATAAAATTATATGCAAACGGAGAAAATAAAAAGAATCTTAACGAACTTTTGAAAAATGCTTGCAAGTGGGTTTTAAAAAAAATTGGTAAAAGCGCTTTTTCTGTTGACGGTGATTCTATGGAGACTGTGGTCGGCAATCTTCTCCGCAGGGAAAAGTCTACTATAGCTGTAGCTGAAAGCTGTACCGGCGGTCTTATATCCCACTGGCTGACCAATGTGCCGGGCAGCTCATATTATTTTCTCTTTTCAGGTGTTACGTATTCAAACAAAGCCAAAATAAAAGTACTTGATGTATTGCCTGCCACATTAAAACGATATGGAGCAGTACACGAAGAAACTGCAAAAGAAATGGCAGAGGGTGCGCGTCGTATTGCAGGAGCAACTTACGGTCTTTCAACAACCGGAATTGCGGGACCGAGCGGAGGAACTACTTATAAGCCTGTCGGAACTGTCTGCATCGGTCTTGCCACGCCATATGGCACAAAAAGTCATCGATTTAATTTTGCATTTGATGACAGATCAATGAATAAAAAAATTTTCGCCATGACAGCGCTTGATCTGTTGCGACGGGAACTGCTTGGGAACGTGGACGAAATAAGAAACGTGGACGAAATAATATCTGGGTCGTAGCAGTGGGAGGCTACATTTACTCGCACAACAATTCAAAATACGACCCAGACAATTATGCGCAGCCCATTTAACAGGTTGGCTTCAACTAATCAAGAACTTTTTTACATTTTTTATTTTTTTCTTCAAACCATCATAAGGAACGTGGACGAAATAACTTCCGCAATTATGCATTAAGGATTCGCTCAAAATCATAAGGCGTCAAACTCTCACAGCCATTGTCGGTAACAAGAAATGTTTGTTCAAACTGAGCAGAAAGAGACCCGTCCCTGGTTACTGTTGTCCATTTATCTTCCAGAACAGAAAGATATCTCTTTCCTAGATTGATCATGGGCTCAATTGTAAAGACCATGCCGGGAACCAGAATAATCCCTTCCCCTTTTCGACCGTAATGAGGAACTTGAGGAGACTCATGAAATGCAAATCCCACACCATGACCTATAAATTCTCTGACTACAGAGCATCCTTCACCTTCCGCATATCTTTGAATAGCCCACCCTATATCTCCTATTCTGTTTCCGGGTCGCACCATGGAAATACCTTTTTTAAGGCTTTCACAGGCCACTCTGACTATGTTCCGGGCATCAGAATCGGGCGTTCCAACGAAAAAGGTTTTGTTAGCATCGGCATAATATCCATCTAAAACAGGTGTTACATCAACATTTACGATATCACCATCTTTCAGGACCCGTTTTCCAGGAATGCCGTGACAGACAACTTCATTTACGGAAACACAAACACTCTTTGGAAAACCCCTGTAATTCAAGGGACCGGGAACAGCGTCGTTTTTAATAGTGAATTTATGAACAAGCATATTGATGTCATCAGTAGTTATTCCGGGTCTGATTTCAGACTCCGCCAACCGGAGAGTATCCACGGCCAGGCGCCCTGCCTTCCTGATTCCCTCAATATCCTTCTTTTGCTTGAGTCGAATTTTGTATTTTTGAGCGTATAATTTTTTAAAATCATACGGCTTGGAGACTTTCTTTCCAAGACAGCATTTCTTATATTTAAACCCGCTTCCACAAGGACAAGGAGCGTTGCGGCCTACTCCGGCAGTCTTCTTTTTCAACATTATGCTTGCTTAAACCTCCCTGCAAAAAAATTGCAACCTGTGCGGGTAGCCATTAGCCATTATCAGTTAGGAACGTGGAGGAAATAACTCCCACAACTATACATCATAAAATCGACAATTATTAATTGCTATTCCCACCTGTCACCGCCTTTATGCTTCAGGTCAATATACGTCACTCTCCCCTGTTCATTAATAAATGAACTGAGGAGCCAGCTTACAAGGCTTATCAAAAGAGAACCGAATATAGCGGACCAAAATCCGTAAACATCAAAACCCGGTATCACACCAGATGCCATTTTAAGCATGAGTGCATTTATCACAAAAGTAAAAAGACCAAGGCTCAGTATATTTATTGGAAGAGTTAAAATGATTGCTATCGGTCGAAAAAAAGCGTTCAGTATTCCCAGCATGGCGGCGGCAAAAAATGCAGAGAAAAAACCGCTCACCCGTATCCCATCCAGCAAGTAGGATGCGACTATAATTGCGCACGTCAATATCAACCACCTTATAAAGATTCCCTTCATCATTTCCTCTATGAAACGTGGACGAATTAACTTCCCCAAGCAGGCGCGCAGATTTGGGTCGGATTTGTCAAATTTCAAATCCGATCTCAGATCACAAAAGTTGAAGGAATAGCGAGCTATTTCAATACTTTTGCGATCTGAGATCGGACAAAGGCGGCCTGAAGCTGTGATGCATAGTTGTGGAAGTTATTTTGTCCACGTTCCTATGGTTTGTTCGCCGGCTGCCAGATAAGTGAGCATTGTCCATCATCGATGAGCAATCTATGTAAACTGCATAGCTTGACGGGCATTACCCACCCTACTGTAATTCCTTAAAATTAAAAAATATCGTAAGCGTTCACAGACACTGCATATACACGTTTTCAGGGCAACCAACATAGCAACACTATAGTTGATTACCCTGAAAACGCACATCTACAGCGCCTGTAAAAGCTTACATATTGGGGAGTGGCCTTGTTATGCTACCGGTTCTCCCGTAAACGGTTACAAAATATCTAAGCTTAAAATTGGTAACCGGTTTGCTCTAAAGTCAATAAAAAAAAGGGACTATCAAAAAAAACCGCCTGTCCCTTTTTTCAATCATCTGATTTTACTGGTGCCGGAGGTCGGAATCGAACCGACACGGACTTGCGTCCGGAGGATTTTGAGTCCTCTGCGGCTACCAGTTTCACCACCCCGGCATAAATTAGCGCCCTATCGGGCGAACTTTTTTTCACTCATTCCGTGA
>JAUWOS010000097.1 GCA_030611985.1 Desulfobacterales bacterium | reverse complement strand
GGTTTGAGCAGACTGGCAAAGTATCCATGGAAAAATTTTTAAAATTGATTTTTTCACTGGGCAGACTCGATGAGATAGATGCGTTGCTAATTCCTCCAACAGCTCAATCCATGAAAGATCTTAAAAAAAATGAGAAGATGGGGCATCAGGGGCGCTCTTTCATATATTGACATATCGAATACAATCCATTTTGGTTACACTCATATGATTTCAATACAGTTGTTGATCGCGTGGCTGAAGTATTATCTTCGGGTAGACAACCATCATCATCGGGTACAGGCGAGAAGCTTAGGAACGTTTCTTACAAGTACTATTCGCAGGTCCATTACATTTGTGTTGGTAGGACCTGTGATAAACAGGTCGCCCAGTTTTTTAAAAAAGTGATATGAATCGTTGTTTAAAAGAAAATAGTCCGGATCTAATCCTATATCTTCGGCTCTTTTTAATGTATTGGTATCAGCTATAGCGCCTGCAGCATCAGTAGGTCCGTCTGTGCCGTCTGTGCCGCCACTGAGAACCACTATACTTTCTTTGCCCGCAATATTGATTGCCGCAGCCAGCGCAAATTCCTGATTTCTTCCTCCAAGACCCTTTCCCTTGACTTTTACCGTGGTTTCGCCACCGGACAGTATACACGCAGGGGATGGGAGGGGATTACCGGTTTTAATGATCTCTCCGGCGATTGCTCCGTGAACATGCGCAACATGACTTGTATCTCCTTCTATCATAGAGGAAAGAAGAATTGTGTTGTATCCCAGGCTTTCAGCTTTTTGCTTTGAGGCAGTTATAGCTTCGATGTTGCTTCCTATAATCTGATTGTATGTTTTATTAAAAGCAGGATCTCCGGTTTTTGGAGTCTCGGGAGTTTTTCCTGAAATACCTGCTTTGATATGGGCTATAACAGTCTCAGGTAATCTTTTTGCCAGGTTGTATTTTTTTATAATTTCCATGCAATCGAAAAAAGTGCTTGAATCCGGCACAGTCGGCCCCGATGCAATAACGTCGAGATCATCTCCAACAACATCTGAAAGTATAAAAGATACAAGAACAGCGGGGCAAGTTGCTTTTGCAAGCATTCCTCCTTTTATTATAGAAATATGCTTTCTTATTGCATTGATTTCATGAATAGCGGCGCCGCAGGAAAGAAGCTCTTTTATGGTGTCCTGATTTTCCTTTAATGTAATGCCCGGAAAAGGAAGTGGAAGAAGGGCAGACCCTCCTCCTGAAATCAGGCATAATACCATGTCGTTCTTTCCTGCATTCTTTGCAAGGTTCAGTATGGCGTTTGCGCCCTGTTGACCGTTTTTGTCGGGAAGAGGGTGGCCGGCTTCTATCAGTTTGATCCGGTCAAGATCGGTTACATGTTTATATTTTACATTGACGATTCCGCTTGTGATTCTTTTGCCAAGAATGTCCTCTATAGCTGAAGCCATGGGAGCTGATGCCTTTCCTGCTCCGATCACAAACAGATTTTTAAACATAGAAAGATCATAAATTTTACTTCCAACAAAAAGATTGTCGCCTTCAAGTCTGCAATATTTTTTAATAGAAGCATTCGGCTCAACAGCCTTCAGACCTGCGTGAAAGATCCTGACAGCGTCATTTCGCATTTTGTCAATATTGTTTGATTTAAGGTTCATTGGTGTTTTAAATTTACTATAGATGCATATAACATACCATGAATTATGGTTATTGGATTGTATTTAGCTTCTTTCAAACCATAAAGGAGAGACTTAAACAAAGACATATCCACATCCTCTCTAAACTCGTAAAAAGTCAAAAATACCCGTTTTTGTCATTCCCGTCTGTCCGTCGCCTGTACAGGCAGGCGAAGGTGGGAATCCAGTAGCTATTGACCGAACTTATTGAGAAGTTACATGTACTTTTGCATTGATTTCCATAATCAGTACTTTTTACGAGATCAAATATAGCGGATTATCTCAATTATTACAAACAAATAATCGTAACTATTTCTGAAAATACAACTATAAAAAACTTGACAATCTTTTTGGAAGTTGCTAAAAATTCTTCTAAAATTTATTTAGGCAATTATCAAACATGAGAAAAGTGCTAACCATCATAAACCTTGTCAACCTTGGAGGTCTTCGCAAAACGTCCCCTTTTGCTCGATTTCCATGCTTGTGCGTCGCACGCAGACAGGTGTGTCAGGCTCAAATTTTAATCCTCAAAATACTCAATGTATTTCTTCGCTTAAAATTTTCGCTTTTCTTGACCTTGAACAAAATTGAACATTTTTCAAAGGTCTCTCTTGTCGTCCTTGTAGCAGGAATAATTATCTGCTGCGAGGAACAGGGTTAATAATGGCTTAATTTTTATAAAAGTTTAAAAAATAAAATCCGTTATTAGCCTTGAAACTAGTAACGGATTTTTTTATGGAGACCGGAACAATGAAAAGTGATATTGTAAAAAAAGGTATTGAAAGAGCGCCGCACCGCAGTCTCTTTAAGGCAATGGGATATACGGATGCTGAGCTGCAAAGACCTCTTATAGGTATTGCAAATTCGGCAAACAGCATTATTCCGGGCCATATTCATCTGAATAAAATTGTGGAGGCTGTAAAGGTTGGAGTTTACATAGGGGGTGGAACTCCGATTGAATTTGGAACTATCGGGGTTTGCAACGGTATTGCCATGAATCATGTCGGCATGAAATATTCCCTTGCAAGCAGAGAGCTTATTGCCGACTCTATTGAGGTTATGGCAACGGCTCACGCATTTGATGCCATGGTTATGGTGACAAATTGCGACAAGATCGTTCCCGGCATGTTGATGGCGACGGTACGTCTGGATCTTCCCGCCATTGTAATAAGCGGAGGTCCGATGCTGGCAGGAGAACATCCTGAAAAAGGGGGTTTTGAAAAAATAGATCTTGTAACGGTTTTTGAATCTGTAGGAGCTGTTCTTTCAGGAAAGATGTCAAAAGAAAAGCTAGCTTCCATTGAAGATGCCGCCTGTCCAACATGCGGATCATGCGCAGGCATGTTTACCGCCAATTCCATGAATTGTTTAACGGAAGCCATAGGCATGGGTTTGCCCGGCAACGGCACAATTCCAGCGGTTATGGCCTCGCGTATCCGTCTGGCTAAAGAAGCGGGAATGCAGATCGTCAGTCTTTTTAAAAAACAGATAACTCCAGGCAAGATAATGACGGAAAAAGCCTTTAATAATGCTCTTGCCGTGGATATGGCATTAGGCTGCTCGACAAATACGGTCCTTCATCTTACGGCAATAGCTGAAGAGGCGGGGATAGATATTGATCTTGACCGGATCAACGAAATAAGCAGGAAAACGCCGCATCTATGTTCCCTGAGTCCGGGCGGCAGACATCATATGGAAGACTTAAACCGTGCAGGTGGTGTAAGCGCGGTAATCAAGGAACTTTCAAGATCGGGTCTTATTGATACTGACTGCATGACTGTAACGGGCAAAAGAGTCGGCGAAAATATAAAGGATAAAGAGATACTTGATAATGATGTTATACGATCTGTAGACAATCCGTATCATGACCAGGGAGGGCTTGCTGCGCTCTTCGGCAATCTTGCTCCTGATGGATGTATTGTAAAACAGTCAGCGGTTCTTGATGAAATGCTGTGCCATGAAGGGCCAGCCAGAGTTTTTGAGTCGGAAGAAGACGCAACTCGTGCCATTATGGACGGAAATATAAAAAAAGGAGATATCATTCTGATTCGCTATGAGGGGCCTATGGGTGGTCCCGGCATGCGGGAGATGCTAACTCCAACTTCGGCAATTGCCGGCATGAAACTGGATGCCCATGTTGCTCTTCTCACAGATGGTCGTTTTTCGGGCGGCACAAGAGGCGCATCTATAGGGCATATTTCACCGGAAGCCATGCAGGGAGGACCTGTTGCAGTTGTGCAGGAAGGAGATCTGATATCAATTGATATTCCAGGCAAAAAGATAACACTTAAGTTATCTGATCAGGAAATCAAAAATAGATTAGCCAAGTGGTCTCCTCCAAAACCTAAAATAACACATGGATATATGGCCAGGTATGCACGCATGGTTTCATCTGCCGCTGATGGAGCAGTCGTGAAATAAGGAACTTTAGCTCACTATTATAACCAGCAAAAGAAAGGATTTATCATGAAACTTACAGGTGCACAAATCCTGATGGAGATTCTCAAGGAAGAAGGTGTGGACACGATTTTCGGATTTCCCGGCGGTGTTGTTATAGATATTTACGATGAGCTTGCAAAGACGGATATAAAGCATATACTTGTCCGCCATGAGCAGGGAGCAGTTCATGCTGCGGATGGTTATGCAAGAGCCGGCAGCAAAGTTGGGGTATGCCTGGTAACATCCGGTCCCGGGGCTACCAATACAGTGACCGGAATTGCATGCGCTTACATGGATTCCATTCCTATGGTTATATTCACAGGTCAGGTTCCTACACAGCTTATCGGCAACGATGCTTTTCAGGAAGTGGATATTGTCGGAATAACAAGACCGTGTACCAAGCATAATTATCTTGTTAAACGCACAGAAGATCTTGCAGGAATTGTTAAAGAGGCGTTCTTTATAGCTGCTTCCGGTCGTCCAGGACCTGTGCTGATTGATATTCCAAAGGATGTATCAAGTACAAAAATAACTTATAAACCGTCAAAAAAAATTGAACTGAAGTCATACAGTCCTACTTACAATCCGAACATGAAACAGTTGCACAAGGCAGTAAAGCTTATAAAGGATGCCAAAAAGCCGATTATTTTTGCAGGCGGCGGGGTTGTTCTTTCAGGAGGTTCAAAAGAGCTTACTGAATTGGCTCATAAAACCCGAATTCCTGTGACATGCTCTTTGATGGGGCTTGGAGTATTTCCAGGCACGGATCCTTTGTGGCTTGGCATGGTAGGCATGCATGGCACATACAGGGCAAATATGTGCACAGGAGACTGCGATCTTATTGTTGCTGTCGGGGTTCGTTTTGACGATCGTGTTACGGGGAAAACAGGTACATTTGCTCCAAACGCAAAGATTGTGCATATTGATATTGATCCGACATCAATCAGCAAGAATATTCCTGCTACTGTTCCTGTTGTAGGCGATTGTAAAATTACTCTCGGTCATCTTAACGAGCTTTTAGACGAAGAGAGCCTGGGCGACCTCAATACAAAGAGAAAAAAATGGCTTGATCAGATTGACCTGTGGAAAAGCACCAATCCACTTGCATATAAACAGAAAGATATTATCAAGCCGCAATATGTTGTTGAAAAACTTTATGAACTGACAAAAGGCGAAGCCATTATAACAACCGAGGTTGGCCAGAATCAGATGTGGGCAGCTCAGTATTATCATTTTACAAAACCCAATCATTTTATTACTTCCGGTGGTTTAGGCGTAATGGGTTTTGGACTTCCTGCAGCAATTGGAGCTCAATTGGCCTGCCCGGACAAGCTTGTAGTGGATATTGCCGGAGACGGCAGCATTCAGATGAACATACAGGAAATGGCGACTGCAAAGCAATACGGTCTTCCGGTAAAGATTGTTATTTTAAACAACCGGTATCTTGGAATGGTCAGGCAGTGGCAGGAGCTGTTTTACGGCAAACGTTATTCCGGTACAAATATGGAGCATGCCCCTGATTTTGTAAAACTGGCAGAGGCGTATGGGGCTGTTGGTTTAAGGGCCGTAAAGCCTGAAGAAGTTGAATCGGTACTTAAAAAAGGTCTTTCTTCACCTGAAACAGTAATTATGGAGTTTGTGATCGAGAGAGAAGAATGTGTTTATCCGATGGTGCCTGCCGGAGCGCCTATAACGGAAATGCTTCTGGCTTAGGAAAAAGGAGAATATAAATCATGGCAGAACAAAAATATATACTTTCGATTTTAGTTGATAATCAGCCAGGGGTGTTGTCTAGAATTGTAGGATTGTTTGGTGGCAGGGGTTATAATATTGAAAGTCTTTCCGTTGCTGCAACTATTGATCCTCTTGTGGCAAGGATTACCCTGGTTACTATGGCGAATAAACCGGTTGTTGAGCAAATTATTAAACAGCTTCACAAGCTTATTAATGTTATAAAGGTCTACGAACTTACAGAAGCAAGTTACGTGCAAAGAGAGATGGCCCTTGTCAAAGTACAGGCCAAGCCGGAACATCGGGCTGAAATTCTTAGAATTGTCGATATTTTCAGATGTAAAGTGGTTGATGTCGGGCAGGAACATTATACCTTGGAGATTACCGGAGATGAAGACAAAATGACTGCTGTTTTGAATCTTCTAAAACCGATAGGAATTAAGGAAATTGCAAAAACAGGTATTATTGCCCTTTTCCGGGAATCAAAATGAAATAGGTATTGGGTATTAGGTATTAGGTATTAGGTAAAACGTAACCGTTCACGGGAGAACTGATAGCAAACAAGGCTTCTTCCCAACATATAAGCTTTTACAGGTGCTGTAGATGTGCGTTTTCTTAGACAATCAATTATAGATTTGCTATGTTGGTTGCCTGAGAAAACGTGTAACCGTTCACGGAATAATCGGTAGCATGACAAGGTTACTTTTCAACATGTAAGCGTTCGCAGGCACTGCCTGTTAACGCTTACTAAAAATATAATTATTCTATGGAGATAAAATGGCAAATATCGATTTTGGCGGTGTTGTAGAAGAAGTAATTACATCTGAAGAATTTTCTCTTGAGAAAGCCAGGGAAGTGCTTAAAGATGAAATAGTTGCAGTTTTAGGTTATGGCGTTCAAGGACCCGGACAAGCTTTGAATATGAGAGATAATGGTATCAACGTTATAGTGGGGCAGCGTGAAGGTGGGACATCATGGGATCGTGCTGTTGCAGATGGTTTTATTCCGGGTAAGACCCTGTTTCCGCTTGAAGAAGCAGCGCGGAAAGGAACCGTTATTCAATTTCTTCTTTCAGACGCCGGTCAGGTTGCAACATGGTTGCAGATGAAAAAATGTCTTAATGAAGGAGATGCTCTATACTTTTCGCATGGATTTTCAATTGTTTATAAAGATCAGACGGGTATTGTGCCTCCGAAAAATGTGGATGTTATTTTAGTGGCCCCAAAAGGATCCGGTCGTACAGTACGCACTAACTTTCTGGCAGGCAGTGGAATTAACTCCAGCTTTGCAGTTCATCAGGATTTTACTGGAAGGGCAAAGGAGAGAACTATTGCATTGGGAATTGCTATAGGATCGGGTTATCTTTTTCATACTACTTTTGAAAAGGAAGTTCACAGCGATCTTACAGGTGAGCGTGGCGTTTTGATGGGGTGTCTTGCCGGTGTAATGGAAGCACAATATAATCTTCTTCGAAAACATGGTCACAGCCCTAGTGAAGCTTTTAATGAGACAGTGGAAGAGCTTACACAGAGCCTCATAAGACTTGTAGCGGAAAACGGTATGGACTGGATGTTTTCAAACTGCAGCACTACTGCTCAAAGAGGCGCCCTGGACTGGGCTCCAAAGTTTCGGGATGCCGTTGTTCCTGTTTTTGACGATCTTTACGAAAGTGTTTTATCGGGAAAAGAGACAAAAAGAGTTATTGAAGTCAACAGCGCTCCTGATTATCGTGAAAAATTGCAAAAAGAACTTGATGTAATCAAGAACTCTGAAATGTGGCAAGCAGGCGTAGCAGTTCGATCATTAAGGCCTGAAAAACGAAAAAAATAAGAGAGAGTAATATTATGGAACCTGTCCTGTTGTATGATACCACCTTAAGAGACGGATCTCAGGGAGAAAACATCAGTTTTAGCGCTGAGGAAATGATCAAGATTGCACAAAAACTTGATGACTTTGGAATACATTATATAGAGGGTGGCTGGCCGGGTTCCAATCCCAGAGATGAGCGTTTTTTTGAGTTGGCGAAAAATATTAAATTTCAAAACGCCCGTCTCACAGCATTTGGCTCAACCCGCAAACCCGGCATTAAGCCGAATGATGATCCTAACTTAAATGCGCTTCTTGAAAGCGGCGCTCCTGCTGTCACAATTTTTGGAAAGACATGGGATCTTCATGTCAAGCAGGTCATGAAAAATACTCTGAAAGAGAATCTTGCGATGATACGCGATTCTGTTGAGTATCTGAAGAAAAATGATCGTGAGGTTGTTTATGATGCCGAGCATTTTTTTGACGGATATAAGAAAAATCCGGATTATGCATTGCAAACCTTGATGGCTGCCGTAGACGGCGGTGCAGAGACTATTGTTCTTTGCGACACAAATGGTGGCACTCTTCCATTTGATATAGAGTCCATCATAAATAATATACGCAAAAGCATTGCTGAAAAACAGAGCATAAAAACAGATGCTCTACCGTTTAAAATCGGAATTCATACGCATAATGACTGCGGCATGGCTGTGGCTAATTCCATAGTAGCAATACGCGCAGGAGCTGTTATGGTACAGGGAACTATCAATGGGTATGGAGAAAGATGCGGTAATGCAGATCTTACCTCAATTATACCGATTCTTTGTATAAAAATGGATTGTCCGTGTTTTCTGGAAGAGGACCTTGCAAAACTAAAAAAACTCTCCAGATTTGTCAGTGAAACTGCAAACATGATTCCATTAAACTCCAGACCTTTTGTTGGTAAAAGCGCTTTTGCCCATAAGGGCGGTATTCATGTAAGCGCTATCATGAAGGTTCCGGAGGCATATGAACACATGAAGCCTGAGCTTGTAGGTAACAAGCGCCGTGTTCTGATATCTGATCTTTCCGGCAGAAGTAATGTGGAATATAAGGCCAAAGAACTGGGAATTGACCTTAAGGAAAAAGGGTTTGACAGCCGCAAAATTGCTTTGGAAATAAAGCGGCTGGAAGAACAGGGCTATCAGTTTGAAGCGGCTGACGGCTCATTCAAGATCCTGATAGAAAAATTTACAAAACAGTTCAAACCACTTTTTGAACTGAAATCTTTCAGGGTTCATATTGAAAAGGAAAAAGACCATCCATGTTCGTCTTATGCTGCAATCAAGATTTCTGTAAACGACAAAGAGGAGATCACCGCTGCCGAAGGACATGGACCAATCAGCGCCCTGGATAATGCTTTGCGCAAGGCTCTGGAGAAATTTTATGCAACCGACCTGGATTCTATGCGTCTTGTTGATTTCAAGGTGCGGGTAATAGACGGAGGAAAAGGAACCGCAGCAAAGGTAAGGGTTTTAATAGAGTCAAGAGATGAAGATGATATC
>JAUWOS010000152.1 GCA_030611985.1 Desulfobacterales bacterium | reverse complement strand
CCACGTTCCTAATGTTTTTTCATTATCTTGCTCCTTTTGGATTTTGGTCACAGAATCAGCGCTGTTGCCTTTAGCTCAAAAGGAGCATTTAATAAATACTCAGCATAGCTTTTGCCATTCTCCCCAGCTTAGCTGGGGTTTAGCTCTGTAATTACTTTTGGTATTCCGGAAATGACCTGAAAAGTGGTAAAGTTATTTGTAACCGTTCACGGGAGAATCGGTAGCACAACAAGGCTATTTCCCAACCTGTAAGCTTTTACAGGTGCTGTAGATGCACATTTTCAGGACAATCAACTATAGATTTGCTATGTTGGTTGTCCTGAAAATGTGCATATGCAGTGCCTGTGAACGCTTACCTATTTTGATACTTGTGGGATTTGAGCTGGATTCAATATTTTTTCAAGCTTCTGAAGGTTTGCTTCTTCCCCCACGGCAATCACGGTATTTTCAGCCTTGATAACAGTATCAAAAGAAGGATTAAACAGCATACTGCCATCAGACTTTTTTATTGCAATTATTATCAGATTGAATTGTTGCCGAATGCCGGAATCTTTTAATGCGACATTTGTCAGACTGGAGAAATGGCTGACAGGTATTTCTTCCATCTGGATATCTTTCCGTTTGTAAGTAAAAGCAAGATCCAGAAAGTTTGTTACAGCAGGTCTGAGTATTCTTTGCGCCATATTTGCAGCGCCGATATCATATGGCGATTCCACCTTATTTGCTCCAGCCGCATGCAACTTCGATTTTGTTTTGTCTTGACCCGCCCTTGCAATAATATAAAGATCAGAATTAAGCTGTCTTGCGGTCAGAACAAGAAATACATTGTCGGTATCAGTAGCCAGAACAGCGATCAGACACTTTGCCCGTTTTATTCCAGCTTTGAGCAGAGTTGCCTCATCAGTTGCATCTCCGGATACATAGAGAATTTTATCCTTATCTATTAACGCAATCTGTTCCGGACCCTTTTCAACAACCACTATGTCAAGCGGTTTTCTTCTCAGTTTTCGGCAAAGAACCCTTCCAATACGCCCGTATCCACAAATAATATAATGGTTTTTTAAAAGACCGATCTTTTTATCCAATCTCTTCCTCCCCAATATGTTTCTGATTTGTCCTTCAACCATGAACTGAACAACCGCGCTTGCAACGTATATACAGAAACTGACTCCGGAAAAGATAAGTAAAACAGTAAACAATTGTCCTGTTCCGCTCATCCTGTGTACTTCACTGTATCCGACAGCGCCGATGGTGATAATGGTCATATAGAAAGCATCTAAAACGCTCCAGTTTTCAATTATCATATATCCGATCGTGCCAAAACAGATAATAAATAGAGTCAATAAAACAGATAATATGAGGTGTCTTGTGCTGCGCATGTAATTCGTCCACGTTCCTGAAGTCTTCCAGAGAAAAGTATTTTTTCGGTATTATGCGATGTTTTATTTAAAAATCAAGGAATTTTTGCCATACAAAGGTTCCGACTTCTAAATTCTTGACGCAAGTTCGTTATTTTGATAAAAGCCTGATTATGATTGAAGATTCCATAAAATATAAACGCAGGCGTGAAGAAATGGTTGAAAGACAGATTGAATCACGCGGGATAACTGATCCTGAAGTTCTTGCGGCCTTTCGCAAGGTTCCGAGACATCTTTTTGTAAGTGAAGCCCTGATGGATCAGGCATATGGTGATTTTCCACTCCCGATCGGAGAGCAGCAGACCATTTCACAGCCGTACATTGTTGCCGAGATGACCCAGGCATTGGAGCTTAAGAAAGAAGACCGTGTGCTGGAAATCGGTACAGGGTCAGGATATCAGGCCGCAATTTTAGCTGAAATCGTATTTCGTGTTTATACCATTGAGCGCATACATTCACTCCTTGTTAATACACGCAGGCTTTTTGACAAACTTCACTATCACAATATAGTAACAAAGTATTCCGACGGCACTTGCGGATGGAAAGATGAAAGTCCTTTTGATGCTATTATTGTTACTGCAGGCTCTCCGGAAATTCCTGAGATTCTGACAGATCAGCTTGCTGTGGGTGGACGCATGGTGCTGCCGGTTGGGAATCAATATTCACAGGAACTAACCAGGCTCTACAAGGATGAAGATGGTATTCACAGTAAAGTCCTTTGTGGATGCAGGTTCGTCAAACTTGTGGGCGAATATGGATGGAAAGAACTATAAATGCTTCGAAATCTTTACGACTGGGTACTTCACTGGGCGGAAACACCTTATGGAATATGGGCTTTGTTTCTGCTTGCCTTTGCTGAATCCTCTTTTTTCCCGGTGCCACCGGATATTCTGCTTATAGCGCTTGCCGTAGCCATACCCAAAAAGTCGCTGAAATATGCTATGGTGTGTTCGGTCGGATCAGTGCTTGGCGGGTGCTTTGGTTATCTGATCGGATGGCAGTTTATGGCAGGCATCGGAGAAAAGATTATCAGCTTTTACAATTTAACAGATAAAATTGAATATATTCAGGCTCTTTACATGCAATATGATGCATGGGCTATCAGCATCGCAGGATTTACCCCCATACCCTACAAGATATTTACAATTTCTGCCGGAGCATTCGACATCAATTTTTCAGTATTTATCATTGCGTCCATACTTTCCAGATCGGCACGATTTTTTCTTGTAGGAGGGCTTATCTATTTCTTTGGCGCAGGGATTCAAGCATTTATTGACAAATATTTCAATCAGCTAGCCATCGCATTCACAGTTCTTCTTGTTGCCGGATTTGTAATTATCAAATATCTTTTTTGATTCAGTAATTGAAGGTATTTCGTCCACGTTCCTTGGTATCCGATAGTCATATTTATTTATCAATTGCCGGTTTTATAATAATTGTCGCTGCTTTTTCGTTATTCAGATATTTCTTTGCAAGAATTGACAGTTCATCCGTTGTAATTGAAGCATAATCCTTTACGATTGTTCTATTCCAGTCAAGTTGTACAGGATGCTTTTTTGATCCTGCAAGAACTCTTTCCAGCCAATAATCATTTTTCCTGAGCATATCCTTTATACCTGTAAGCATCGGACCTGCGGCGCGCTTTAGCTCGTCCCCGGTAACGCCATATTTCGCAAGGTTTGCCGTTATCTTCTTTACCTCTTTTATAATAGTTTCTGATTTATCAGGATCAACATGAACAAATGCCTGAAACAGACCATATCCGGGATAAACACGACTTGGCATGTTATAAGCAAACAGCGAATAAGCAGCGCCTGACTTTTCCCGAATTCTTTCGCGGAGCCTGTCTGAAAAAACATTTGCCAGCACTGAAAACCTTCGGGTTCTGTGGATATCCCAGTAGTCTTGCGTAGGATATGCTATCACTACGAGACCTTTTGGAATTTGCGTTGCAACACTTATGTCAACTGATTTGGAAATCGGAAATTCGGGTAATCTTGAGCTTTTCTCTATTTTAATTCCCGATCTTGAAGGAAGGCTTCCAAAATATGCGGAAGCTATTTCTATTACAGAATCAACATCAAAATCACCAACTACCGATATCTCGAATTTATCATTTTTCAATGGAAAATTGATCCATGATCGAACATGATCAAGTGTCAATTTCTTGAATACGTTAAAGGCGGGAAGTCCGAAGCGACTATCTCCTCCGGCCAGAAAACGTTTTCCGGAAAGCATCATAGCGCCATCAATAGAGCTGGAAAGTTTCAGATATTTCTGTCTGAATCTTTCCATAGAAAGCGCATAAGCATCTTCTCTGTATGCCGGATCTGCAACATGAGCGTAAAGGAGCTGAAAGAGCAACGAAATTTCTTTTGACACTGTCCTTCCTTTAAAGAAAAAAGATTCCTCATCAATACCAAAAACAACACTTGTATTTTTGCCTGCCATTGCCCGCTTGATTTCATCCTTTTCAAGCAAGCCAAGCCCGCTTTCATTGATCACTTCTCCGGCCAGTGTTGCAAGCCCGGGCATGTTTTCAGGTTCAGCAGACCTTCCCAAACCAAAAGAAAGATTAACGAGCGCTTCGTTGGCCTTAAAATCCGTTTTTTTGAGATTCAAACGAACACCGTTTTCAAAATCAACCTGAACAATGCCGGAATCAGAAAGCATGGTTCTGTTGATAATTTTACCTTTTTTCTCAGGTTCCGGAAGATAGGGAAAAGTCACTAATTTCGGTTCCACAGGTTTTGATACTTCTACGGCGCCGCTTTCCTTGAATGCTGTAAGTATCAGATCTTCCGGAACCGCATCAACATCGTTTAAGTTTGCATTTCCCGTCACAAGGACAAGCCTGTGTTCAGGTGCCCATGTATCCTTGAATGAATCATGCACATCCTTTAATGTCAGAGACTTTATAAGAGGAGCAAAAATATCTCTTTTCTGCTCAGGAGATAGAAAAACCCTGTCCTTGCTCAACTTCATCATAATCTCACGCGCAATGGACTGGCTATTTCTTGTAGAGGCTCTTTTAACAGCATTATCCAGCCCGGACAAAGAATCCTTTTTCACCCTTGCAAGTTCTGATCTTGTAAATCCGTATTTTAACGCTTTTCTCAAGGTCTGCTCAAGAAGTGAAATTGACTTTTTCCAGTTTTCAGGGCTGCTCTCCGCCGTAATTGCAGCATATTCTATCTGGTGAAAGTAAATACCTGAACCTATGGAAGCCGAGGTGAATGGGGCGTCAGGCTTATTCACCAGCACATCCAGCCGGTTCTGAACGATCTGATCTGCAATATTTTTTATGTATAATCTTTTTTGAAGAGCTGCGGAATCCGGCTGCTGCGTAATCTTTTCCACAACTTCTATGCCGGCTCTGGTATTTCCCGCTTCTTTTTCAAAATGATAAAATGCTTTAATACCGGCATGATTTACATCTCCCATCTTTGGATCCTGCTGCGGTGGAGCTCTGCTTGATAATGCGGAAAATTTTTCTTCTATAAGCAAAGCCGCCACCCTGACATCAAAGTCCCCTGCCATAACAAGTATCATGGTCTCAGGCCTGTACCATGTATCGTAAAAGTCTTTAAGAAAACCATGATCTGCATTTTTAATAACGTCTTCTCTGCCTATCGGAAGTCTTTTGGATATCTTTGCGTCGGGAAATTCAAATTTTAAGGTTGAAATAAATGTGCGATATGATACTGAATCACGCGTCCTCTTTTCTGCCAAGATAACTTTCCGCTCTCTGTCGATCTCAGACTGCAAAAGAAGCGCTCCGTCAGCATAATCTTTTATTACAAGAAGACCATTTTCCAGGCTATCCTTGTCACCAACAGGCAAAAGCACATCATAAACAGTCTCATAAAACCCTGTATGTGCATTTGCATCATGGCCAAATTGCATCCCGATGCTCTGAAAATATTTTATAAGTTCTCCCGGCTTGAAATGCTTTGAACCGCAAAAGAGCATATGTTCAAGAAAATGAGCTATGCCCTGTTGCCGATCCGACTCATTCATCG
Organism: Desulfobacterales bacterium; assembly: GCA_030611985.1. GTDB lineage: Bacteria > Desulfobacterota > Desulfobacteria > Desulfobacterales > ETH-SRB1 > DAOVDN01. The sequence goes on along the minus strand of JAUWOS010000152.1, from coordinate 623 downwards.
ATCCTGCTTGAATATCAAGATGCATACTCACCCTGTCTCTTGGAGTATGATTCTCTGCCAGCACATACCTGAAACCATTTGGCAGTCTCCCAAAGACTATAGCCGGATCCGGAAGAAGATCACTATTTTCATGCGGCCATTCGGGCAGAGAATCAATTTTTCCGGCAAAAGCATTTTCGACAGACAGATATTTTATGAAATATCCTGTCCTACCCCTATCTTCACCGTACTGTAGCGCCGAAAAAGACAGCAAAATAGGGAAAACAACAGCCCATATGAAAAACTTTACAGCAAATGGCTTAAGAAGTTTTTTTAACATAATTACAGGTTTATTTTTATCCATTATATTTTCTTTCCTGTTCTCGGGAACTCGCTTAAAAATAAGGTAAGCGTTCTCAGGCACTGCATATGCACGTTTTCTTAGGCAACCAACATAGCAAATCTATAGTTGATTGTCTAAGAAAACGCACATCTACAGCACCTGTAAAAGCTTACATGTTGGTAAGTAGCCTTGTTGTGCCACCGGTTCTCCCGTGAACGGTTACCAATCCCATTCCCAAATCACTCCATCCAATCATCCCATTCCCAAATCCCTAAATCCCTAAATCCTTCAATCCCTAAAT
>JAUWOS010000058.1 GCA_030611985.1 Desulfobacterales bacterium | reverse complement strand
GCACGTTTTCAGGGCAACCAACATAGCAAATCTATAGTTGATTGCCCTGAAAACGCACATCTACAGCACCTGTAAAAGCTTACATGTTGGGAAGTAGCCTTGTTGTATTACCGATTTTCCCGTGAACGGTTACAGATATGGCTATAAAAAAGGTGCAAAAAAAATAGAATTTTTATTGGCATTTTACAAGAGGCAGAGCCTGGGAACGAAAAATAAAGAGCCTGGGAACGAAAAAAATCTTAAATCTTAAATCTTAAATCTTTTCACCTTTCACCTTCAACGCTTCATCATATACCTTGCTTTTAGGGAGATCGTATTTTTTTGCTATCTTTTTTACAAGCTCGGAAAGTCTGGTTCCTGTTATTTTCAGCCCATTTTTTATTTCGCTGCTTACAAATTCCATAGAAACATCTTCATCTTCTTTACGTCCGGCCACAAGAAGAGTACACTCACCTTTCACCACAGGACGCTCCTTTATATTGCCAAGAATTTCAGATAAATTGCCCCTTATGAATTCCTCATACAGCTTGGTCATTTCACGAGAGAGGACACCATACCTATCGCCCATGACATCTATGATTTCCTTCAAAAGCGCCAAAATACGCTTTGGTGATTCATAAAATATTATTGTTATCGGTTCATCAGCAAGTTTTCTTAACTGCTTGAGACGCTTTTCCTTTTTTCTTGCCGGAAACCCTGTAAAAACAAAAGAATCGGTAGGCATCCCTGCTACGCTGAGAGCGGTAATTGCAGCAGATACGCCAGGTATTGGAGTGACCTTTATATCGCTTGCTATAGCCTCTTTAATCAGGCGATATCCAGGATCTGACACAGATGGCGTTCCTGCATTTGATACAAGAGCAACAGATTCCCCATGCTTAAGCCTGTTAATCAGATCAAAAGAGCGCTCCTTTTCATTATGATCGTGATAAGAAACAAGACGTTTTTTCTGAATTTTGTGAAGCGCAAGAAATCTGCCGGTATGTCTTGTATCTTCTGCGGCAATAATATCTACTTCTTTAAGGGTATTGAGCGCTCTCAAGGTGATATCATCTTTATTTCCTATTGGGGTAGCAACAACGTAAAGATTGCCTTTTTTACCAATCTCTTCAGAATCATCCATAGGCGAGTTCAAAAGCATTTTTGATTATCTCTATTTGAGGACTTTTTTTTGCCAAACTTATTGCCACCACGTCGAACCTTGCTTTTACATTGCTCTGTTTTATAGTTTTAAGATAACACAGAGCTACCATCGAAATTTTTTGCCGCTTTTTGTAAGTTACCGCGCATTTTGGATTTCCGAAACGGGTGGATTTTCTGGCTTTAACCTCCACAAAAACAAGACTCTCTTTGTCTTTTGCAATAATGTCAATTTCACCAAGTTTTGTGCGATAATTCTGTTCCAGTATCTTATATCCGTTTCTTTTAAGATGCTTGATCGCAATAGATTCACTTTCCCTGCCAAATCTTTGCTGTTTGTTTAGCATATATCGCCATCCGTGCTGAAGCCTTAAATCTTAAACCCCATACACCTTCTGTGATTAATTTAAATAATTACAAGATGCTAAGGAACGGGGACGAAATAACTTCCGCAACTATGTATCACAGCTTCAGACCGTCTTTGTCCGATCTCAAATCTGTGCGCCTACTTGCGGAAGTTAATTCGTCCCCGTTCCTAAGTCGTTTGGAAAACTTTCTAAATCCCATCAACATGTCAAATGAAAACAAGCGCCAACTCTCTTTTTTATTGACAACTCATTATAAATTTCCATTGCTCTCCGGTTTGGTTCTGAAATAAATCTTATATTCTTTTTATGAAGCAATCCTTCAAGTTCCTTTTCAGATTTCATTAATCCACTGACACCTGTGCCGGCAATAATGACCTCTGGTCCGGATTTTATAAGTTCACCAATATCATCGCTTGAAAGCCTGTGACCGCTTTTTCGACGCCAGTAATCCGCTATATCTCCATCAGGATAGATAATCAGGTCTGAAGTGTATTTTTTCCCGTCAATAACAATCAGCCCGAATGAACAGGTTTCAATCATTTTAAAATCCTCTCCTTCTCCCTTCTCCCTTCTCCTGTCTCCTGTCTCCCCTTCTCCCCCTTTTTCTTCCCTCAACCAACCCCCTTGAAACTTCGCCTGTGAATTGGGCAGCAGCCAAATTTCCTGATAGCCTCTTTATGAACTTTGGTCGGATATCCTTTGTGCCTGGAAAATCCAAACTGCGGATAATCATGGTGGTATCTTTCCATAAGCCTGTCACGTGTTACCTTGGCAACAATAGATGCAGCAGAAATGGAAATACTCAAAGCATCACCTTTGACAATAACTACCTGTGGTAGATCTGATGAAATTTTGAATGTGCCATCTATAAGGAGACAGTCCGGCTGGGGCTTTAGATTTTCAACCGATATGGCCATGGAGAGGAGCGACGCTCTAAGGATATTGATACGATCTATTTCTATAGGGTCAACTATGCCTATGCCTATGGAAACAGCGTACTCATAAATCTTCTCGTACAGATAAGTCCGTTTTTTTGGCGTTAACTTCTTTGAATCCTTTATATCTGAAACTGAAAAAGAAAACGGAAGTATAACTGCTGCGGAAACAACAGGGCCGGCCAGTGGGCCACGGCCGGCTTCGTCAATGCCTGCAATGTTTGAAAAGCCTTTTTTGATAGCCTTTGTTTCAAATAACCATGGATCTGGTTCCATGAAATACTCTTTGCTGATAGCGGTTTTCTATCTAAAACGACGTTCTTTTATCCTTGCGGCCTTACCCTTCAGATTGCGCAAATAATAAATCTTTGAGCGGCGCACACGACCATGAGTAATAACTTCAATTTTGTCAATAATGGGGGAGTGAAGGGGGAAGATACGCTCAACACCTATGCCGTATGAAACCTTTCGCACAATGAAGGTAGCATTGGTTGTACCCTTCCGCTTGCTTATTACAACACCTTGAAAAGCCTGAATGCGCTCTTTTTCACCCTCCTTTATTTTGACATGAACTTTAACCGTATCACCAGCGGCAAAGGCAGGCAAATCAAGCCGCATCATTTCTTTTTCAATTTGTTTTATTGTATGCATGACTTCTCCTGAAACTCATTTCATATATTTAAATTAGCGCACCTTCAGTGCGTATACTCTCTTCCCATCAGTCTATCCAGAATAATGGCTGCTGCGGACCGAACTGAAAGATGATTGTAGCCTGTATTTCCCGTTATCGGTTCAAGCACATAATCAGCCCCGGCAATAAAATCTTCTGAAAGCCCCCAGGCTGTGCCAAAAACCAAAAGGTATGGTTTGCCGCTTTGAAGCATTTCACGAAAATCGTTGTAATTTATATGCTGGTAATCATTCCGGGCACACGTAACGACAATCTTTGGGCAATCTTCGCCATTGCTGCGAATATGGTCTATAACTTCATCTAAAGTCTCTTTTATATTGATTAGCTCCAGAGCTTCACGCCTTTTTGGATTATATCTTGAGCCTGCTCCATCTATCCAATGCGAAACAATCTTTTCAACAAGCTCTTTCTGGTCTGTAAGAGGCGTGACCACATAAAATGATCTCACTCCGTATGTTTTTGCCGCCCTTGATATATCGTGCAAATCAAGATTGGTCACAGCCGATGTTATTATGTCCCCATTTTTATTGATCACCGGATAATGAGTCAGAGCTACGTACAGACTGGGCGTGTATGATTTCTTCAATATCAAGACACCACTTTTTCATAATTTCTATTTCCCGCCTGTTCAGAGACCTGTCTTTCATCAGATCCTTTCTTTTCAGGAAGGTGCGTATCAGCGATGTTTCGAGTCTCCACTTTTCAATCTCCTTGTGATTTCCGGACAGCAGTACTTCAGGAACTTCCGCTCCTTCAAAGGTTCGAGGCCTTGTATAGTGTGCATGTTCTAAAAGGTTGCGTGAAAATGAGTCTTTTTCCGCTGACTCCAAACCGCCAAGCACTCCCGGAATCAACCTGGTTGCGGCATCAATTACAACCATGGCTGCCGACTCACCTCCCGTCAGTACATAATCACCTATCGAAATTTCATCGTCTATAAAATCGTCGCAAATACGTTCATCCACACCCTCGTAGCGACCACAAACCAAAATAAGTCCTTGCAAAGATGCAAACTCACGAGCAACACTCTGATCAAAAACCCGCCCCTGAGGTGTCAGTAGAATTCTTCTGGAATAAGGAGCTCGTGCTACAGAAGCCCGAATAGCAGCAGCCAGAGGCTCAGGCTTCATTACCATACCGCAACCGCCGCCATAAGGCCTGTCATCAGTAACCTTATGTCTTCCTTTTGCAAAATCTCTGATATTTATGGTTGAAACAGAAATCTTATCCAGCTCTATGGCCTTTCTGATAATTCCATGAGCCCAAAATGAATTAAACATTTCCGGAAAAATAGTCAGAACAATAAAATTCATCTTGCCTTCCGACACTACAAGCCCTCCGGCAAATCCACTTTCATGATTTTATATTTAAGATCAATTGATAGAATAACTGATTTGAGAGCAGGGATAAGTATCTCATTATCCTTGTCTTTACCTGGGTCTTTCACAACATAAACATCATTGCTTCCTGTTTGAATTATCGATTCAACACAGCCAAGACACTTTTCATCTTTTGTAAAAACAGAAAGTCCGATAATATCGAACCAGTAATAGGTTTCTTCTTCAAGTTTGGGAAGTTTCGTCTTTTCAATAAAAAGCTCGGAATTAATAAGCGTTTCAGCCTGATTGCAACACCCTATCCCTTGCAAAGATACAAGCATGGTCAGCAGCTTGTGAGGTTTGGCCCATTCTATTATATATGTCTTTTCCAGACCCTTTGTATTTCTCGCGATAATTAAAGCATCTGATTTGAAAACAGACAAAGGTTTATCAGTATAAGAATAGACCTTGACAGTTCCCTTAAGACCATGCAGGCTAACGATCTTTCCAATAGGAAGAAAACTACTTTTGGCATCTTTCATATAATCTTAAGGTAACCGTTCACGGGGAGAACTGGTAGCAAACAAGACTGCTTCCCAACATGTAAGCTTTTTCAGGTACTGTAGATGTGCGTTTTCTTTGGCAAAAAACACTATAGTGTTGCTATGTTGATTGCCCTGAAAACGTGCATATACAGTGCCTGTGAACGCTTACAATCTTAGAAAGTAGTTTACGCTCCGCAAGAAGCGAGCCTGAATCCGACTATTTTGCCCAAAGTTAAAACCGACTCTCTTGAAAATTACAAAAGCGCTAACCGTAAATAAAGGATACCAATTATTCTATAATCTCAAGAACTGTGCGTTTTTTTATTTTGGCTGATGCTGCGCTTAATATAGTTCGCATAGCTCGCGCAGTCCGGCCCTGCTTTCCGATGACCTTTCCCAGATCCTCTTTAGCCACTTTAAGTTCTAGTACAGAGGTCTGATTACCCTCTACCTCTGAAATCTCTACGCTTTCCGGATTGTCAACCAGTGCCTTTGCAATATACTTGATCAGATCTTTCATAGCTTCATCTCCTTATAGTGGCTGTTGAGAAGTTAGTGGTAAATCGGTATCCTTCATTTTGGAGCAAAAGTAGTTGATACTTTTATTCGAGCTAAAAATTGCAAATTGTAAAAGAGACTTCCAGCCTCTTAAATCAGCGGCAGGATGCCGCTGCTACTTTTTAATCAAGTGTAAAGCAAAAATGAAGGACGTCGGTAAATCTATAATCATATTATGCGAGATTAGCAAAGAAACCTTCTTTCTTTAAAAGACTTTTTGTAGTATCCGTAAGAATAGCGCCTTGATCTATCCAGTACCTGATTCGTTCCTCTTTCAACGAAACTTTAGCGGGATCTATTAATGGATTGTATGTGCCGACCGCTTCCAGGTATCTGCCGTCTCTCGGACATTCATTGTCTGCTACAACTATTCGATAAAACGGTTTTTTCTTTGCGCCGTACCTGGCTAATCTGATTTTAACTGACATTTCTTTTCTCCTTCAAAATGGCATCATGCCCCGGCCAATTCCGCGCATACCGCCTTTGTTAAGTTTTTTGAGCATTTTTACGGCTTGAGTGTAGTTTTTAACGAGCCTGTTTACATCCTGTACGCTGGTTCCGCTTCCCTTGGCAATCCTTTTCCGCCGGTTTCCATTTATTATGGTATGCTGACGTCGTTCCTGCGGTGTCATGGAACTTATAATAGCTTCGGTTCTGGCAAGTTCACTTTCGTCCACTTTTAAATTTTTCAATTGTTTGCTTTTGCCGATGCCTGGAATCATACTTATAATGCTATCCAATGAACCCATTTTTCGTATTTGGACCATCTGATCACGAAAGTCATCTAATGTGAACTGACTTTTTCTCAGTTTCCTTTCAAGTTCAGCAGTCTTTTTCTTATCAAACATAGACTGCGCTTTTTCAATAATGGTAAGGACATCTCCCATTCCGAGTATCCTTGAAGACATCCTGCCTGGATGAAAAGGCTCCAGATCGCTAAGTTTTTCACCAACACCAATAAACTTTATCGGTTTGTTTGTTATTGATTTGATGGAAATAGCTGCCCCGCCACGAGCATCGCCATCCATCTTGGTAAGAACAATGCCGCCGATATCAAGAGCATCATCAAATGATTTTGCTATAGTTACAGCATCCTGACCCGTCATGGCGTCAGCTACAAGGAGTATATCCGACGGCCGCACTGCATCTTTGATACGACAAAGCTCAACCATCAACTCCTCATCCACATGCAGGCGACCTGCTGTGTCGAGAAGCAGAGTATCGCAACCCTGTTGATGTGCCGCTGCTCCGGCTTCCTGGCAGATTTGTACCGGATTCATTTCCGCGCTTGACGGAAAAACAGGAACATCTAACTGCTTGCCAAGTTTCTTAAGCTGATCAATAGCTGCGGGGCGGTAAATATCTGCCGGCACCAGATAGGGTTTTTTTCCTTTTTTTCTCAACAAAACAGCAAGTTTGCCCGCTGTAGTTGTTTTACCGGAACCCTGCAAGCCAACCAGCATAATTGACACCGGCCCAGACCCCAACCCGGACCCTGAAAGATTCAAGTCTTCATGACTTGATCCCATAAGTTGTGCCAACTCATCATTAACTATCTTTACGACCTGCTGACCGGGTGTCAGACTTGTCATAACCTCCTGCCCAAGAGACCGCTTTTTTACATCACCAACAAATTTTTTTACAACCTTATAGTGTACATCAGCTTCAAGAAGAGCCATTCTGACTTCTTTTAAGCCCTCTTCAACATTTTTCTCCGATAACTTGCCGTGCCCTTTGAGCTTTTTAAATATGGAATCAAACTTGTCAGTTAAACTATCAAACATAATCCTGCCAAATAAAATTTGTTTTGTTAAAAACTTTAAAAGTAATAGCAATATGATATTATGTCAAGCAAAAATAATCAATCTGCAATAGCTTCGGGGCATGAGTTCATTTCTGTCCTGTCCGAATTATAAAAACAGGCGCCGGAATCAGGTTGATTGTCTTGTAATTGAAAGTTGCAAAACTCGGAATATCCTGATATTCCTTTGCTTTTGCAACGCAGCCAATCGGAATGCATCGGCGCTTAAAATATGAAGTTATTTTTGTGCAAACCCTTTTTTCATCTTATACAGCTCGGAGAATGATGTTTCAAGCTTTTTTGCAACTTCCATTGATTTTTTTTCAACATCATGCAATATGTAAAGAACTATTTGCTTGAGTTTTCGAAAAAATAGTTCTTGCCAAATCAGCAATGCCGGCACAAAACATGCCTTAGGAGCTTAAACGCAACTTCCCATACAAACAAAAAAATAACATGAAAACAAACCCTATGTTGGTTGCCCTGAAAACGTGCATATGCAGTGCCTGTGAACGCTTACCAAAAAAATAACATGAAAACAAACTATCGGACATCATGTTCTCTAAAAGAAATAGAAAAGATCGCTCACAGCAAAACAGCAGGAATCTGGAGAATTAAACGCGCCAAGATCATTCTGGGAACTCTGGAAGGAAAAACTGTAAACAAACTGGTTCTTGATGTCCGCGTTCCGCCTCGATCCATAGAAAAATGCCAGGAAGAATATGCAAAAGAAGGGTTGAGGTATTTTGAAAAACCGGACCGACGACCAACTCAACGTGAGGCTGCAGTAGAACAGATGCTGGCTTTTCTTGAAAAACCACCGCATTCAGCGTCCAAACAATGGAACAGTCTGACGGTTCATTACATCGGCAGGGACTTCACGGCACGGCAAATAAAAAAGATCAGAGATCTTATAGCATCAAACCCTGAGTATTTGCGATCCAACATTGCTCATCGGTTCTGCATTATGTTCAAGCTGTATCAACATGACGAAAAACCCAAGAAAACAGCAGCAGAAGTAATTCTGAAACGAATGGACATGGACAACATTGTTACGTTGCCCCCAGTGTATTGCGCGACGTATAAAAAGCGCATACGAATAGAGAGAACGATCCCTGAAGAACCGTCCAAAAAGACAATTCTTCATTCCTGTGATCTGAAATATCTTCAGTTCATTCCTGTCAAAACGCAGAAGGACTCATATTTATGGAATGATCTCCTGGATCGCTACCATTATATTGATAGCCATCGCTTGTTTGGCGCGCAAATGCGATATCTGGTTTATGGCGGGAAACATCCAGCGCACCCGACTGCAAGCCCTGACGCCGGCAATAAGGCCCAGGAAAAAAGTTCTCAACAGCGTCCGGCCAAAAACTATTGGAAGAAGTTTGATCTGGACGCACCGCGATGCAATCATCTGCTGGCCGCACTCGGTTTCGGGGCCAGCGCCTGGCGGCTGTCGAGCAGAGACAAATACATTGGCTGGACAGACGAGCAACGTGCGGCAAACCTCAATCTGGTTGTCGGCAATGTGCGGTTTCTTATTCTGCCCTGGATAGAATCACGTAATCTTGCCTCTCGAATTCTTGGCGGCATAACAAGACAGTTGATTTTGGATTGGGAAGCGCGCTACGGTTTCAGGCCTGTCTTGCTTGAAACGTTTGTTCAGTTGGATCGATTTCGAGGCACATGCTATCGGGCATCCAACTGGATTCAGGTCGGAACAACTCAAGGCTACAGTCTCTACACCCAGGAACATAAAAAAAGTGTTCCGACAAAGGGTATCTTTGTTTATCCTCTGCACAAAAACTTCCGTCAGATCCTCTGCAATATCTGAAGCCGGAAAAACAAGAGACAGATAAGGAACGTAGACGAAACTTTTGTCCTCGTTCTTAGGGACTTGGAAGCAAATAATATACCATCTTGCTTGTCTTTTTGCCCATCTTCGGCGTTGCGGCTTCTGTTACATAGCTTGGCTATGCGCTTTCAGCCGCGCCTTGAAGATGAACAAAAATCCGGCGCAATTTTGGTATATTATTTACTTCCAAGTCCCTTATGAGCTCGTAGCGGCTATGACTTTTTCAAAATTGTTATAAATGGATCTTAAACGCTCTTTTTGTTTTTCCACGCATGGAGGTATGGAAGCCAGGTTTTCTTCGCGATATGGCTCTTTCTGGGCAATATCCAGGCAAATGTTCATGCCATCTTCGAGATTTTCTTTGAATTCCCGCAGAGTTTTGATTTCTCTATGAGTATAAGCACAATTAACTACCTGCTTTTCAAAATAGTCCACATACATTACTATCTCCTTGGCAAACATATGCGGCCGTTCGGATGAAACCAGGGACGGGATTCTTCCATAGATATGATCTACCATCTCTCGCAGAGTATAAAACTTTTTAAACCAGGCAATGTTTGGACCCGGACATATTGACTGCGGCGCGTTTTGCTCCTTAATGATTCCAAGGGCAATGAGGGCTCCATTTCCAAGATGGTCGCAGATACAGGCTTTTACCACAACTTGCCTGCGAAGCCTTTCTTTTTCAGCATCCGAAAGAGACGTATTATCTATTTCTTCCAGCTTGCTCTTCTGGTATTGCCTGGAAGCAAGACAGATGGGAAGTTTTGTAAATTCAGTGTCGGATATCAGAAAACCCTTTCGACATGGAGAACCCGGATTCCCTTTTGCCGCCATTTCGTGAGTCCATTTCTCCGATCCTGTATTATACACATTGTTAAAAGGTACTCTGAGAGGAGAGATGTCACTTACGTAGAGATCATCTTCGCCAGCCTCTCTTAAAAGCTCACGGGTAGAATCATCCACGGCGGTAACCTCGGGAACCAGTAAAAAAGGACTGGCCCAGCCGGTCATATCCATGCCAAAATCTTCTCTGAGTCTGCAAACTTCACCGTTTGTGCCAATTCCGCCTTGTACAGTAATTAATGGTCGGCTGTTTATCGCCGACTCAGGATATTCCCAGCCCATCTTTTTATAGTATTTTTGTATCAGCGGCAAAAACTTTTCAGCCAGCTCTTTTCTTTTTTTCTTAAAATCCATAAGAACGTCTGGAAGCAGATAACCGTTAGAAGCAAAAGCATGACCCCCGCAATTCAGTCCTGATTCAATACGAAATTCATGAACCTCCAGTCCTTTTTTTGCCAGAAACTTGCCCTGAACAAGAGCGGATCGAAAGTCACTTACCTTGAGGATAATCTTCTTTTTAATTTCACCGATTTTATCCCTGTAAAAGTCGCTAAAACGGGTCATGTAAGTAAAAAGAGACTGGTTGATTCCGGCTGAAAATACGATACTTGACCGAAGACTGCTGTCGGCATAGCCCCTGAGAGCTACTTTGGCATCGCTGAATTCGTCACCGAGCAAATTGCCATTATCGTTAAAATTGATTCTGTCAAGCTTGACCATAATATTGACGTCAATAGAACCCGGCTTCATTTTAAGTGTCAGATCTTTTGCCGACGCATCTCTTTCAGGTGTATCCTTCATATTGAGAAGTCTGCTGTATTCTCTTTTCAGAGGAGCTTCTTCCGGCAGCAGGTCAAAGTATTTACTTTTGTCATTATTTACAAAGAAAGGTTGTTCTTTGATATTTTTAATTTTAATTTGAACGATCTTTTGGACGGTTTCGAGATAGGCAGTAATCCTTTTTGCTCTGCCGTCCTTTTCATTGACTGGTATCTTGAGATAAGAAAAATCGTACTTTTCGCTGTAATATTTCCGGATTTTTTCAAACAAAATATCATCTACAAGCGAAATAACGGATGTAATGCCTAAAGGAGCTACGCGAATAGGTGTATCAACAGAGTGTCCGGTTCCCATAACAGGAATGTGAAAAGTGTGGTAATAGTCTTTCATATATATCTGCCTCATTTAATTTGGTTCTTGATGCGCTATCCGAAATATTTTATTTTTTTCGGATTTCTTATCATTAATTCCTTTAAAAATAACCAGTTTTTTTCCAATTTTCATTCCATCTTTTAATATATTGTCATCCTGACTTGAGATTTTTCCTCTGAACGTAGTAGTATATGGATATTTATTAGTGGCATATTCCAAAAGCAGAGGGTCCGCAACTTTGATGAGCGCCTGGTCGGCTGTAGTTTCTTTCTTTTTTTTGCTTTGTGATTTCAGTTTTGAACGAAATCCATCTATGATGCCGACTGCAAAATCAATCTTGCGATAATAATTTAATTTCTTGTCATGATTGTATTCATTCCACCGAGAATGAATAAAACGCTGAACAAAGTCGTGAGCATAGCACGCTATTTTTATATTTTGTGCTGTCCCGCTGATCTCCAATACACGCCCCATTTTTCCTTTTTCCAGCACGTAGGCAGACACCCACATTCCATGCACAAAATAAAAGTCCTGTATTAAGTGAGCAAGACGATAATCTATCCGGAAATGACGCAAAGCGGGCTTGCCAATAAAAACGCTTATAAAATTCCGGTCTTCGTTGCGCACAATGAGATCTACATTATATTTAGCAACCAACTCATGGGCTTTGGACATAGCCAGTTCAGCTTCATGCCGATTTTGACTTTCCGCCAGAGCCATAAGCTTCTTGACCTTAAGCATAATCTTATCTTCGGAACTCAGTGTTTCATGAAAAATCCGTTCATGAAGCAAACTGTAATTTCCAGAGGCCTTTGGATTTGCCCGTAGAAACTTGCAGGCCATACGAAATTTTGGACCGTGCGGAGGCTCACCATCAGAGCCTAAAGCCTCGTCTGCAAACTGATGGGCAATTTCATGCCGAAAAACTTCACGCACAGTATCCCATGAATGATTAAATACAAGGTTCCGGCTGATACAAATCTCACGTTTTTCACCATACCAGCACCCAAACCTGCTTGTCATATCTCTAAGGCTAAATAGTGGTCTGCGCATCAATTTTTTGTGATGCGACTCCAAAACCCATAGAGCTGTTTCCCATTCGCAGGCCAATCCGTGAATTATACGACATTCTAATTCTTGTGAAAGCAAAATGCTTTTCTGTTTCTGTGAAAACATAATTTTTCGCTTTTTAAAAAAACATCTCATGCAAAAGCTTACGTGTTGGGTAGCAACCTTGTTTGCTACCAGTTCTCCCGTGAACGGTTACGAAATATGTAAGCGTTCACAGGCACTGCATATGCACGTTTTCAGGGCAACCAACATAGCAAATCTATAGTTGATTGTCTAAGAAAACGCACATCTACAGCACCTGTAAAAGCTTACATGTTGGGAAGTAGCCTTGTTGTGCTACCGAT
>JAUWOS010000086.1 GCA_030611985.1 Desulfobacterales bacterium | reverse complement strand
AACCGGAAACATCGGTCTTTTTAAGATAATCGGAGAATCGAGCATAGCATCAGGAGTAAGAAGAATTGAGGCCCTGACTGCCGGACATGCATTGGCGCACATGCAAAACACCTCGAAAATATTACAGGATACAGCCCGTCTTATCAAAGAAAAACCCGAAGCTGTTGCACAGAAAATTGAAAAAATTCTTGCCTCGCAAAAATCAATTGAAAAGGAAGTAGAAAAATTAAAGAAAGCAATCGCTTCCGGATCAGCAGATAATATCGAAAATGAAATTAAATTGATAAACGGCATTAAGGTTTTTATAAAAAAGGTCTCGGTCGACTCGCCTGCCGCTCTCAGAGATCTGGCCGACAGGTTTAAGGACAGGATAAAGTCAGGCATTATTGTGCTTGGATGCAGTGTAAAATCCAAAGTGTTTCTTGCTGTTCTGGTCACAAAGGATATTACGACTCGTTTCAATGCCGGAAATATTATAAAACAGATTGCCGTTGTAGTTGACGGAGGCGGCGGCGGAAGACCCGATATGGCCCAGGCCGGTGGAACAAAGCCTGAAAAACTTGATCAGGCTCTTGATAAAGCTTATGAAGTAATAGAAAGAGCTTGACGCAAAGCAGGGCTGCCAACTGAGTTTTTTGAATTTTGCTATTTGATGTTGATTCCTTCCATAAAAATTGCAGGGTCTGTCCTGTTCAATACTTCGGCTCCATTTTCTCTAACAACAACCATATTTTCCAGTCTGACGCCGCCCCATCCAGGCAAGTATACTCCAGGCTCAACCGTGAAAACCATTTGAGGCTCAAGTTTTGTATCTTTTAAGGGGCTTAGTTTGGGACGTTCATGAACTGCCAGCCCTGTGCCGTGTCCTAGACCATGACCAAATTTACCTTTGAATCCCATTTTTTCAATGTGGTCACGCGCAATTTTGTCAATACTTTTTCCGCTTATACCCGGTTTTATGGCATCAATTGCCATGGCCTGGGCATCAAGCACTGTTTTGTAAACCCTTTTGAATGTATCATCAGGACAGCCCAGAACAAGTGTGCGGGATATATCGGAAGAATAACCATTTAATCTTGCGCCCCAGTCAAAAAGAATTGGTTCATGTGTCTTTAATTTACGGTTTCCGGGTATAGCATGGGGTAGAGCGCTGTTTGGACCAGAGGCTGCAATTGATGGAAAAGATAAAGAATCAGCTCCAGCTTCATGCATTTCTTTTTCAATAATCCAGGCAGATTCTTTTTCCGTCATGCCGGGTTTAAGGATACTTATAAATTTTGTGAAGATTGATTCGGCAATAGAAAGAGCTTTCTTTATTTCTTTGATTTCGGACTCTTCTTTTATCACACGCAAATTTTCCACAATATTATCTGTTGGAACAAGCTCAACCCTCAAATTATCAGACTTGAGCTGCCTGGATATTTTTTTATATTGCATATATGACATACGTATGCTTTCAAAGGAGAGCTTTTTTGTTTTTAATGTGCGGAGAATATTGGAAAGCTCTTTATCCAACCCTTTTTTACAACAAACAATATCGTAAAGAGGCGACTCGCTGCCGGCCTGTAGTTCATAGCGTGAATCAGTGGCAAGAATAAGTTTTGTATCGGTTATAAAAAGAACTCCCGCTGATTCGTCAAATTGGGTATCCTGGGCTGTAAAACCGCTTAAGTAGCGGCGATTTTCTTCTATCAGAACCATAAAAGTATCAACGTTTTTGTCTGAAAGAGATTTTCTGAGCCGCGATAATCTATTTTCGATTGTTTTTTTCAAGATAATCTCCTGAAGAATATGAGTTTAAGGTTTAAGATTCAGGGAATACTGCCATTTGATATGTTCCTTAAAACATCAATACATAAGATGGCAAATTTCAAGCCACTGAGTAACTTTGGCTTATCAATTAGGAACGTGGACGAATTAACTTCCACAAGTAGGCGCATAGATTTGGGTTAGATTTGACCAATCTCAGATCACAAAAGTTGAAAGAATAGCATGCCATTTCGAGGACTTTTGCGATTGAAGATCAATTAAAAGTGCGGTGAAGTTGGGGTGCAAAAATGACAAGTTATTTCGTCCCCGTTCCTTAGCACGCCGAAGGCGTACCACCAATTTTCAAATGCTATGAGCACTTTTAATTTTTTAATTTAGTTCACTTGTAACTCAATTTCGGCAATGGAGTCAATTTTTTTAGCTATGAATTCCCATATTATTATTACGGCAGCGACTTATGATGAAGTATCAGGCCTTGTTGACAAAATTGAAAAACCTGTTGTTTCAACTGTTGGGGGTAGAAAAATTACTTCAGGATATATCGAAGGAAAATTCGTTAAGATTCTGATTACATGGCCAGGGATTGTAAACACTGTGCAGGCTTTAAGCGCAGCTATAGAAGATTCAAGGCCATCTCTTATAATTCAGACAGGCTGCGCCGGAGCCTTCAAAGAGACAGGCTTGAAACCTGGAGATATTGGAATTGCAACTGAGGAGATAGATATTCACCTGGGAATAGAGCCGGAAAATGAGAACCGGCCATTAAATGATCTTCCTTTTTTATTAATGAAGTGTCATGATTTTGATATAAAAAACCGCTATCCTGTTGATCATAAGCTGGTGGATTCGGCATTTAAAATTTTAAAAGATCTTTTTATCGTTAAAAAAGGTCTCTTTATAACCTCTTCAACAATAACGGCAACAGATAAAAGAGCAGAGCATCTATATAAACAGTTCGGGCCATGCATGGAAAACATGGAGGGGTCAGGAGCCGCCCACGTGGCGTTATATTATAATATTCCTTTTCTGGAAATACGTTCTGCAAGCAACATTGCAGGAAAAAGAGATATAAATTTGTGGAACCTTCCTCTTGCTTTTGATAGAGGAGCTTCGGCTATTTTTGCCTTTATTCGCTGTTTTGATTTGGATGATCAGGAACGTGGACGAAATAACTTCCTTCAGAGAGAACAGCTAAGCGCTCTTGCTTTTTCATCATCCTGAGAAATGCTTTTTTTGAGGGTAGAAGGAAACGCTTTTGAGCGAAAGAGTAGAGTTTTTATGAGTTCAGATAAGAATTTTAGCGATTCTCTGGTTGAAGAGCTGCTTGTCGACGTAGCAGACGCCTTTTTTGCGACACGCAAACATCTAGAAGAGATGATGGATATGCTCCAGTCGTTTGTCAAAACACTCAGGGAAAAAGAAGCGGAAGTTGCTTCAAGAGCCGGTTTTTTGCATTATCTGCTCTTGTATGGCAGAGAAGCCGACGATTTTTACAAATCAATCAAAGTCGATTCTGTTGCAATTGTGTCGGAAAGTAAATTTTCAGATAAAGCCATTCCGGAAAAAATTCCTTTTGCTTTTACTGCTCGTGGAAAATTCATCAAACTTGTACTGTGGGCATATGATGTCTTACAAAAGACATGTGATGAATATATCAATGGAAAGTACTATGATGATCCCGATGAGAAGATGGGGAGAGGCATTACCATTCATTATAACCAGATAGTGATAATGTGCGAGCTTATTAATAAGGAGGTATTTAAAGTCAATAGAAATATGTCCCCTGCCGACACTCTTCAATATGCCAAAAAATTTAATCATGAAACTGCTGAAAAAGAGTACGTTACAGGTGGAACATTTGCCGAATATGCTTACAGTATTGATAAAAAGCTTGCATATCAGCCAATTGATTTCGATTTATTGAAATTAAAAAGATATCCGGAGCTTCCAGCACAGGATAAAGCGATTTTTGAAATCACATCATTTTGCAAAAGAAAATATTCATATTCAAACAACAAAGATGAGATTAAAAAACTAATCTCCGATTTAAAGAAGAGAATTCAACGGACGGGGACGAATTAATTCCCACTATAAACGTGGACTTCACGGCTACCAACGTAAGACGGGACAGCTACTTTGGTGGATTCGTCGCTTACGCTCCTTAATCCACCCTACGATTCAGTCTGCCAACGTAAGTTTGTAGGGTGGATTAAGCGAAGCGAATCCACCAAAAACTGCAAATTCAATCAGGAAAGTGTCCCGCTTTAAGTTGGTAGCCGACTTCACCAAGTAGGCGAATAGATTTAGGTTGGATTTGCCTAATCTTAAATCCGGTCCCAGAACATCTATCAGATCATCACAAAAGTTGAAGGAGAGCGGGCTATTTTTAATACTTTTAAATGATTGGAGGCGGCAACCAGATTCGAACTGGTGAATAGCGGTTTTGCAGACCGCTGCCTTACCACTTGGCTATGCCGCCAAAAAATAGAGGAAGAAATGGAGCGGGAAACGGGATTTGAACCCGCGACTTCGACCTTGGCAAGGTCGCACTCTACCGCTGAGTTACTCCCGCTCATAGAAATGACTTCTTTAACTATTTATTTGGTTTTTGTCAACAAAAAAACCGTTGAAAAAAACTTAGCGCACTACATCTGAAGCAGCCTTCTAAACCTTATAAAATAGTCTGCACCGGACCAGATCGTTAATATCAAGGCAGCCCATAAAAATATTGCCCCAATTGCATGAAAATTAATTCCAAAATACGAAAAATGAATTAAAAGAGGTATTATGGCTGCTATCTGAAACCCTGTTTTGTATTTTCCAAGTGAGGACGCTGAAACATCTTCCCCTTTTTCAGCAATAACATTACGTAATCCGGTTACAGCAAGTTCACGACCTATAATGATACAAACTATCCAGGCAGGTATCCAGCCGTAAGAAGTCAGCATAATAAATGCAGAAGAAATCAGAAGCTTGTCGGCAACCGGATCCATAGCTTTGCCGAAATTAGATATAAGTCCCCGACGTCTAGCATAAAAGCCATCCAGAAAATCGGTAATCGCTGCAGCGCTAAACAATAAGGCAGCAATAAATGAACAAATCCTGTTCGGAAATAACAACAAAATTACAATTCCCGGAACAGCCGCAATACGATATAAAGTCAGGCTGTTTGGATGAATTAATAAGCTTTTTATATTTTTATTTAAAAATATTTTTTTCTTCATATAAAACCTATTACAGATTAAAAGTTTCTCAAACGACTTAACATCTTGTAATTATTTAAATTAATCACAGAAGGAGTATGGCATATGGGGGTTTAAGATTTAAGATTTAAGAAATGCTACTATTTTTAGGCATCCTTCAAAAACATCAAAAAGTAGTTTACACTTTCATTCCCAGGCTCTGCCTGGGAATGCATTATACGAGGCTCTGCCTCTTGTTAGTGTAAACTGGTAAATGAAGGATGCCTATTTTTATATATTAATGTTTCCCTTAAAACATTAATATATAAGAGGATAATCTTTAAAAAACTTTGGTTTATCAATTAGCACTCCGAAGGCGTACCATCAATCTTAAATCTTAAATCTTCAATCTTCAATCTTCAATCTTCAATCTTAAGGATTGCTATAGTTTATTCTTGCACCTTATTCCAGTCATCAAGAAAAGCCTTGATGCCTTTATCCGTCAGCGGGTGGGCAGCCAATTTGCCAAGTACTTTAAATGGAATGGTTGCAATGTCAGCGCCCATAAGAGCTGACTCAAGCACATGAACCGGACTGCGGATACTTGCCACTATGATCTCTGTATCAAATGCATAGTTACTGTAAATTTCTACAATCTGCTCTACCAGAAGAAGACCTTCCTGCGACAAATCATCAAGACGACCAATAAAAGGACTCACATAAGTAGCCCCGGCTTTTGCCGCCATAAGGGCCTGAAGCGGTGAAAAAACCAGAGTTACATTTGTTTTGATCCCGTCAAATGAAAGTTTGCGTGTCGCCTTCAAACCATCAACCGTCATGGGAATCTTTACAACTATATTTTTGTGGATTTTTGCCAGATGGCGTGCTTCTTTGATCATGCCATCTGTATCAAGGCTGATAACTTCAGCGCTGATAGGACCGTCTACTATATCGCAAATCTGTTTTATAATCTCTTCAAAATCACGCCCTTCTTTTGCAATAAGGCTGGGGTTGGTTGTCACTCCATCAACCATGCCCATGCTGTGGGCTTCTTTTATTTCATCTATATTTGCAGTATCTATAAAAAATTTCACTTATTATAAAACCTCCTGTTTTGGTGTTATTCTGTAATAATTTAAAGGCAAATACGTAAGCGTTCACAGGCACTGCATATGCACGTTTCCAGGGCAACCAACATAGCAAATCTATAGTTGATTGCCCTGAAAACGCACATATGCAGTACCTGTAAAAGCTTACATGTTGGGAAGTAGCCTTGTTGTGCTACCGATTCTCCCGTGAACGGTTACGCAAATACATAGCTCAAAACCTGGCTCAAATCCCAAAAGAATCAAAATAGCTCGCTATTTTTCACGCGACGCAATAAATTTATCCCTGCATTTTGTACTGCAAAAATAGATATCTTTTCCATCAATTTTTAAATGCACACCGTTTCTTTTGGGAAAATATACTTCACAAAAAGGGTCTTTAACCATTACGTCATCTATTTCACTGGAAGTTTTACCAAAAACTGTTTTCTTTTTCAAAGGATTTGGATACATCCACGATCGAATGCCTCTATAGGTAAAATATCCAATAATAAATAATATAACAAATCTGATCATTGGCACCGAACCATTCCCTGCTTTTTATCATTCAGTTCATCCAACAGTTGTTTCATATTCTTTTTTAAAACAGGATGAACAATTTTTTGATCTATATCACAAACAGATCTTAATACAAAACGTCTTTTATGCATTCTCGGATGAGGCACCATCAATACAGATGAATTTATCACAATATCATCATACATAATGATGTCAAGATCAAGAATCCGCGGACCAAATCTTACAGAATCATAAGTCCGACCTGCATCTCGTTCAATCGACTTCAGTTTATTTAAAAGCTGAAAAGGATTGAGGGCGGTTTCAATCTTCACCGCAAAATTTACAAACCATCTCTGATTCTTGTAATCGACCGGCTCGGTTTTGTAAAATCTCGATTGATTTTTTAAAACGCAAGCGCCGGATTCTGTCAGAGCGGCTATGCCGTTTTTGCAATTTAAAAGACCGTTTCCAATGTTGGACCCTCCGGAAATATATGCAATATGGCTTTTCACTTAAAGTCTGCTCTCAGAAACCAATAGAACCAATCCTTTCAATAACTTCTTTCAGTCTTTCTTTGCCTACAGTTAAAGCCATCCTTACATATCCCTCACCTGCCGCGCCAAATCCATTGCCCGGAGTTACGACTATGCCTCCTTTTGATAAAAGCCGACTCGTAAATTCCGCTGAAGTATAGCCATTTGGAACCTCAATCCAGAGATAGAATGTTGCGCGAGGCTTTTCTACAATCAGTCCCAGGTCTGTAAGCCCTTCAGCAAGGATATTCCGGCGCAGGGTATACTCTTTGTTCATGCTTTCCACACAAGCTTGATCCCCTTCCAGAGCAGCTATGCCGGCAATCTGCACTGCCTGAAAAGCGCCGGAATCAATATTGCTTTTTACCTGACCGAGAGCGCTTATTATTTCTGCTCTGCCGACTGCAAATCCTATACGCCAGCCTGTCATATTGTATGTCTTTGAAAGCGAATGGAACTCTATCCCAACATCCTTTGCACCGCCGGTTTCAAGAAAACTTTTCGGTTTGTATCCATCAAAAGCCATCTCGGTATAAGCTGCATCATGGCAGACAATTATATTATTCATTTCTGCAAAAGATACCACATCTTTAAAAAATTCCCCCGTTGCAACCGCCGACGTTGGATTATTGGGATAATTTATAAACATCATTTTGGCTTTTTCGGCAATCTCTTTCGGCACAGCTCCAAGATCAGGCAGAAAATTGTTTTGCTTTAACAAATCCATGAAATACGTCTGTCCACCCGCAAATTTAACAGCTACATCATACACCGGATAACCAGGGCTTGTCACAAGCGCAACATCACCATTATTGATAAAAGCAAGAGGTATGTGCGCAATGCCCTCCTTGGATCCGATCAGTGTCACAACTTCTTTTGCAGAATCAAGATCCACATTAAACCTGCGCTTGTACCAGCGAGCAACAGCCTCGTTAAAATCATGCATTCCGGTATATGATGGATATCTATGATTTGCCGGATCCGATGCCGCTTTTTTTAATGCTTCAATTATGTGCGGCGGTGTCGGCATATCGGGATCACCCACACCCAGATCAATAATATCAATACCTTGTTTTCTAACCTCTTCCTTTTGCCTGTCTATCTCTTTGAACAGATATGGGGGAAGATTATTCAATCTGTCGGATTTTTCAATTCTGATCATAGCTCTCTTGTTCCTCTTGTTCCTCTTATTCCTCTTGTTTTGGGCGAGTCTTTATCTCCACGCATCTTCCCAAAGTTCGCCTTTGTAAATAATGCGCGCATCACCTTCAAGGTAAGTATCGTAAAATTTTCCTTCTTTTTCCTTAAAATAAATACAAAGAGAATTTCCGCTTTTTGTTATAACATTTATTGGAGATTTTATCCCGGATATCTTTGCTGTAACAATAGCGGCTGCAACAGAACCTGTGCCACATGCCAGAGTCTCGTCCTCGACTCCACGCTCATAAGTCCGAACTGAAATTTTGCCGTTTTTTTGAGGGCATATAAAATTTACATTTGTGCCTGAAGGAGCATACTTTTCATGAAATCTGATCTCCTTGCCCAATTTAACAATTTCGACATTATTCAAATTATCTGTCGTCACAACCGCATGGGGAACACCGGTATTGACACTGCTCAAAGAAAGCGGGCCATTTTCCAGTTCAAGTGTATAATTGACTTTAAGATCTGCCGGATCCGTCATCTTTATCTTTACCATGTCATTTTTAACCTCGGCTGAAACAACACCGGCAATAGTTTCAAAAGACATCTCAGTTCCTGCAATCTTATTTAAATATGCAAAACGAGCAACACATCTGGCCCCGTTTCCACACATTTCAGCCCGGCTTCCATCGGAATTGAAAAATCGCCACTTAAAATCAACGGAATCGGAATCTTCTACAAGTATAAACCCGTCAGCGCCAACCGACATCTTTCTGCGGCATACCTTTGCAACAAAATCAGGAAGATTCTCTTCTGTAACAATTCTGTTTCTATTGTCAATAATGATAAAATCATTACCACTGCCACTCAGTTTGTAAAAAGTAATTTTTTTCATAATTTGTTTGTTGTCAAAAAAACAGGCCGATTTGCTTTAGAGAAACGGCGGTATTGATTCGCCCTTGATCAAATCCTCGTAATCCTGACGGGCTCTTATAACATAAAATTGGTCATCTTTTACCATTACTTCAGCCACTTTGAGCCTGGAACAATAATTAGAAGACATAGTAAACCCATAAGCGCCGGCGCTCATCACTGCAAGAAGATCGTCTCTCTTTACATTGGAAATCATGCGATCTGCGGCCAGAAAATCTCCGGTCTCACAAATAGGTCCCACAATGTCCGCTTTTATCAGCTCATCTTCTTCAGACCTTGCAACCGGCTCAATCGCATGAAACGCGTTATAAAGGCTTGGACGCACCAAGTCATTCATACCCGCATCAACAATAATAAATTTCTTATCTTTGCCCTGTTTTCTATAAAGAACTCTGGTAACCAGTATTCCAGCATTTCCGACAATGACTCTGCCTGGCTCCAGAATGAGTTGAAGCGACATCCCTTCAAGAGATTTAACTATTACTTCGGCATAATCATTAAGTCCGGGAGGCGATTCATCCTTATAAGTTATTCCAAGGCCTCCGCCTATATCAAGATGTCTGATTTCAATCCCAAAACCACTTAGTCTGCTTATCAGCGCTTTGATGCTTTTCAGTGCATCTTCAAAAGGCTACACCTGGGTAATCTGCGATCCGATATGACAATCAATTCCGATCACATTAATGTTCTTTAAGCTTTTTGCAACCTTG
>JAUWOS010000073.1 GCA_030611985.1 Desulfobacterales bacterium | reverse complement strand
TGCAGTCTTTTTGCCCCTTGCCAAATTCCTTTCTGCCTGGACACAATATTCGTGTTATAATCTGGTTTACTGGTCTGAGGTATTGTTTTACGACCAGAGAAAACTGCTTGATTAAACAGCACTTTTTTAGTATTAGAAGAAATGTCTGGCGAAGTGCGTCCATATGCGGCACTCTTGCCATTGGATGTGCCATTCCTGGTCAGTCTCCAGACCCTTTTGTTCCATAAAAGACGTGTACAGCTTGACAAGATCGGCAGCAATTTGAATCATAGTGAGGTTATCCTATCTGCTGTTTATCACGCCTGGATGAGTGATATCCTGATAGAAATAGAGCAACATGGGAGAAAATCCGCTGTCAACTGTTTTAGATTATGGTAGATATCGGGAAACTATATACTAACTTGTTATACGTCAGGTGAATTAATTATGAAGCAGATATTTTACAAATACATTTGAGAAGGAGACACATATGGAGATTAAAATAAAATACGATGTCAGCATGCAAAAACATTCAATGATACTTAATGAAGACGAATTGAATAAAATGATAGCATCGGGTAGAGTTGAGATTACACAACCTACGCCAACAGCAAGTAAAACATTAACAATTACAGGAACTGATGAAGAAAAAAGGTTGTTTGCAGAAGCTATACTTAAATCAATATGATGAAACAATCGGCTTAAAATTCAATCGATATTATTAAAAAATCTACGTTTAAAAAATCCGTCCAGGTGACAACCAAAGCGGAGTTTGAATTATCAAACGCTTTCGTTGTCTGAATTTTTAATATTATTTTGAAGTTTGTGGTAATCCTGCTTTGGCTGCCCCTGACTTCTGCGTTAGACAGGAGATAGAATATGGAATTGGGATTGTTAAGCAAAATAGCACCTGCCATAATTGGAGTAACCGGTGGTGCTATAGGTTGGTTTTTAAAATCAAAATTTGAGGCTAAACGACGAATCGAAGAATCTCTTAAGAGATGAGGCGGCCAAGGTTTATTTAGAAATCCTTATGCCATTTGCTGTTTTATTCACAGATTTATCTCCAACAAGTCAAGAAAAAACCTTGAAACAAATTAAATCTAAAGAATATAGGGAAAAATCATTTAAGCTAATTCTTGTTGGCTCAGATGATGTTGTTAGCTCTTGGAATGAAATGTGGAATATAATCTATAAAACTGAGAGAGGCGAATCAGAGAGTACTAACATCCTTATTGAATTTGGGAACGTATTGTTATCAATCAGGAAAAGTCTTGGGAACACGAATACAAATATGAATAGTAGAGATACGCTCAGATGGTTAATTAAAGATATTGATACATTTGATGCAAATGTCTAACAAATCTTTTCCAGCAGACCGCAAAAAAGCCGCGGCTGCTGAAAAGCACGTTCTACATTGTAATAATTATGAGCTATCGTACGATCTAAAACTATTGTTTATCTTCTTGACACAAAATATACTAAAAGATGTTATCTCAAGCAGAGTAGCAATCTTTGTAGAGTTGCGCTGTGTAAAGATAGTCTGCCGTGAAGAAAGCATGCTGGAAAAGTCAATTTTCAGAATAGCTTTTTACGCTTTGATATGCGCGAGATAGTTGCAGATATATGTCAGAGTAAAAACGTGGACTCGGAGCAGTTGCTTGTTGCTGGTTCCTGACACACAGTAGCTAATTGTGAATATCGTAAAAATTCTTTACTTATATTATAATCTTAGAAATTTAAAGAGGTTGTTATGCCGCAGATGACACTTGACATATCGGTTGGCAATGTAGCACAAATTATTCAGTCCATGAACACGCAGGAGATTGAAACTTTGTATCTTCTTCTTACAGAAGAAGGAAAAGAACTGCTGGAACGGAAAAAAGACCTTGAACTCGGGAGAGTCAGATTTCTGACACGGGATGAGGCTTTTGATATATGACGTACAGAGATGAATATCATCCGCAGATTAAAAAGGATTTGAAAAAACTCAGTCCGAATCTGCGGGAAGCTATTATGACGGAGCATATTCCGGCAATTCTTTCAAATCCGGAAAAAGGCGAACTGCTTGCCGGAGATCTGGGCGGCATATTTTCTTATCATCTGAAATTTGTCAGGCAGGAATATCGGATTGCCTATGTTACCGAGGAAGGTACAAAAACTGTATTTGTGCTGATGATTGGCAAACGGGGAGAATTTTACAAATTGCTGAAGAGAAGAGTAAGAATCTGACCGGCACTGAAAGAACGTAAAAATTCGGTTACAAGAAAAACCTATCGGGATAGGACTCCCCATCACTGAGGAGCCCTCCCACACCACCTGGCATACGGATCGCGTACCAAAGGCGATTCGGCTGATCAAGAAGATTTAATTTCCAGGCAGGAATAATCCTGCCGGAGTTTACCTCCCAGACTTTCGGCAATCTGTGACGGAGTTTCGGGAGTTTCGGGACGTTCCTTGATAAATTGATATGTCGATTAAATCTTGAGCGAGTGATAGGACGTTTAAGCAATCAATATTTCAAGGAGCGTCCCATACGTCCCCAGCCCCAATATCTCTTGCGGAATTCCGGAAATTCCTGCTGTACTTTTCTGGAGCTTCTTCCTTTCATGACTTTTACAAGATCGCTTTCACGAACGTGAGGCGGAATTGACACAAAGATATGTACATGATCGGACGAAACTACACCACTAACAATACGGACACCGAACTCCTCAGCAACCTGGGCAACTATCTCCCGCACACGCTGTTGCAATGCTCCACGAAGAACTTTATACCGATATTTCGTAATATAGACAATATGAAACCTATGGTGACACTTGGTATGAGCTCCCCTACTGTACGTTTTCATGCAGTCATCATATGACAGTCTCGACTGAAAGTCGAGGGTTTTATACCGATTAGGGGACTATAAAAGAAAAGCAAATCTTAATTAGGAACGAGTACAGAAATCATATTTTCACAAGCTCATAAATACGGCTTCCAAGCCCAAGGCTTTCAGCATACTCAAACTGGATGGTCCAGTCTACTTTTGGATATAATCCGGCAAACTTATCTTCTCCACGCCCAAGGTTTGTTTTAAGACATGATCCTGAAAGAGCTTTTTCCTGATTCACAAGATCGACGGACGCCTGATCAATGGCAACGGGATCTTTTGAAGCGAGTATCCCTATGTCCCTTACAATCGGCGCATCATTATGAGACAGACAGTCACACCCGGGAGAAACATTGGTGATAAAATTTAAAAATAATGCTTTGTTTTTTTTGTCTTTTAAAACACCTGCTGTGTATTCCACCATATTTTCCAGAAAAACCGGCACGTTCTGATTCCACTGAATCTGCACAGCCTTGTTGGGACAGATAATGATACATTCTCCGCAGCCTATACATTTTTTTTGATCAATAACCGCTTTTTCTTCAATTAGAGAAATAGCTTCCTGTGAACAGTGAGCTGCACATTCCCCGCAGCCTATGCATTTTTTCTTTTTAACCTTGGGCGCTACAGTTGAATGTTGAGCAAGCTTTCCCCTTCGTGATGCGCATCCCATGCCAAGATTTTTAATTGTTCCCCCAAAACCTGCAAGTTCATGACCTTTGAAATGCGCTACGGAAAGCAAAGAATCCGCCTGAACAATTTCGGAACCGATATATACTTTCTTAAAACGTTTCTGATTAATGATTACAGGCATCTCGCTCTGACCTCTTAATCCATCTGCAATAACAATGGGAGCATCTACCACGGAATAGGCAAAACCGTTTTGAATGGCTGTGGTGTGATGATGAGGAGCATCGCTTCTTGCGCCTGCATAAAGAGTATTGCAATCCGTCAGAAATGGAAAACCGCCCGCTTTTTTGACAGTTTTTACTATCTTTCGTATAAGCACAGGACGGATAAAGGCTGTATTTCCCAGCTCTCCAAAATGAAGTTTAACAGCAACAAGGTCTCTTTCCTTGATAATTTCAGAAAGACCCGCTGTTTCAAGAAGTCTCGTAATCTTTTCCGGAAGGTTTTCTTTATATGTGGTTCTTAAATCAATAAAATAGACCGTGCTTTTCATATCATTATAATTCCACTTTTGAAAGAAATTAGGGAAGTTATTGTGTCCTCGTTTCATACATACAAACAATAAAGGGGAAAGTGCTTTTGAGAAGCTTTTCCCCTTTATCTAAAAATAGCATTGAAGCTGAATTGAAGTTAGTCCTCGTTAGATTCAAGATCCTCTCTGATCGGTGTGGCATCCAAGACAGCCATAAGCAGTGTCGCTCCCGGCATCCTGAGCGGCATAGTTCCACCTAAGGATATCATCATATGGCGAGCCGTGTGCTCTGTGACAGGAAATACAGGCAACCTGCGCATTTGTAACAGTATAATCATCGGTTGTGTTCATACTGCCAATCTCGGCAAATGCAAAAGGGTTATCTCTGTAATCAACGGTCGGTTCCCAAGTAGCAGGTATGGTATTGTCCGTAGGATGGCGTATCCAGTTACCACCATCATCTTGTGTGTTGCCGGCTCCATGAAAATTTGGATGACAGTTGGCGCACAGCTTATTAATGCCGGCTGAGGGATCGGAGCTGTATACATTATGTTCACCGCCTCCTCCGTTTGATATGGCTAACTCCCAGTCAGCCGCCCCATTTCCAAGCACTGCATCTCCATCATCAGCAATCTGAAGATAACGCCAACCGCTTTTAGCGCCGTGATGAAAACCTCTTATGCCTGCATCATTTCCATCAACATTAGCATCACCGTGGCAACCATTAGCGCCGGCGCATGTGAGATCATTCGGGTCGATAGAACCTTTTCCGTTGTTCATGCCTGTACCTGAAGCAAGACCTGGTATAACGGAGTCAAAGATGTCATCTTCTCCAATAGCAGCAGACAGAGCTATGTCCACATTATGAACACCGGAATCAGATGCAACAACCTCTCCCTCAGCGCCGCCAGTGTCTTTAAATGTGCCGCCGGCTGTTGAGTCAACATTATACCTTCCGTCAATCTTGGGCGCAGGAATAGATTCAGAAGCTGAAAAATGGCAACCAATACAGGTTGACATGGTAAGATGAGCGTATGGGGTTGTCAATGGGTTGCCGCTTCCATCCTTGGCCATTGCACCGCCGTCTTGTGAATTATGCATGGTATGGCAACTGCTGCATGAACCGGTTATTGCTGCATAGCCTGTTCCCGAAAAAACAGCAACCACAGCAGTACACACCAGAGTGATAGTTAGAGCCAAAATACTTTTCTTCATCTGACACGCCTCCTTTTGAGATCTTGTAAAAAAACATTCACCAAGATATCCTTTTAAAAATCAGTAATAGTTCAGCCGCAAAGATACTAATGATTATAAGACATCCTTCATTTTGTAGTTTACACTTCTTCAACATTTACCGATCTGTGCAATTAGCTTTTGGCTAAAAGAGCTAATTGCACAGTTCGAATACTTTCAAATATCAATCAACAATCAACAATTTTTCAATATTGCTTTCCACCTGTATCCTTGCCCGTATGACATGCAAAACAGCCTGTTGAATTATCACCGCTGCCGGCCACCACTTTGCTGTAATCCCACCTGAGCAGATAGGGATAGGGCGTGCCGTGAGGACGGTGACAGGACATGCACATAACCCGAGCGCTATCTCTTTCGGGCTTATTCGGATCAGGATAACTTACCGGTACATCTTTTCTGTAAACCTCATATCCTGCATATTCACCAAACATGGGGAGCGGACTGTCCGTAGGATGACGAATCCATCCGGCGTCTGATTGCTGATTTTCAGAGCCGCAAAAGTCGGCATGACATACTATACAGTACTGATCGCCGCTTTGGTATATGTTATGACCCTCTCCATGTTCATAAAGAGAATCTCCAATCCCTTTTATATCCGGTCCGAGAAAACGATACCCGGAACTGCCGGTATGATGCTTTACATCCCTGTGACACGAAGTGCAAGAACCGCCCGCTTTCTCAAAGTGCGACTGACCGGAACTATAGTAAAAATTGCCTCCGGCCAAAGGAGTTTCCGGTTCTTTTGCATTTTTGACAATTGGAACTATGCTCAACCCTGTCTCGACAAAAGCATGGCTGCTCGCATCTGCATGGCATCCCTCACAATCCTCTTCCAGAGCAGATACATACACACCTGAAAGCCTTGCCGCAGACCTTGCCGCAGCCTCCTCTCTTTCTGCCTGATCCTGCCATTCATGGATGACGTGGCAGTCAACACAACTTTCTGTCGTGAGCATAGCTATTCCTCTGGTGGAGAAACCAACCACAAAGATAGCAGCTATCACCACAATTGAAAGCTTGCTCGTCTGTCTGCTTGTTGTTTTGCATGACAGGCGGGCTTGACCAAAGTATCCGGGTCTTGTAATATATGTCACGATCCGGCTTAACCAGGTATGTCTGATCCGAATTTTCTTCATATCACAAACTTTAGAACATTTTAAGCACTTTAACTCACTTCAGGCACTTTTTACTCATCTATCATGCCGAATTCATCAAGCATAAAATGAAAATTCCTATACTATTGAATTAGCACCCTTCGGGCGGGCTTTACACAACCTGTTGATTTAATACTCAATAAAATGAAAATTTCTATACTGTCAAGTTGTTTCGTCCCCGTTCCTTATTCTACCGGAAGCCTACTTTATATTTTTAAAAAAGATATTACAATGTTTCAGATAAATCAAGCAAAGAATTCAATTCGCTTGATTTATCTGAAATTTGAATCTATGATTATTTGCAACCGTTCACGGGAGAATCGGTAGCACAACAAGGCTACTTCCCAACATGTAAGCTTTTATAGGTGCTGTAGATGTGCGTTTTTAGGACAATCAACTATAGATTTGCTATGTTGGTTGCCCTGAAAACGTGCATATGCAGTGCCTGTGAACGCTTACGATTATTTTTATTCTACAAACAGGCATATAAATTTCAGGAACAGGAACGAAATAGTGCCCGAAAATCGGGGATTTCCGTCTCCCCGTTTCTTCAATTACAGGGGAAGCATAGTTGAAAGTTATAATTGTTGGCGCAGGTGAGGTCGGTTTTCACATCGCAAGCCGTCTTGCTCTTGAAGGCAAAGATGTGGTGGTAATTGACAAGAATCATGATGCTATCCGTCGCGTGACGGACAATATAGATGCTCAGGTTATAAATGGCTCGGGAAGCAGTCCGATAGTTCTGGAGGAAGCGGGCATCAAAAATGCCGACATACTCCTTGCGGTAACAAATAGTGATGAAATAAACCTTGTGGCGTGTCTCGTTGCAAACATTATTTCTCCATCAACAAAGAAACTGGCTCGCATACGGGATGCTGATTTTGACAAATATCATGATACATTCCGCAATCATGCTCCACACATTGATACTGTAATTAATCCGGAAATAGAGGTTGTAAAAACCATTGAAAGACTTATGACCATGCCGGGCGCTGTCGATGTTGGAGAGTTTGCAGATGGTCGAATTAAGTTTGTCGGAATACATTTAGACGAAAAAGCACGACTGGCCGGCGCTCGTCTTTCCGATGTTTCTGCTATGTCTGAAAAACAAAGCCCTCTTATTGCCGCTGTTATTCGAGATGATAAACTTATCATCCCCAGAGGTAATGACAGGCTGATGGCAGGGGATCTCGTATATTTTGTCAGTGAAGAGGATAAAGTTTTAGATGCCCTGGCTGTTTTTGATAAACACGCAGAACCGATACGTCGTGTCCTTATCGTGGGAGCAGGACGCATAGGATTCAGGCTGGCTTCTCTGCTTGATGAGAAATCTATCCATACCAAAATAATTGAAAAGAATCCTGACAGATGCGCCCAACTTGCCGAGCGACTCAACAAGGTTGTTGTGCTTCATGGAGATGGTTCGGATCAGGAGCTTTTAAATGAAGAAAATATTCAGGATATAGATGTTTTTATTGCACTGACTAAAAATGAAGAAACCAATATTTTAGCTTCCCTCCTTGCCAGGCAGATGGGAGCGCGAAAAACAATAACGAAAATCAGTAAATTCAGCTACTTTTCTTTGATGTCAAAGATTGGTATTGAGCAGGTGGTAAGCCCGAGACTTTCCGCGATAAATTCTATCTTGCAGCATATACGTCGCGGCAAGGTGCTTTCATCCATATCAATTAAAGGAGAAGAAGCTGAGTTCATGGAAGCTGTGGCTCTGGAAACTTCGGACATCGTGGGCAAACCATTAAAGCGCATCTCCTTTCCGGAGGGGTCGCTTGTCACCGGTATAATGCGCAAAAAAAATATAATAATACCATCCGGAGACAGTGTTATCGAGCCTGAAGACAGAATTATAATATTCGCAAGAAGACAGGCTATTTCTAAAATCGAAAAAATCCTTATGGTAAAACTGGAATATTTTTAAATGCGCTGGCGTTATCTTCTGAATGTCATTGGAATATTAATTACTTTTTTGGGACTGACCATGATATTTCCGGTTTTTGTCGGTCTTTATTACAAGGATCAAAGCGTTATTCCGCTTTTAAAGTCGATGGGAATAACGATAATTTCCGGTTTCTTGCTTCATGTATGTTTCAAAAGTGCAAAGGCAGAGTCCATAAGCCAGCGGGAAGGCATAGCAATCGTGGCTATCGGATGGACAGTCGCAGGTCTGTTCGGAGCTCTCCCGTTTTATCTCGGAGACAACGGTTTCAGCTCTTTTGTTAATGCTTTTTTTGAATCCGTTTCAGGATTTACAACGACCGGTGCATCCGTTTTGACCAACATCGAGGCGGTATCAAAAGGACTTCTCTTCTGGCGAAGCCTTATTCAGTGGCTGGGCGGAATGGGAATTATAGTCTTGTCCATTGCCATCCTTCCCTTTTTAGGGGTTGGAGGCATGCAGCTTTACAAGGCGGAAGTGCCAAGTCCTGTTCCAGACAAGCTCAAGCCGCGCATCAGAGATACCGCCATGATCCTCTGGAAGGTTTATGCGCTGATGTCTGTAGCTGAGATCATCCTCCTTATGATAGGCGGGATGAATCTTTATGATGCTTTGTGTCACACCTTCGCAACTATGCCAACCGGTGGATTTTCAACAAAAAATGCTTCAATTGCTCATTATGACAGCGTTTATTTTGATATTGTAATCTTTTTCTTTATGATGCTTGCCGGCATAAATTTTTCGCTTCATTATCAGATGCTGAGGGGAAAGACACTGGTTTTCTGGAAAGATTCAGAGTGCCGGTTTTTTCTTGGCATTGTATTGCTGCTGATTATTGTCGTAAGCTATAACATTTACGGTTCTGTGTATGAAAAAATCGGCCAGGCGCTCCGTTTTGGCAGCTTTCAGGTAGTTTCCATTCTTACAACTACAGGCTATGTTACTGCTGATTATGAACAATGGCCCGCCATGTCCAAGCTTATTTTGCTATTATGTATGTTCCTTGGAGCATCGGCAGGTTCTACCGGCGGAGGCATGAAATGCATTCGCGTTATACTCTATTTTAAATACTGTTACAATGAACTCTTTTTGCTGATTCATCCACATGCCGTAACACAGATAAAAATTGGCGGTAAAGCTGTGCCGGGAGATGTTATGAAGAGCATCCTCGGATTTACAGGTCTTTATATGGGCATTTTTGCATTCTGTTCCGTCATGCTTGCAGGCGCAGGAGTGGATTTTGTAACATCATTTGCAGCAGTTGCCGCCACTATGGGAAACATAGGACCGGGTTTTGGGCTTGTAGGACCGGTTGACAACTATGCGCAGATACCATACCTTGGCAAATGGTTGCTAATATGGTGCATGCTTCTCGGAAGGCTGGAAATTTACACGGTTATAATTCTTCTTGTTCCGGAGTTCTGGCGAAAATAAGGAACGTAGACGCATATTATCAGAGCAACTTCAAAAACTTTTCCGCCTTAAGCATACATTCTTTATATTCTTCTTCCGGATTACTATCTGCAACTATTCCACTTCCGGCCCAGTATTCGATGTATCCATCTTTTATAAGGGCAGTGCGAATTGCAATATTAAAATCCATTTTCAAGGCATAGCTCCTGTCGGATTCTCCGTTGAAAACATATCCAATCGATCCCGTAAAAATATTACGCGGCAATCCTTCAAGTTTTTCAATATATTCTATCGCTCTTTTTTTTGGGCAACCGGTAACGGATCCACCGGGGAACATGGCTTTAATGATCTGGTCGGGCGTTATATCATCCGGAAGCTGGCCTTCAACTTCCGAATAAGTATGCCAAAGATTGTCTAATTCAAGAAGTTCACGCTCTTTGTTGAGTTTAAGAGTTCCGTATTTACAAATTTTTCCAACATCATTTCGTTCGAGATCGGTAATCATGTCGAGTTCCGAGCGTTCTTTTTTGCTACTTAATAAATGATCAAGTGATTTTTTACCGCCTTTTTTATCAGCCGTTCCTTTGATGGGTTGAGTGATAATTTTCTCATTTTCGACCTTAAAAAACCGTTCAGGTGAAGCGCTGATAATTTGAAAATCGCCACAATTCAGATAAGCGGAAAAGTTTACCGGATTTATTTCCGACAGTTTTAAAAACAGGGCATATGGATCGCCTTTAAATTTTTTACGGAAACGAATACAATAACATAACTGATAAATTTCACCGGCCGCAAGCAGTTCTTTGATTTGTTTGATTTTTCTAATGTACTCGGACATGGTAACTGATTGCCGGAGCCGGCCTGATGTTTGAAAACCCGAAGACGCGCAGTCGATTGGGCGCTTTCCGGCAATTATATTATTCCATTTATTTATATCCGATTCTTTTGTATACCTCACAAATGCCTTGTCCGTTTGATGGTTGTAGTGCAGCAATGAGCCAAATTCATAAAACCGTTTATCCGGAATATCATTTTTGAGGGTTGGATTTGGATAGGCGAAATAGCCAATTTTTCCAATGAGCCCACGACCTGCTTTTTTACCAACTGTTTCCGGATTCAGTCCGACAACAGTCCATTTTTCAGACGACATGTTGATGTTCTGCACTGTATGGCGCAAAACGCCGGTA
>JAUWOS010000098.1 GCA_030611985.1 Desulfobacterales bacterium | reverse complement strand
CGACGAATCCACCAAAGTAGCTGTCCCGTCTTACGTTGGTAGCCGTTTTGTCCTTAGTTTTCTTGAGCGTTGTTTGTAATCTTTTAAAAAACTTTTAAGTGATTGAGCTATGGAAAGTGTCCCGCTTTACGTTGGTAGCCGTGCCAATGCAAACACAAAAGTTGATGGATAGCGGAGGCTATGCGGGTTGCAGGCAGATTGGACAAGGGCAGCCAAGAGCTATGATATATGGTTTGTGAAGTTATTTATTTGCATATTCTACTGCCCTGGTTTCACGTATAACTGTAACTCTGATCTGACCTGGAAATGTTAATGACTCCTCTATCTTTTTCGCAATATCTCTGCCAAGAAGAGTAGTTTCTTCATCTGAAATAATTCCGCTTTCAACTATGACTCTAAGCTCCCTTCCAGCCTGAATAGCATAAGTATTGGCAACGCCTTGAAATGAATTTGCGATTTTCTCAAGATCTTCAAGACGTTTAATATAATTTTCAAGCACCTCCTTGCGTGCACCCGGCCTTGCCCCTGAAAGCCCGTCCGCGGCTTGTACCAATAAAGCATAAACTGTATCAGGCGGCACATCTTCATGGTGCGCTGCGATAGCATGCACAACTTCCGGAGATTCACCAAATTTTTTGGCAAGCTTAGAACCAATTACAGCATGTGGTCCTTCAACTTCGTGATCAATAGCCTTTCCTATATCATGCAACAATCCCATTCGTCTTGCAAGTTTCAGATTAAGTCCCAATTCAGAAGCCATAATGCCACTTAAAAAACCCACCTCAACTGAATGCTGCAGAACATTCTGAGCATAACTTGTACGAAATTTTAATCTACCCAAATACTTAATCAGTTCCTTATGAATACCGTGTACGCCTAAATCAAACGCTGACTGCTCTCCGGCTTCTTTTATTGCCAAATCAACTTCCTGTTTTACTTTTTTTACGACATCCTCTATACGAGCAGGATGGATCCGACCATCCGATATCAACTTCATAAGTGAAAGTCGTGCAACCTCTCGCCTAACCGGATTAAAACCCGACAAAATAATTGCCTCAGGCGTATCATCTATTATAAGATCAATGCCTGTTGCAGCCTCAATGGCGCGTATATTACGTCCTTCTCTACCAATTATACGCCCTTTCATCTCATCGTTTGGAAGCTGGACCATAGAGACAGTACGTTCAGCAACAAAATCTCCAGCATATCTCTGAATTGCGGTAGCTATGATCTCTTTGGCTTTTTTGTCAGCGTTCTCTTTTGCTTCATTCTCTATTCTTTTAATAAGTTTGGAGCCGTCATATCGCGCCTCATTCTCCATTGCTTTTATAAGAAGTTCTTTAGCCTGTTCCGCTGTTAAACCGGAAATTCTCTCAAGCTGTTTTTTTTGCTCTTCAATCAGTCCCTTATATTTCAGCTCATTGCGCTCAATATTCTCTTTTCTATTTATCAGTTGCTTTTCTTTACGGAGAATATCACGATCTCTACGCTCAAATTGATCAATTTTTCGGTCAATATTTTCCTCTTTTTGTATTAACCTCCTCTCTCTTTTTTTCAATTCAGAACTGGTTTCTTGAGTCTCAACATCAAATTCACCTTTCATCCTGAAAAGTCTGTCTTTCGCCTCAAGTTCAGCTTCTTTTAACAGTGTATCTGATCTTCGTTTAGCATTCTCTAATATTCGCAGAACCTCCTCATCAACAGCTTCGATTTTTTTAGATATAATTTTTCCTTTCACCCAATATGCAATGGCAAAACCTGCTCCAAAGCCAATTATACCTATCAATATATTATATTCATACATTATACTTCTCCCTGGAAATATTTTAAATTAGCACACCTTCGGTGCGGGCTTTTAAAGTGCCTGAAACCTAACCCTGATGCAACTTGTTAATAACGCAACAGTAAATACCGTAGTGAAAACGGCGTCTCTGCCGTTCGCTGGCAATAGGGAACGGCAGAGACGCCGTTCCCTACACTCATTTATCCTATCATATTGAATTCATTAAGCATAAAATGGAAATTCCTATACTATTAAATTAGAAACGTAAATGAAAGAATTTCCCCAAGTATACATCACAGCTTCAGGTAATGAATTCTAAGGAATGTAGACGAATTAACTTCATCAACTATGCATCATAGCTTCAGAGCAGGCTTTTAAGCGCTTTAATACATCAGACACTTTTTTACCTATATATTAAACTGCCGGTAAATTGGAGACGACCATTGAAATAATCTATTATGAGGTAAAATGAGATGAGGCTTTTTGAAGAGGATAAAATAAAAGCTACCTGCAATATTTATCAGGAACGTAGACGAAGTGACTTCCACGGGCAAGCACACAAATTTGAATCGGATTTGTTCATTTAGCACAGCGCCAGGGCGGGCGCAAAAGGTTGTGATGGATAGCAGGGCAAATGCTTTTGAGATTTAAGACTCGCTTGCCATGCATCAAAACAGACATATCCAACTTTTAGGGACTCGGAAAAATAAATTATTCAAGATAGCGATCATATTCAAGATTTATTCGATTCGACTATCTAAAAGCCACCCAAGAGGAATAGGTTTCACATTCCACGGGGCAGACAGGAATAATCATTCTATTTCGAGGACTTTTTGATTGAGGATCGAATAAATATGGCCCGAAAAAAGATGCCAAATTGGATAATTTATTTTTCCGAGTCCCTTGATTTTTCCGAGTCCCTTGATAACAACAAAACAATAACTCTGACTTATATAAAAAATGAAGATGTTGCAGACAATTTTACTTTTTCACCATTCTTGATTCAAACTCAACAGTCCTAAATTTTTGTAACTAATTAAAGCCATTAATAGCGACAAAATCAAAAAAAGATTTCCAAAACCAATGAGTTTAATGAATTATGGCTCAAAAACCTCAGAGAATTCAGAACTGTAGAGATTTAAAGATCATCAAAAAAATATGATTTGCCGAATAATACTCATGGATAAAATTGGGCCCCCACCACAATGCCGTGTTGGCAGGTCTTTGAACCAGATATATAAGGTGGGCGCCTTGTAGTTCCTTTAGGCTTTTCTGTATAACAGAACATGCACACCAAAACCAGAGAAAGCTCCCTTTTAATAGCTATTGAATCAAAGAACATATTCCAATCACAAACACAGCAGGGGCCCAAAAAATTCAGCCGCTCTCAAATCCCACATTCCATCTCTATACAGTAAGCGGAAAAAAATCAATTTTGTTACGCCAACGAAGGAAAATCAATGTATATAGAAAAATCAAAAGGCAACACATAACCGCTAATACAGACTTTCAAATAAATTCACCACGTCACCACTTGGACATCTTGACGACACACTATTTATAGAAATTGAATATCTACCAAAAATAACTTCACATTTTGATGCGCCAAACCACTCTTGCTCGTTGGTTAAATAGCTTTGATATTCGTCCTCCTCACGCCTTGCCATGCGGGCTATCTCGATCCATGAAAATGTAAACTTATTTTTGAGCAAATATACATACGCCTGCTTGAAGTATTCCCTCCAACCTTGCAAAATGAATTATCTTAAACCGCATTTGTTTCAACTTGCAAAAATCCTTTAATCATTTACTCTATAATAGCATCCAATGCACGTATCAGCTTCGGCAATCGCTCAGAAATATTCCATAACAAGTCCGAACGATTGTTTTTCAGCTCAATATTTTCATCAGCAATATTTAGTGCAGCTAAAATCAAAATCGCAAATTTATTAATATTTAATGGCTTACTTAATTGTTTAGCCTCGACAATAGCTACTTCTTTTACCAAAAAATCAGCAACTTCTTTTGCTCTTGCAATTTCTGATTCGGTTTTAAATGTATAAGATTGCCCAAGAATATCTATTGTTACAAACTGTTCCAATGAAAAAGCATTCTACCTTTCATAAACAACACTTCGTTAAACCGCTACTCAAGCTTTTGTTTTGCAATACCCTCAAGCCTGGCCAACAAACTATCAATCTTTGAGCGAATCAAGGTCTTCTCCTTTACATAAACAGTTTCATTCTCAAACTTACCTTGAAGCTCTTCCTCCAAACCCTGAATTTTATTTCTAAGCTCCGAGTTGGTCACTTCATATGATTTACAGACCTCAATCAATCTTTCAACTTTTTCTTCAATTTCTTCAAATTGTCGTAAAATTAATTCGTTATCCAATTTTATACCTCATCTTATGTTTACGACATATAAACTTTAATAGTAACTAAAGTCAAGATATTTTACGCATAATGGTTTCAACCTTTATCAAATCCTGACGGTTATTGACTCCAGCAACCTCATCACAATCACTGCCAACCAGCAAGCCAACAACCTTTTTTTCTTTATACC
Source organism: Desulfobacterales bacterium (assembly GCA_030611985.1). Taxonomy (GTDB): domain Bacteria; phylum Desulfobacterota; class Desulfobacteria; order Desulfobacterales; family ETH-SRB1; genus DAOVDN01. The sequence continues at coordinate 4,709 of JAUWOS010000098.1, read as the reverse complement.
CTATTTCAATAATATCTGTAAGATAAATTTCGCCTTGAGCATTATTTGACTTAACTTTTGGCAATGAATCTAATAAAAATTCTTTTTTTGCGCAGTAAATACCTGTGTTAATTATTTTTATCTCTTTTTGCTCCTCTATTGCATCGGCTTCTTCTACTATTCCGATAACTTGATTCTCATTATCAAGCACAATCCTTCCGTAACCCTTTGGATTATCAATTTTAACCGCCAAAATAGATATATCGCGTTTTGCTTTTATGTGGTTATGCAAAAGACTCGTGATAGTATTAGAAGTAAGCAATGGGACATCACCGCATAAAATAATCACTTCTTCAATATGGTCGGGCAAAGAAGGGATTGCGCACAAAACCGCATGACCTGTTCCGTGCTGTTTTTCCTGCAAGACAAAAATTAATTCACCGGTTTCCGATACAACCTTCCGAACTTTTTCAGCCTGGTTGCCTATAACAAGAATTATGTCATTCCCGACAACCTTTCTTGCTGCTTCCACAACATACATTATCATAGGTCTGCCAAGAATCATGTGCAAAACCTTGGCCTCCCTTGATTTCATCCGCGTGCCCATGCCTGCAGCGAGTATTATCACTGCAATATTATTTTTAATTGCCTGCATCGCTCTCATCCTAACTATTGTCTAAATTATAGCATCCTTCGCTACAAGTCAAAAGAGTGTAACCAAAATAGAACATTTATCCATTCAATTTGCAGCTTCATCATTTGCAGCTTCTCAATAGATGAAATTTGAAAATGGCTGACTATTTAAGCGCCCGCTACCCAAGGTTAATCTCATAATGAGTTTTCAAATTTCTGACCTAGTATTTTGACAGTGAAATTATTAAAAAAAAAGGCAAATCATTATACATGATCTGCCTTTTTTTGCACTGTATTTTAAGATCCTTGAAAAATGCCGTTTTTTTGTCTGTCCTTAAATATAAAGACAGCTTTAACAGAGCAAATAAAATTGAACGTTTTTCAACGATGCCATTTTTTACTTTATCCTGGAAACATGAACAAAATAACTTCACGCTTTCGCATCTTAGGGACTCGGAAAAAATAAATTATCCAATTCAGTATCTCCTCTTCAAACCATATTCATCCGATCTTCAATCGAAAAGTCCTCGGAATAGAACGACTATCCCTGCCTGCCCCGTGGAATGTGAAGCCTATTCCTCTTGAGTAACTTTTAGATATAGGATTGAATAAATATTGCTCAAATACGAGCGCTACCTTGAGCAATTTATTTTTTCCGAGTCCCTTAGCACAAACCAAATAGCGCTCACTACCTCCTTGATGCAGCAAGCTTCATGCGATACAAGGCTCTTTCCAAAGCAGCTCTAGCCCTGGTAAAGTTAACATCTACAACTTTCTTTGCAGCCAAACGTTCTTTCGCACGCGCCAAAGCAGCCTTCACACGCTCCAGATCTATATCACGTCTTCTTTCTGCCGATTCCGCAAGCACAGTAACCTTATCAGGAAGCGCTTCTGCAAATCCTCCGCTAACAAAAACATATCTTTCATTACCATCTGCATTAATGTAACGGACTGTGCCGGTCTTAATAGATGTCAGAAAAGGAGTGTGCCCCGTAAGCACACCAAATTCTCCAAAAGAACCAGGCGTAATAACAATCCTGGCATCTTCGCTAACAACAGCCTTTTCCGGAGTAACAACTTCTAATCGAATATTTCCAGCCATTTTTACCTCTTAAGATTATGCTTTTTTAGCGCTTTCAAGAACTTCTTCAATTCCACCCTTCATATAGAAAGCCTGTTCCGGTACATCATCATGCTTGCCATCACAGATTTCCTTAAATGAACGCACAGTATCTTCAATCTTTACATACTTACCAGGCATACCTGTAAATGTTTCAGCAACATGGAAAGGCTGGGAAAGAAACCTCTGAATTCTCCTTGCACGCGCAACTGTAATCTTATCTTCGTCAGCCAACTCTTCCACACCAAGAATCGCAATAATATCCTGAAGTTCTTTATATTTTTGCAGCATATTCTGAACCTGACGAGCAACCTGATAATGCTCCTCGCCAATATAAGCTACATCAAGAATCCTCGAGGTAGAATCAAGTGGATCCACAGCCGGATAAATTCCAAGCTCGGCAATTTGACGAGAAAGAACAACGGTTCCGTCCAGATGAGCAAAAGTTGTTGCAGGAGCCGGATCTGTCAAGTCATCTGCGGGCACATAAACGCACTGCACCGCTGTAATCGAACCTTTCGTTGTAGAAGTAATCCGTTCCTGAAGTTCACCAAGGTCAACAGCAAGAGTTGGCTGATAACCAACTGCAGACGGCATACGTCCTAAAAGAGCTGATACTTCAGAACCCGCTTGAGTAAATCGGAAGATATTATCTATAAAGATCAGCACGTCCTGACCTTCTTCATCACGAAAATACTCAGCCTCAGTTAAAGCGGAAAGAGCAACTCGAGCTCTTGCTCCGGGAGGTTCTGTCATCTGCCCATATACCAGTGAAGCCTTTGGAAGAACCCCTGAATCCTTCATCTCCTTATAAAGATCATTTCCTTCTCTGGTTCGTTCTCCTACACCGGCAAAAACAGATATACCACCATGCTGCATCGCAATATTATTAACCATTTCCATCATAATAACGGTTTTGCCGACACCAGCGCCGCCAAACATTCCCATTTTTCCACCCCTGGGAAATGGAACAAGCAGATCAATAACTTTAATACCAGTCTCCAAAACCTGCACACTTGTATCCTGCTCAGTAAATGCGGGCGCTTGACGATGGATTGGAAGCATCTTTTCATGGCTTATAGGACCTAAGCCATCTACCGGTTTGCCGACTACATTGAGAATTCGTCCAAGAGCTGCGCTTCCGACAGGCATCATAATGGAATTGCCGGTATCCTTTACAGACATTCCACGGACAAGACCATCTGTTACATCCATCGCAATTGTACGAACAACGTTATCACCCAAGTGTTGAGCAACCTCAATAACAAGGTTATCTTCTTCATCGTTAATACTAGGATTGGTAATCAGAAGTGCTGTAAGGATATTTGGCAACTTACCCTGCTCAAACTCCACATCAACGACAGGCCCCATAACCTGTGTAATTTTACCTATGTTTTCTCCCATCTATAGACCTCCAAATCTGTTATTAGTTACTCATTATTCGATTAACGATTAACAAATAACTCTTTGCTATTTCCCGGACTTATCCTTTAAGCGCTTCAGCGCCACCTACTATATCCATCAAATCCGCGGTAATGGACGCCTGCCTAGCCTTATTGTATGTCAGGGTGAGAATATCTACGATATCATCACAAGCTTTTGTCGCATTATTCATAGCCGTCATACGCGCGGCATGCTCACTGGTACATGTTTCCAGCAGAGCGCTATATAATTGCACATAAACATTCCTGGGAAGCAAATCTCCAAGCAACTCGTCGGGCGACGGCTCACAAATATGTTCCGCCAGATAAGGCATATTTTCATCGACCTCCTCCTCAGATGCTTCAATCGAAGGTATGGGGAGAATCTGCTTTAACACCGGATTTTGCCTTGCCACACTTATAAACTCTGAATAGATAACATACACTTCGTCATAGGTACCATCAAGAAATCCGTCAACCAGCTTCTGCCCGGATGTTGATGCTATATTAAATCCAAAACTGGTGCCAACGATTCCCAGATACTCATCTGTTATCTGAAATGTGTTTTTACGGCACCAGTTACGTCCCTTTTTGCCGAAGTTTGTAAATGAAAATTCTATTTCTTTGTCCGATTTTTCTTTTATAAAATTTTCAGCTTTTTTAATAAGATTTGAATTAAAACCGGCACAGAGTCCTCTGTCTGAACTACATAATACAATATGAATTTTTTTGACTTCATCACAAGGAATCAGCAAAGGACTTGCTTCCTCACCAGCTTTTTCAGCAAGACTCCCTAAAACTTCCGCAAATTTACCGGCATACGGACGAAACCCATCCATAGCCCTTTGAGCTCCGCGTAGCCTGGAGGTTGCTACCATATTCATAGCTTTGGTGATCTGCTTCGTCTTCTTTACTGCACCTATTTTTGTTTGGACATCTTTTAATGTTGCCATACAACTAAGCCCTTTCAACAGAACAGCGCACAACCTGTGCCTATTTTATAGTATCCTTAAACTCCTCATCATACGCTTTCAAAGCTTCCTGCATCAATTTATCAATATCGGCCGTGATTTCCTGCTTCTCAACAATCCCGGAAAAAACCTGAGGATACCTGCTTTCAATAAAAGGATATAAACCAGCCTCATATTTTCCCAAAACTTCAACAGGATACTTGTCAAGAAATCCTCTTGTTCCCGCATAGAGTATGGAAACCTGCTTTTCTACCGGCAAAGGCTGGTACTGCGGCTGTTTCAGAATCTCAACAAGTCTTTGACCACGAGTCAATTGAGCTTGAGTTGCCTTATCCAGATCGCTGCCAAATGCTGCAAATGCTTCGAGTTCACGAAACTGGGCCATGTCCAGACGAAGGGTACCCGCCACTTGCTTCATGGCCTTAATCTGAGCCGCACCGCCAACTCTGGATACGGAAAGACCTACGTTGATAGCAGGTCTTGTCCCTGCAAAAAAGAGACTTGGTTCAAGATAAATCTGCCCATCTGTAATGGAAATAACATTAGTAGGGATATATGCGGATACATCACCAGCCTGGGTTTCGA
>JAUWOS010000093.1 GCA_030611985.1 Desulfobacterales bacterium | reverse complement strand
CTCCACAGATTCTAACCACAAACAATGAGGAAGCAAGCATCACTGTTGGAAAAAATATCCCTTATATAACCAGACAGGATACAACAAGCACAGGAACGACGGACTATAGTAACTATGAATATAAGGATGTCGGGATAACTTTGAAGATTACGCCTCAAATCAGCAAGGACAGGATGGTCCGCCTCAATATTTCCCAGGAAGTAACCAAGCTGGAATCAAAAATCGGAGATGTCCTTCCAACCACTTTAAAGCGCACAATTGATACAACAGTTATTGTCAAAGATAAAAATACCGTTGTTATAGGCGGGCTTATAGATGACAGTTTTTCCAATATAGAATACAAAGTCCCATGTCTTGGAAATATACCTGTGCTTGGATGGGCTTTCAAATCAATGTCAAAATCAAACGACAAAACCAATCTTTTTGTTTTTCTTACACCACATGTTATAAAAGATCCTGCGGAAGCAGATACGATTTATAAAAAGAAGAAAGACCAGATCGACAAGATAAAAGAAGGCAGCATCAAGATGTATGGAGAACAGAAAAAACAAATAAAGGACGTAGAATTCTCCGACCTTGGATATCGCTGCTTGCAGAACAAAGAATATGACAAGGCTGAAGAATACCTTGAAAGGGCTCTTGAAATAAATCCTGATAATCCCTATGCCCTCCTTAATATGGGAGTGGTGTATGAAATAAAAGGGGACAAGAACAAAGCCATAAAGATATATGAAAAGCTTCTTGCCATTAACCCTGATGCCAGAGCCGGTGTCTCTACCGATCCCGAGAAAAAGGGATACAAGCTCGTTGATATAGCAAAGGATAACCTTGAAAAATTGCTGGAAAAAGAAAAGTAATCGGGCATTTGCAATATGATAAGACATCTTTCAAAAATACTTAAAGATAACTTTGGGGTTTCGGAAGAGGATTTCAAAGAAGCTCAAAAGATAAAAAAAGAAAAAGGCGGTGGAACGGGAGAAATACTTGTCCGAAAGAAGATCATTACTGAAACGCAGCTCCTTGAAGCGTTGAGCATTCAGTATGATATTCCTTTCATGCCGGAGCTTCCGCTCGGCAATTTCAAAGCTGATTTCACCAGACATGTGCCGATTCAATTTTTAAAAAAATACGCTATGGTTCCGCTGGAAAGAAGCGACCATGCTCCTGATTCTGAAGACAAGCTGCGCCAACAGGATAATTCAAATACAAAAGAAGAAGATTTTCGTGTCCCGAACTGCGTAATTGCCATAAATGATCCAGCCTCTTTTCAGCCTCTTGACGACCTGATCAGGATTCTTGATCAGGATGATTTTAAAGTTGTTCTTTCAACAAAAAATGCAATTCTTTCCGCCATAAACATATCGTACGATCTGAGCCAGGATTCTGCTGAACAACTGGTGCAGGACATGGAAGAAAGCACCACCACTATCATCAGCGAGATTGAGGACAGAGCGGATCTTCTGGATGACACCAGCGATGCGCCTATCATTAAACTCGTAAACCATATTATTTCTCAATCAGTAAAAGCCCGCTCAAGCGATATACACATTGAACCCTACCAGGATAGTTTTAAGGTCAGGTACCGTGTGGACGGTATTCTCTATGACCTGCTCAGCCCGCCAAAATGGATACAGCCTGCCCTGATCTCCAGGATCAAGGTAATGGCAAAGATGAACATTGCGGAAAAACGCCTTCCTCAGGACGGGCGGCTGGATGTCAAAATAGGCAATCAGGAGATTGATGTACGGGTTTCAACCATCCCGACCTCGTTCGGAGAGCGTGTGGTGATGAGGCTTCTCAATAAATCAGGTTCATTGCTAAACCTTCCAGATCTTGGTCTGTCACCTGAAAGACTTGATCTGCTTAAAGACCTTATCAAATCGCCAAACGGTATTATCCTTATAACCGGACCTACCGGAAGCGGCAAGACAACAATGCTCTATGCAATTTTATCATCCATGAATAAACCCGACATCAACATTATCACAATAGAAGATCCTGTTGAATATCAGCTCAAAGGAATCAGCCAGATACAGGTCAATCCCAGGATAGATCTTACCTTTGCGCGCGGCTTAAGATCAATTGTCAGACAGGACCCTGATGTCATACTGATAGGCGAAATACGGGATAAAGAAACAGCGGAAATAGCTGTTCAATCAGCTCTTACAGGACATCTTGTATTTTCCACACTTCATACAAACGACGCCGCGAGTGCCATTACACGTCTTGTTGATATAGGCATTGAACCATTTTTAATTTCGTCTTCGGTTGTAGCCGTTGCAGCGCAAAGACTGATCAGAGTTCTTTGCAGTCACTGCAAAGAAATATATACACCAGACGATATAATACTGAAAAGCATAGGTATTACCCCTGATCAACTCAGAGACGGCACTATCTACATGGCAAGAGGATGTGAAAAATGTTTTAGAACAGGCTATGCCGGTCGGATGTGTATTCTTGAAATTATGATTCTGGATAATAATCTAAAACGTTTGATACTCAAAACATATGATTCGAATCTAATAAAAAATGAGGCGTTAAAATTGAATATGATTACCTTGCGTCAGGATGGCATACAAAAGGTTTTAGATGGCATTACCACAATTGAAGAAGTATTGAGAGTTACTCAAAAGTGATGGGATTGAAAAAGAAAATTATTTTTTCTCTATTGTTCGTGTTCTGCGGCGCTGCGTTTGCTCAGGAAGAGATGATAATCGGAAAAGATATTAATTTTTCAGAAAACAGGGCGGAAAAAGAAACAAGTTCTCTTGTTTATCCGATCTTTTTTTACAGAAAGTATATTTCAAAAGTTATCGGCAGCAGTTGTCCGATGTATCCATCATGTTCTGCATATTCTGTCGAAGCATTTAAAAAACATGGCAGCGCTACGGGCTGGATTATGACCTGCGATCGCCTTATGCGTTGCGGCAGAGATGAAACAGAGCTTTCCTCTCAGGTCTGGATAAATAATGAAAAACGATGCTATGATCCTGTAAGCAATAACGACTTCTGGTGGTAAGGGCGTTATATTTTTAAAGTTATTGATTAATTACCAAAATTAGATTCTCTTTGAAGGAAAAGTTAAATGAAGATTTTTAATGTAATAGTTGAACGAGATGTGGAGGGTTTTTATGTTGGTACCGTTCCTGAGTTAAAGGGGTGTCATACACAAGCAAAATCCTTAGATATTTTATTAGAGCGCATTAAGGAAGCTATTGAGTTGTGTGTTGAAGTTGAAGAAGTTCCAATTATTACAGAATTTGTCGGTTTTCAAAGAATAGCTGTGCCGGTATGACTCAATTTCCTTCATTGAAAGGCAAGCAAATTATTAAAGTTCTCAAAAAGGCTAATTTTGAAGTCATTCGAGTTAAAGGCAGTCATCATTTCCTCAAACACTCCGATAGCCGTTGTACTGTTGTTCCTGTTCATCCCGGTGAAACAATTGGGTCCGGACTATTTCTAAAAATTCTTAGAGATTGTGAATTAACACGCGATGACTTCTTGAAATTACAGTAAAAAAAACATAATTTTATAATTTCCTATACAATAAAAAAACGTAGTCCCAGCACCCTTTGTGGTGAACTATTACAGGAAAACGAATAGTTGATGATAAAAAATTTATCCCGAACCACTGGATTTTTTCTTGTTGCTTTTACAATTATTTTTGTTCTTTTATTCCCTTTTTCGCAGTCTTTTGCCGAATCCGTTCTTAAAATTAATCCAGATAAACAATTTGGTTTTGCAGAAAACTATTTTTCAAACAAAGAATATTTCAGAGCCATAGGTGAATATAAACGGTTTATTTATTTCTTTCCTGAAGACGTCAGGGTCGAACAGGCTGTGTACAAAATCGGAATGTCGTATTTTAAAGCCAGGTATTTCAAAGATGCGATAAATTCCTTCAAAACGATCATCAATAAATATGAAGATACTGATCTATCCACAAAAGCATATTTTATGATCAGTAAATGTTATGTGAAGTTAAATGAGGCTGGTTCCGCCATCGCCAACCTTCATAATCTGATCACAATAAGAGATGATATGCATGCAAGAGATGAGGCATATTACAAAATATGCTGGATATACATTGAAATGGCATCATGGGAAAAAGCAAGGCTTTATTTCGGAAAGATAAGTGAGCAGAATAAAGACAGATATAGATTGAAAAGACTTTCTGTTGAGATTGAAAAAGAAACGTTGATTCAAAAAAAGAACTCTGAATTAGCGGGATTTTTGTCGATAATTCCTGGAGCAGGATTTTTTTACTGCGAACGATATCAGGATGCCCTGATAGCATTTTTGCTCAATGGCGGTATGATATGTGCTGCATATGAGTCTTTTGATGATGACAATAATGCGCTCGGGGCTCTCATTTCTTTTGTTGAACTGGGTTTCTATGCAGGAAACATTTACGGCGCTGTAACCGCTGCCCACAAGTACAACAAAGCAAAGACCGGACAATTTATAGAAAAATTGAAAAGAAACACAAAGGTAAGGCTTTCGACCGGACGTAGAAATGACGGCATTACGCTTTGTTTTCAATATAGTTTTTAAGGAACGACAATGTATTCAAAAATACTTATTCTTCGTTTTCCAGAAACAGAAGTTGAAAAACCTATAGTCTGTTACCTTGTCAAAGACTACGATCTTACTTTCAATATTCTCAACGCTACCATACTTCCAAGAAAAGAAGGGATTATGGTTCTTGAGCTGTCAGGATCCAGAAAAAACTTCAGAGAGGGAGTACAATATCTCAAAAGTCAGGGAGTGCATGTTAAAAACGCATCCCAGGAAATAAGGCGTGACAATAAAAAATGCACACACTGCGGCGCATGTACGGCTGTTTGCCCGACCGGCGCTCTTTCCATTCAACGACCGGAAATGCTTGTTGTTTTTGATCAGAAAAAATGCAGTGTATGCGAACTTTGTGTGTCTGCCTGTCCTCCCAGAGCGATGGAAGCCAAACCTACAAGCAAAATCTTTTTTGAATGAAGCGGTTAACAGCCATCGCCATAAGCGGAGGAATAGATTCTCTTGTAGCCGCATACCTCTTAAAAGAAGAGGGTCACAAGGTTGTGGGAATTCACTTTATCACAGGATATGAGACCGGACCGGCATCCGGCATCCGGATTTCTCATATTGCAGACCAGTTAGGCATAAGCATCAAAATCATAGACTGCTCTGTTGAATTCAAGAAAGAGGTTATTGATTATTTAATACAAACCTACCAGACCGGACTGACTCCCAATCCATGCATAGTATGTAATCAGTCAATAAAATTCGGAAGAGTTCTTGCCTCTGCCCGCAAAATGGGCGCATCCTGTCTTGCCACCGGACATTATGCTCGGATAATCAGGGACGAAAGGGATGGATGCCACCTTTTAAGAGGCGTTGATCCCAAAAAAGAACAGTCTTATTTTCTATCTCTCCTTACCCAAAAACAGCTATCCGATGCCTGTTTTCCGCTTGGGAGCATGACAAAACAGGAAGTGATAAAGCTGGCGGAGAAAAAAGGTCTTAGCCCTGTTACAAAGAAAGAGAGTCAGGATATATGCTTTATCAGGGATAAAACCTATGGAGAGTTTATTGCAGCGCAACAGGGATTTACGCCAAAACCAGGAATCATAGAAGATGTTTACGGCAACATATTAGGCAAACATAAAGGGCTGCATCTTTTTACTATAGGTCAGAGGCGCGGCATCAATTGCCCTGCCTGCAAGGCATATTATGTTGTAAACATAGACAGCAAGAAAAACCGCCTTGTAGTGGGCTTTAAAAAGAACCTTGAGGTTTCTGAATGCAAAGTTGTAAATATAAACTGGATAAATCAAGAACCCGACTTTCCGATCAAAGTTTATACGCGTGTGAGATACCGTCACAAAGCAGCCCTGTCCATGCTTTTTCCTGTTGACAGCCATACGGCAATTGTCAGATTTGAAAACCCGCAGTCAGCCATAACTCCAGGACAGTGTGCCGTGTTTTATCAAGACGACGAGGTTCTTGGCGGAGGATGGATTGACAAATTCATCAGGCAAAAAATGGAAATTTGATGAACTCAATGCATAAATTTACAATTACAACTCTGGGCTGCAAGGTGAATCAGTATGAGTCGGAGGCCATAGCTATGTGCCTCAAAGAGTCGGGATGGAATATATCGGACAAGGAAAAAAATGCAGAATTATGCATTGTAAATACCTGTACCGTTACCGGAAAAGCATCCATGCAATCGAGACAGGCGATACGACGGGCGATACGATCAAATCCAAAAGCATGTATAATTGTAACGGGCTGTTATGCCCAGACCGAACCTGATGAAATTAAAAAGATAGAAGGTGTACACTATATAATAGGTCATGCAGACAAACACAGGATTCCCGAGATAATCATATCCTCTTCCGGTAACATTTTGCCGGAATGTACCTTTCCCCTGCTTTTCCGGAGCGATATTCAGTGTGAACATAATTTCAAACAGATACCCGTAACTCTCTCAGGAGGCAGGACAAGACCATTTTTAAAGATACAAGATGGTTGCAGCGAATTTTGCACATATTGCATTGTTCCCTATGCCCGTGGCCGCAGCCGCAGCATGCCTTTTGAAAACGTACTAGACAAAATCAAAAAACTCAAAGAAGCCGGATATCACGAAGTAGTGCTTACAGGCATACATCTTGGTTGTTATGGATTTGATCTTAAGCCAAAGCAGAGCAGTCTGCTGGAGCTATTGACCTGTATCCATGCATCAAGGGCTATTGATCGTGTGCGGCTAAGCTCGATAGAGCCTTGTGAACTCACCGAAGAAATTATAAGACTTGTGGCGGAATCGGGGAGTTTTTGTCACCATTTTCATATTCCGTTGCAAAGTGGAGACGATCTTATCTTAAAAAGAATGCGCAGGCCATATACGAGTTCATATTTCAAAGATCTGGTTTTGAAAATTCATGAATTGATTCCTGATGCTGCAATAGGCGTTGACATTCTGACAGGATTTCCAGGCGAAACCGAAGTGGCTTTTGAAAATACTTATTCTGTAATAAAGCAATTGCCTGTAACCTACCTGCATATTTTTCCGTTTTCAGCCCGTAACGGAACTCCGGCCGGCAAATATCCCGATAAAATTCCGGCAAAAATTATCAAGGCAAGATGCCTGAAAATGCATGAACTCGGAAATATTAAAAAAAGAGAATTTTACAAAAAAAACATCGGAAAAAAGGTCAAAGTTCTTGTAGAGAGCAAAAGGGACAGGCTTACAGGTTATTTAAAAGGGATGACGTCAAACTATATGAGCGTTCTTTTAAGTGGTGAGGATAATATGAAAAATACCATTGTAAAAGCCGGAATTGAAAAAGTAAACAGCGACAATTCAATATTTGGCAGTATTTTGAAATAAAACGCTTAGAATGCCTGAAAGCCTGTAGTTGTGGCTACCAACGTAAGGCTGGACACCTTGTAATCTCAAATTGTCCCGCTTTAAGGTTGGTAGCCGTAGCTGTGGGAAAATGAGGAGTAAAAGAGAAGTTATGATTAAAAGTTTCCCAAATGACTTAACGTTCTGTAATTATTAGATTTAAGACTTAAGATTTAAGATTTAAGGTTTACATGTTGGAAAGTAGCCTTGTTATGCCACCGGTTCTTCCGTGAACGGTTAGGGAACTTGTCAAAATAACAATACCCATTATTACAAAAGAACCATAATAAAAACAGCTTGTTCTACCTCATAGTGGGTAATTTATTTTCGACAAACTCCCTTACCAAAAAAACTTTGGTTTATCCATTAGCACGCCGAAGGCGTACCATCAATCTTAAATCTTAAATCTTAAACAGTCACTTTTAATTCTAAGCTATTAATATTATAGTATAACAATTCATTTGGGAAACTTTTATTATGATATTGATTGACGGAGCAATGGGCGAAGGAGGCGGGCAGATACTGCGCACTTCTCTGGCTCTCTCGTTATGTTCAGGCAAGCCCTTCCATATCATAAATCTGCGCGCACGCCGCAGGAAACCGGGCTTCAAACAACAGCACCTGACTTGTGTCAACGCTGCGGCAAAAATCGGTGGCGCCGCGATCGAAGGCGCTGCGCCTGGCTCTCAGGAATTGATGTTTGCTCCAACGACCATCAGACCAGGCCATTACAATTTTAACATAGGCACTGCCGGCAGCACCACTTTGGTACTACAGTCAGTACTTCCTGCTCTGCTGATCGCAAATGGACCGTCAACACTGATACTTGAAGGCGGCACACATAATCCTTTTGCGCCTCCCTTTGATTTTTTGCAGCAGGTCTTTCTGCCTGCCATCAACCGGATGGGGTCAAAGGTTGAAGCGCATCTGGAACGTCCGGGATACTATCCCAAAGGTGGAGGCAGGTTGAGAGTGACAATCCAGTCTGCTAAAAAACTGCGAACGATCTGTATCCATGAACGGGGAAAAATTCGGGAGCAGCGCGCCACCGCCACTGTAGCCGGTTTACCACGTCATATTGCGCAACGAGAGATCGGAACAATCAAACAAAAGCTTGGATGGGATGAAGAATGTCTCTATATCAAGGAAGAACCGGCTGACATGGGGCCGGGCAACATTGTTACCATTGAGATTAAAAGTGAATACATTTCAGAAGTATTTACCGGTTTCGGCAGGCGAGGCGTCAGAGCGGAAATCGTGGCGGACAGGGTTGCCAAAGCAGCGCTACGCTACCTGGATGCTGGTGTGCCCGTCTGTGAACATCTTGCTGATCAGTTACTTCTTCCCTTTGCAATAGCAGGTGGTGGATCCTTCAACACACTGAAACCGACTTCGCACACCAGAACAAATTCCGAAGTGCTGAAGCTTTTCATGAACATTGAAATCAGCATGGACCGCATCAGCAAGGATATCTGGCAGATTACTCTTTCACGATAGGTGATGAGGGCTAAATAACACAAGCTCCCAAGAACTCGCCCAAGAATAACTTCACATTTTAAGTGCCGATGCATCCCGCCTGGTTGCGTTGCAAAAGCTCGGAATATCCTGATATTCTTGCGCTTTTGCACCTTGACTGGCGCCTCAACTCTTAAAATTGCTAGGAACGTGGACGAATTAACTTCCGCAAGTAGGCGCACAGATTTGGGTTAGATTTGACCAATCTCAGATCACAAAAGTTGAAGGAATTTTGAGATTTGAGATTGGTCAAATATGGCCTGAAGCTGTGATGCATAGTTGGGGAAGTTAATTCGTCCACGTTCCTAAGGAACGGGGTTTGTGAATGAGTTTATATTTTATATATCAAATTTTGTGATCTACTGAAGTTATATCATTCCCCTTTTTGATATATCCGCCAATATCTCATAACATCCCGAACGTATTTACGTGGGATATGGTATGCTCCTTGAAATATTGATTGCTTAAACGTCCCAGTACTCGCTCAAGATTTAATCGACATATCAATTTATCAAGGAACGTCCCGAAACTCGCCGAAACTCGCTCGTTTCTAAAATGCT